>NZ_JBEPIJ010000002.1:0-293581 GCF_040327995.1 Sinimarinibacterium thermocellulolyticum | reverse complement strand
GCCGGCTCGGCCGGCTCGAAGAACTCGACGGTCCGCTGCTGCTGCTCGCCAGCGATGCCAGCAGCTACATGACCGGCGCCGAGCTGGTGGTCGACGGCGGCATGGTCCACAAGGCGATCTGAGGAGCGATAATGCGGCGAACGTACACGCTCGACTAAAGCCATCGGACGATTCGAGGATAGCCCCCATGATGCATACCGGACATTGCTACTGCGGCGCGATACGCTACGAGATCAGCGCCGCGCCTGTGATCAACGCCCAGTGTCATTGCCGCGAATGCCAGTACTTCTCCGGCGGCAACCCGAACGTTTTCGTCGGCATCCCCGAGACGGGATTTCGATACGTAGTCGGAGAACCCAAGCGCTTCACGCGCTCAGATCTGAACTCACCGGTGACTCGTGAGTTCTGCGGCGAATGTGGCACGCAGCTGGTGTCTCGGTCGCCCGCTCTCCCCGGCGTTGCGATCCTCAAGCGCGGTACGCTCGACGACCCTGCAGTGTTCGGCAACCCACAGCTAGCCATCTTTACCTGCGACCGCCAGCCCTGGCATCACGTCGCCGATGGGGTCCGAAGCTTCGAGCGAGTGCCCGATTAGATCTCAGCCGCCGAGGGTGTAGTAACCACTACTTCATCTGACAGCTCGGCCCAGTCTCCGCGGTTCATGTTGTCGCCGCGGCGGGGAAGCTTACGCCAGCGCCCCTGATGCGGCCGCTCCTCGTTGTAGCCCCTGAGCCACGCATCCAGATCCGCCTGCAGCGCCTCGAGCGTCCGGTAGATCTTCTTGCGAAAGGCCACGCGGTAAAACTCGTCGAGGATGGTCTTGTGGAACCGCTCGACGATGCCGTGGGTCTGCGGGTTCTTTACCTTGGTGCGGCTGTGGTCGATATCCTCGACCGCCAGGTACAGCTCGTATTCGTGGCGCTCCGGATTGCCGCAATACTCCGTCCCGCGGTCGGTCAGCACGCGCAGCAGCCGGATGTCGTGCTCGTCGAAGAACGGCACCACCCGGTCGTTGAGCAGGTCCGCCGCCATGATCGGCGTCTTGCGGTCATACAGCTTGGTGAATGCCACCTTGCTGTACGTGTCCACGAAGGTCTGCTGATAAATCCGGCCGACCCCCTTGAGATTGCCGACATAAAACGTGTCCTGAGCGCCGCAGTAGCCCGGATGCTCGCTTTCGAATTCGCCGTGCGTTTCCTTCTCGGCCTTGGCCTTCTCGAGCGCGACGACCTGCGCCTCGGTCAGGACCGCACCCTCCTGCGCGGCCCTCGCTTCCAGCGCCTTGAGGCGCTTCTTCATCGTCTCGAGGTCGTGCCGCTGCCACACGCAGCGCACGCCCGCCGGCGAGATCGACAGCCCTTTCTTCGCCAGCTCGTTGGCCACCCGCACCTGACCGAACGCCGGCTGCTCCAGGGCCATCTCCACGACCGCCTCCTCGATTTCCGGCGCCACCCGATTCTTCAGGATCGGCTTGCGCCGCGAAATCTCCTGCAGCGCCAGTTCGCCGCCCTTCTCGTACAGCTCCTTGAAGCGGTTGAAGCTGTCGCGGCTGTAGCCCATCACCCGGCAGGCCTGGCTCACATTCCCCAACTGTTTGGCCAGCTCCAGCACCCCGGCCTTCGCCCGAATCACCTTCTGCGTCTGCGTCATCTCCTGTGTCCGTCTGATCGCGGTTTGCACCGCAGTGTACGGAGACCAGGACCGTCTGTCAGACTAAGTCGTGACTACTACAGATTAGGATGTCGTTGACGCCGCGGGTCTTGAGCTCGGTCATCACGCGCAGCCAGAACTTCGCGCCCTCGGCCTGCTCGATCCACAGCCCCAGAATCTCCTTGCGGCCGTCGCAGCGCATGCCGATGGCCAGGTACACGGCCTTGTTGCGCACGATGCCTTCGTCCCGGATCTTGACGCGCAGGGCGTCGAAGAACACGAAGGCGTAGGTCGATTCCAGCGGCCGGCTCTGCCAGGCCGCGACCTCGTCGAGCACCGCGTCGGTGACCGCCGAGACCAGATCCGGTGAGATGTCCACGCCGTACAGCTCGCGCACGTGCGCCTGGATGTCGCGTGTGCTCATGCCGCGGGCGTACAGCGCCACGATCTGGGCGTCGAAACCCGGAAACCGCCGCGGGTACTTGTCGATCAGCGCCGGGTCGAACCGCCCGTGCCGGTCCCGCGGAATCGACAGCGTCATCTCGCCGTCGGGCATGCGCACCGTCTTACGGCCGTGCCCATTTCGGTGATTGCCGGCGGCCTGCTCTTCTTCGCGTCCCAGATGAACGTCCATCTCGGCGTCGAGCATGCGCTCGGCCAGCGCCCTCTTCAGCTCGCCGATCAGGCCGTCCGATCTGAGAACGGTCTTGGGGTCGCGGCCGGCCAACAGCCGGTCCAACAGCTCGCCATCGAATGACGGCTTCTCCACTTGCGCTGCCATACTCGCTCCTTGTCCTCGTCACAACAGCGTATGGCTCACACCGAATTTCTGACACCCTCTGACGAACCGTTCTTCGCCTTCCCGCCCGAGGTGCGGCGGATCATCTACACGACGAACGCCATCGAGAGCGTGTATTCGCGGCTGCGCAAGATCATCAAGACCCGCGGCCATTTCCCGAACGACGAGGCCGCCACCAAGCTGACCTGACTGGCCCTGCGCAACATCACCGCCGACTGGAAGCGGGCGAGCAAGGAGTGGAAATCAGCGATGAAGCAGTTCGCGACACTGTAAGGCGACCGCTTCACCCTCGCGCCGCGCTGAGCGGAACGAGCAGAGATTCAAAAACCGCCTGACACACAAACATTCGGACAGCCCCCAGCCGAGCGATCTCCATCTGCTCCGGGCTCACCGGCTTGGTGCCTGGACCTTGCAGCCGACCCTCACGATCAGCCTTGACCCAGTTGTGCAGCGTCTGTTCTGCCACGCCAAGGATCGTGGCCGTGGCCGTCAGGCCCTGTCCGCCTTTGACCAGTCTAACCGCTTCGAGCTTGAACTCCAGCGTGTACTTCGCTCTCGTCGTCTTAGTCATTTCCGTTCTCCTTGCCAGAATTGAATCTCTCAGCAAGGGAGACGGGTTTCAGGGGCAAGCTCAGTGCGGGCATCCTTCTCCTCTCCACTTTGCCCGGCCTCCAGAGTCTATACACACTCTGCGGAGCGGGGCCCTATAGTCGCGCCCGTGCCAGCCGTCCCTGGCGAAATTTCATTCCATTTCACTGGCCCGGCCAAGCGTTTGCTCAACTCGTCGTGACATCAAGTCACGACCCGCCAAGGCAAACGCACCTTGGCCGGGCGTTCGCGAAATCGGGAGTGCCACCGGCACTCCCGATTTCGCTCACCCGTTCGGCAGCTTCATCAGGAAGCGGCAGATTGCTGGGCAGACGAAGATCGCGCCGATCATGTTGGCGAAGAACGCGAAGGTCAGCAGCAGGCCCATGTCGGCCTGGAACTGCAGGCCGGACATCAGCCAGGTCGCGACCGAGCCGGACAGTACAAGGCCTGTGAAGATCACCGGCTTGCCGGTCATGCGCAGGGTCTCGTAATAGGCGTCGGCAAGACTCTTGCCCTTCTTCACGAACTCCTCGATCGTCGAGTAGATGTAGATGCCGTAGTCGACGCCGATGCCGACCGCCAGCGCCGCCACCGGCAGCGTCGCCACCTTCATGCCGATACCCTTGATCGCCATCAGCGCGAGGATCAGGCTCGACACCACGTACAGCGGCGCGAGAATCGAGAACACGCCGGCAGCGTTGCGAAAGCTGAGCCACAAAAAGACGATGATCACCGCGTAGACGTAGTAGACGATCGGTTTGTCCTTGGCCTTGACCACTTCGTTGGACGCCGCCATCACGCCACCCTGTGCGCTGGCGAGCGCGAAGTTCACCGGGCACGGCTTATCAAAGCTTTTTAGCTTGGCTTCCGACTGCGCCACCTTCTCGCGTAGCGCGATGACCCGCGCGTCCTCGTCCACCTGCGCGTCGCTGAAGTCTCGTGCCTTGAGCGAGGTGATCAGGTTCTTCAGCGCGACCTCGTCCTCGCCCAATGCGCGACGTGCGGCGATTTTGTCTTCGCAGTATGCCGGGTCGACGCCGGGGTTCAGCTCGAACCACTGTTCGGCGTTCTGCTTGTTGAAGGCCTTGGTCTTGGTCGTGATCCGATCGAGCGTGGTGGCCTTGTGGTCCTTGGTGAACACGAAGACCGCCATCGCCGAGCAGTCCGGATTGAGTAGGCCGGATGAGGTCGGAATCGGCGTGATCGCCTGCACCATCACGTACTGGTTGCGCGGCAGCACGCGAAACTTCGGCATGCCTTCGGAAAACGCCGAGTTGACGGTGCGTGCGGCCCAAGGCAGCGACAGGATCGAGGCCACGCCCGGGTCGTTCTGGATGTGCCAGCCGAAGCGGTCGATCTGCTCCATCACGTCGTATTTGATGCACGACTCTGGATCGGTCTCGGCGATCACCTTGATGATGTCGGTGCCGATCGTGAAATTCGCGGTGATGGCGTCGGAATCCTTGTTGTAGCGCGAATCCGGCCGCAGCTCGGGCACGCCCGACTGCGCGTCGCCGTAGATCATGTCTTCGCTCTTCCACAGCGACCAACCGTAGAGGCCGGCGAGCGCCATGATGATCAGCGCCGCCGGCACCGGCTTGGTCACCACCGTCATCGCGCGAAACACGGGGTTGAAGATCGCCTCCCGTGCTTCCTGTTTCTTGACGAAGTCCTCGACGTCCTTGACGTCCATGTACGTCAACCAGATCGGCATCAGGATCTTGTTGGTGACGATGATCGCGATCATGCCGTAGGAGGCGTTGAGCGCCATCTCGCGGATGATGTCGATCGGGATCAGCAAAATCGTCAGAAAGCCGGCGAGGTCGGTGATGAGCGCCGTGGTGCCGGGAATCGCCAGGCGACGGAAGGTCTCGAGCGAGGCATCAAAGCCGTTCTTGCCGGTCGCCAGCTCCGACACCCACGAGCTGGTGTACTGCACGCCGTGCGAGACCGAGACGGACAGGATCAGGAACGGGACCAGGATCGCGAACGGATCGAGACCAAAGCCACTGGCGGTGAGCAGGCCGAACTCCCAGATCACCGCGATGAACGAGCACACGAGCGGCAGCACCGACAGCTTGAAACTGCCGAGGTAGAGAATCAGCAGCACGAAGGTCATGCCCAGCGCGACGAAGAAGTACATGATCACTTCGTTCGCCGCGTCGGTGACGTCGCCGATGACCTTGGCGAAGCCGACGATGTGGATGTCGACCTGGTCATCTTGGTAAGCGCCGCGGATCTTTTCTTCGAGCTGCTTGGCGACCTCGCGGTAGTCGAGCTTTTTGCCCGTCACCGGGTCGATTTCGAGCAGCTCGGCAAACACCATCGCCCCGGTCTGGTCGCGCGACACGTAGCGCCCCACGTGACCGCCCTTGCCGACGTTGGCGCGCACCAGCGCGAACATCTCCTCGGTCGGCTGGTACTCGGCCGGAATCACGTTGCCGCCGGCAAATCCGCCTTCGACCACCTCGACGTAGCGCACGTCTGGCGTGAACAGCGAGGACACGCGCGAGCGGTCCACGCCCGGCAGGAAGAACACCTCGTCGGTGACCTGCTTGAGCTTGCTGAGGAAGTGCTCGTTGTAGATGTCGCGGCTCTTGTCCTTCTGGATCAGGGCAACCAGGATGGTGTTGGCACCGCCGAAGTCGTCCTCGTACTGCTTGAGCACCTTCATGTACGGATGTTCGAGCGGGATCGACTTGTCGAAACCGGCATCCACGTGGGTGCCGGCCGCGAACCACGCGAAGATCGCGGTCAGCACGCCCAGCAACACCAGCATCAACACACGCTTGCCATAGACGATCGGCTCGACGACTGCGAGGATCTTTTCCTGTGAGAAGAAGGATTTGCCAGCCATGCGCCCAGTCCCCCGGTGTTCGTCGCAATGATTCTTGTGTAGTCAGTTCAGGGCGATGCGCTGCACGCCCGATTCGCCGACCGCCAGCAGCACCCCGTCGACGGCGATGGCCGCAGACAGTGCCGTGCCCGCGGCCGACTTCAGCACCTGCACGTCCTCGACGCCGTTGGCCGAGACGATGATGTTGCCGTTGACGCCGACCATGACCTTGCGGCCGTCATCGAGCACGGTACCACCGAACATCGACGCGACCGTGCCCGTGTCGACCTCACGCCACTGCGCGGACGCGGCATCGTCGCTGACGAAGACGTTGCCGCGCAGGCCGAAGATCACCACCCCCTTTTCGCCATACGGCAGCGCACCGAACAGCGAGCTGTCGTAGGGCGACGTGATCGTCTCCCAGGTCTGGCCTTCGTCGGTGGACATGGCCAGCGTACCCGACTCGCCGGCAATGAACAGCGTGCCGTCGGCAAGACGCGTGATCGCATTGAAGTGCCACTCGTCCTCGCGGATCGGGCTGTCGACCTCCTCCCACGTGGTGCCACCGTCGGTGGTCCGGTAGAACAGCCCGTAGGCGCCGACCGCGAAACCGCGCTGCGTGTCGAGGAACAGCACGTCGAGCAGCGGCATTTCCAGCTCCGGCTCGAAGTTCTGCAGTTCCCAGGTCCGGCCGCCGTCTGCGGTGTGCAGGATCACCGCGTCGTGCCCCACGGCCCAGCCGTGATCGGCATCGGCGAAGTCCACCGCCGTCAGCGGCGCACGCGTCGGCGTGGGCACCTGCGCCCAGGTGGCGCCGTCGTTGGAGACGATCACCGCGCCGCGATCGCCGACGGCGATCAGGTGGCGGCCGGTATCGACGATATCGAGCAGCAGGCTGCTCGGCGTCAGCGGCATGATCTCCGACGGCAGCGATTTGACGATGGGTTCCACACCGGCATCGTCCGCCTCGTCCTGTGCCAGCACCGGTGCTGCCACGAACAGCATCGCCGACAGCAGGCCGGCACGCTTGACCGCGCAAAACTTACTCATGGTCCTCTCCTCACCGGATACCGCAGTATTTGCCGTATCCGCGCCTGATCCATCGCTGCTGACCCCAAAGCCCGCTGCCTCATTTCTTCGCCAGCCGCGAAACCCTGCGCGGCTCGAAATGATCTTCGTCGAACACCCAGGTGACCGTCTCCGCACGCTCGTTGTTCAAAGCCTGGGCGAGGTAGCGGTTCCCCGGTAGATCGTACACCGTTTCGCATACCGGCAGCTCGTAAGGATGGTCGTAGGCGACCACGCTGTGCGCCTCCTGCAACTGCCACAGCCCGCCGCGCGCATCGAAAACGTCGACCACGCGGATCTGCCAGCCGTCCTCATCGACATAGAAGCGCCGCCGCTTGTAGCGGTGCGCACTGCCCGGCCGCAGCTGCCCCTCGACCACCCAGACGCGGCGCAACTCATAGCGGGTGTGCTCCTGAGCGAGGTGACGCTTGCCGAGGATGTCGGCGTAGCGCAGCGTATCGCTGTGCAGGCGATAGCTGTTGGCCGGCACGTACAGCAACTGCTTGCCGAGGAGCTCAAGGTCGTAGCGCTCGGTCGGCCCGTTGAACATGTCGGCCTGGTCGTGGGTGCGCAGGCCGTCCGCGCCGAGCGCCGGCGTATCGAAACCGGCAACGGTGACCCGGCGCAGGCGTTGCTGGCCCGGACTATGCTGCCAGATGCGCCTGGCTGCAGTGATCGGGTCGCGCGTTTCGTGCAGCAGCAGGATGGAACCTTCCAGGCGCGGCGGCGCGGTCACCAACGCCAGCGCGTAGTACAGCACCGGATCGAGCGCTTCGGGCGATTGCCCCGGCAAGGCGTAACGGAAGTGCAGGTCCTCGCGGAACGTGGTCTGGTTGTAGTCGCCGGACGCCGGCACCACGAACTGGTCGTTCCACCGTCGCACCGAGATGCCGCGATAGCGCACCTTGTGGTTCCAGATCACCTCGAAGCCATTGCTCGGGATCGGAAACGGCACACCGGTCACCGCGCCACTGAGCACCTCGCCATTGCCCTGCAGCTCCGCGCGCAAGGCGTTGGCGCGGCTGGCCTCGTAGACGAAGACCGGATTGGCGAAGCTGCGTCGCGTCGGATACACCGGCATGCGATAGCTGTCGGGGAAGCGGCGCAGCAACGCGCGCTGCCCCTCGCTCAGATACGCCGCGTGGCGCGCGAGATTGTCCGCCGAGATCGTGAACAGCGGCGCATCATCGGGGTAAGGATCGCAATAGCGCTGCCCGGGTCCGGCAAAGCAGGGCGGCGGCGCGGCCAGTCCGCCGGTCCACGCCGGAATCGCACCGTCCTCGCTCGCCGCCGCCTCGGCGCCGAACGGCGTCAGCTCGGCACCGAGTGCTGCGGCCTGTTCCTCGGTGACGCGCGCCTGCGCGCCGGTGGCGAGCAACAAGAACAAGGCCGGCAGGGCCGAACGGTAGCCCTGCCGGCCGATGCGCATCCTCCGCATGCAATCAAAACTGGTAGCCGACCCAGAGCAGTAGATTGTCGCGGTCATGCGCCGCGTCGCGCCGGTGCTCGCCGGTGAACCAGGTGTAGCGGATCTCTCCGGTGTATGTGGACAGATAGTCCCAGCGCAGGCCGCCGAGAATCTGCTTGCGCCCTTCGACGAAGTTCTGCCCGAGGCCGGGCGCGACGCCTTCGACGTCGTGGAACAGCGCCGCCAGGATCTCGAAGTTGATGCCGGCGAAGGCGCTGTCGTAGCGGGTCAGCGTCACCAACCGATAACCGTACGAGATCTCGGTGCCGAAGCCGGTCAGATCGGGATGCGCCGTCGGGTTCTGGCGCAGATTGGGGTCGGAGCGGTTGGTCGACGGATCGTTGGGATCGGTGCGCACATCGATCGGATTGATGCCGGCGCTGCCGTCGGCGCCCCCGGAAATGTGGGTGTTGACGCCGGCCCCCTGGAACTGCAGCTCGTCGATGGCCGGCATGTCGAAGACCTGGGTCATGCCCAGTTCGAGCAGGAAGGTGATCTGGCTCGCACCGAGCGGATTGTCGCCACCGATCAGCTTGAGGAAGGTCGTACCGAGCTGGCCGACCTTCATGCGCTCGTAGCCGCGGATGTAGTCACCAGGACCGTATTGCTCGCCGCGATAGACCGAAACGAAGTCCGGCACCGCGGTGCGACGGCCGGGCAAGGTCGCGATCGGCTCGAGGCTGTAGTCGTTGGCCGGAAACGCTGGCTGCAGACCGGCGAACACCAAATCCGTCACGTGCACTTGCACCGGCAGATTGTCGCGGAAGGCGTACTCGCCCGACCAGGCCCAATCACCGAGCGTGGTGTTGAACGACAGGCCGTACACGTGCACGTCTTCCGGGTACTCGATGAAATAACGGATCGAACCGACCGGCAAAGGATCCCGTTCGCCGGTGGAGGGCTGCAGCGGAATGGGGGCGCCGGCTGCGGCCAAGAGGTTGGTCGGCGGCACGCCGCAGACGGTCGGATCGAGCAACTGCAAGGCGTTGAGCGCGGTCTGCGTCGGCAGCGCGCCCAGCAAGGCACCGAGGGCTCCGCCGATCACCGGCAACTCGCCCACGGCCGACTGGTCCGGGATGCACGTGGCGTCGGCAGCGAGGATCGAGATCGAGGGGATGCGCGAATGATAGTTCGCGTAGTACAGGCCGATTTCGGTGCCGTTGTTCAGGCCTTCGAAATACGCCTTGAACGCGGCCCCGTACTGGCCACCGTCCTCCGGGCGGCGGCGACGCTCTTCGTCGAAGTCGCGGAGCATCGTGCGGTCCGACTGCGAACCGAGCACCGAGGACGGGTCGTCCGGATTGCGCCAGGGACGATACAGCTCCAGCGGATCCTCCGGCGCCTTGCCGAAGGACAGCATCGCGTATTTGGCGCCGGCACCCGCGATGTCCACCGTCGAGAAAAAGCTGCCGACCGGATCGACGACGAAAGGCTCCCAGTCGTACTGGTAGAACACTTCGAGATTGAAACCGTCGGCGACATCCATGTTCAAGGAGGCCATGCCCACCGGCAGGAACAGCTCCTTGATGTCGAAACCCGGCAGGCGCAGCAGCGCCTGGTTCAAGGGGTTGATCGTGTTGAGGCTGTTGAGCGCCAGAAAGCCGCTCTCGCCCCAGTTGATCACGTGATTGCCCAGCTTGAAGCTGACCAGGCGATCGCCCAGCTCGAAGGTCCGGCTGACGAAGTAGTCGAGCAGGCGCGCGTCGTTGGCGTTCTCATCCTTGGCGACGTCCGGGTACTCGGTGCGCGAGGGTTGCAGGGTGGTATCGGGATGGCGCTCGTCGAAGCTGTTGTAGTTCTCGTCGAAGAAGTAGATCCCGCGGGCGAAGACGTTGAAGCCGAACAGATCGACGTTCAGATCGGTGGTGACCTTCGCCACCGCATGGACGATGTCGTGCTTGTCGAAGTTGAGGTTGCCGTTGTCGCCATTGGGCTGGAAGCCGCCCGGCTGGGCGATGAAGAAGTTGTTGCGGTTGCCGAAGTCGGGATCCTCGACCGTAGCCGAACAGGTGTCGCCGAAGAAGGTATTGGAATTGGGATCGGGGTCCGGTCCAAAGACCCCGTCGTCGCCGACACGGCCCACGCACAGCCCCGGGTTGAGATTCGACTTGCCGACCAGGCTGACGTCACGATCCTGCATGCGCAGCATGCCGCCGATCGTGATCAGGTTGTCGAGCCGCACGTTGGTGCCCGCGATGTCGAACTCCAGCGCATGCGCCGCGCCGCCCCAGAGCATCACCGCCACGGCGCTCAGGATCGTGAGCCGCCGGCAGGCAGCATGACGACAATCGATTTCCATCCTCTGCTCCCAGTGTTCTGCCTCGAACGTTCACGTGTCGATGCGCGGAAGGAAGCAGGGCGTGACCGGCCCCGCGACACGGCGGCGTGTGAGCCCGACCTCCTCGCACAACGGAAACCTGCATCCGGTTTCTTCGCTGATGATGTGGCGCGTTTCCGACGAAGCACGCCGCTGCGGCGAGTTTTAACAGACGCCTAACAAGGGCGCAAGAAAACCAACGGCGCGATCAGTCGCGATCGATCCAGATCAGGCTGGCCATGCGTCCGCAGCGACCGTCGCGGCGATGCGAGAACCATCGACGCGGATCGCCGACGGTGCACAGTCCGCCGCCGTGAACCGCGCGCACGCCACAGGCCCGCAGCCGGCCACGCGCGAGCGCGAACAGGTCGGCGTACCAGCGATCGCCGGCGCCGCGCCTGAAGCACGCATGGTTGCCGGCATCAGCGGCAAGGAAACGCTCGCGCACCTCGGGACCGACCTCGAACGCATCCGCGCCGATCGCCGGCCCCAGCCAGGCGAGCACGCGCGCCGCCGGACACGGCAAGGCTGCGAGCACGGCCTCGAGTACGCCGTCCGCGAGCCCGCGCCAACCGGCGTGCGCAGCGGCGACCACGGCGCCGTCGTCGCTGCACAGCAGCACGGGCAGGCAATCCGCAGTCTGCACCGCGCAGACCACGCCGGGCCGGTCGGTCCACGCCGCATCGGCCATCGGCTGCGCGACTGCGCACGGCAGTCGCACGACCGCCGTGCCATGCACCTGGCACAGCCACTGCGGCGCATCCGGCAGCAGGGCCTGCAGGCGGCGCCGGTTCTCGGCGACGTGCGCCGGCACGTCGCCCACGTGCTCGCCGAGGTTGAGGCTCGCGAACGGGCCTTGGCTGACACCGCCGCTGCGCTGTGTCTGCAGCGCGCGCACGCGCGCCGGCGCCGGCCATTGCGGGATCAGGACGTCGAGCCCGGGGTTCACTGGCCGCCGTGCGGTGCATGCCGACGCAGCAGGGCATAGAGCCGCTGCATGTCCGCGGGCGCCGGCCGATGCCAGCTCACCTGCTCGCCGCTGCGCGGATGCGCCAACGCCAGTTCGCGCGCGTGCAGCGCCTGACGCCGCATGCCCTGCAGCGCTTCGCGCAACTCGATCGGCAGGCCGCCACAACGCAGCGGCCCGCCGTACAGTGGGTCGCCGACGATCGGATGACGCAAGTGCGCCAGATGCACGCGGATCTGGTGTGTGCGTCCGGTTTCCAGCCGCACGTCCAGGCGCGTGAACAGGGTGAAGCGTTCGCCGATGCGGTAGTGGGTGACGGCGTCGCGGCCGCCGTGCTCGACCACCGCCATGCGCAGACGGTCGCGCGGATGGCGGCCGATCGGCAGGTCGATGGTCGCGCCGCTGATCAGCTCGCCCTGCACCAGCGCCTCGTACTCGCGCCGGATCTCACGCGCCTGCAGGGCCGCAACCAGATGCGCGTGCGCCTTGAGGTTGAGGGCGACGACCATCAGCCCCGAGGTGTCCTTGTCGAGCCGGTGCACGATGCCGGCGCGCGGCAGCGTTGCCGTTTGCGGAAAGTGGTGCAGCAGTGCGTTCTGCAGCGTGCCGTCGCGCTGCCCGGCGCCGGGGTGGACGGTCAGCCCGGCCGGCTTGTCGATGACCGCGAGATCGCGGTCGGCGTGGACGACGTCGATCGGCAGATCCTGCGGCTCCAGCCGCAGCTCCTGCTCGATCTCCTCGGCCAGCAGCCGCAGTTGCGCGCCGGCACGCACGGCGCTGCGGCAACGTGTGACGACCTCGCCGTCGACCTGCAAACGCCCGGCCTCGATGAAGGCCTGCAGGCGCGAACGCGAATAGTCGGCGAACAACTGTGCGCAGACTGCGTCCAGCCGCTTGCCTTCGCCGTCGTCCGGAACCCTGGCGTACAGCACGAGGTCGGTGTCATCGTCCGGGTCCACCGCGGTCATCGGCTATACTCGCTCGCTCTTTTCGTCGCCGCCACAGGCTCTGTCGATCCGATGCGTGTCCGCATTCCCGTCGTTCTGGCGATCACCGGCCTTATCTGCGCGTGCAGCTCGGACCCCAATCGTCCGCCGCCCGAGAATCCGTTCCGTCCGGAGCAGACCTCGATCCGCGAACAGCGTCTGCAGGCGGGCGAATTGTACCGACTCGCGCGCGCCGCCCTGGAATCCAGCGACTTCGCCGGCGCACTCAGCCGCTACAGCCAGCTCACCCTGCGCTTTCCGTTCACCGACTACGCCGTGCAGGCGCAGGTCGAGCGCGTCTATGCGCTGTATCGCAACTACCAGCCGGACGAGGCGCTCGCCGCGGCCGATCGCTTCCTGCGCGACTACCCACGTCACCCGCACGCAGCCTACGTGCAGTACATCAAGGGCCTGGTGAACTTCGACCGCGACCGCGGCATCGCCGAGAGCCTCGGCTTCGATACCACGAGCCGCGACACCAGCAGCCTGCGCCGCGCGTTCGACGACTTCGGCGTGCTGATCCAGCGCTATCCGCAAAGCCCTTATGTGGCCGACGCGCGCGCGCGCATGATCTACCTGCGCAACCGCATCGCCGAGCACGAACTGTCCGTGGTGCGCTACTACATGCGCCGCGGCGCCTTCGTCGCCGCCGCCAAGCGCGCCGAGCAGATCGTCGCCCAGTATCCGGGCGCACCGGCCACGCTCGATGCGCTGAGCCTACTCGAAGAAAGCTACGCGGCGCTCGACCTCCACGTGCAGGCCGAGGACGCGCGCAGGCTGCGCGAAGCCTACCTGAAGACCTCTGCCGAGGCGGCCGCCGTGGCCGGCCCGGCCGAGACCGCGCACGCACCGCTGCCGGATCAGATGTCGCCGTAAACGGCGGTGAGCGGGTATCTTCGCTCGCGCCCGAACGCACACTGCGTGATTTTCGGCCCCGGCGGGGCCTGGCGGCGCTTGTACTCGGAGCGCCGCACCAGCGAGGCGATACGCTTGACCACGGCCTCGTCGAAACCGCGTTCGACGATCTGCGGGATCGACAACTGCTGTTCGACGTAGAGCTGCAGCAAGGGGTCGAGCACCTCGTACGGCGGCAGCGAGTCCGAATCCTTCTGGTCGGGGCGCAGTTCGGCGCTGGGCGCTCGCGTCAGTACGCGTTCCGGAATCACCACACCGAGGCTGTTGCGATACCGGCACAGCGCGTAGACCAGGGTCTTGTAGACGTCCTTGATCGGCGCAAATCCCCCGCACATATCGCCGTAGAGCGTCGCATAGCCCACGGCCATCTCGCTCTTGTTCCCGGTAGTCAGCACGACGTGACCGAACTTGTTGGACAGCGCCATGAGCAGCACACCGCGGCAGCGCGACTGCAGATTCTCCTCGGTGAGATCGACCGCACGACCGGCGAAGCTGTCGGCGAGCGTCGCCGAAAACGCCTCGAACGCCGGCTCGATCGGCAGCACCGAGTGGCGGATACCCAGCGCCTCGGCCTCGATGCGCGCATCTTCGTTCGACATCGGTGCGGTATAGCGCGAGGGCAGCGACACGCCCCACACCCGCTCGGGACCGAGCGCGTCGGTGGCGATCGCCGCGACCAGCGCCGAATCGACGCCGCCGGACATGCCCACCAGCGCGCCGGGAAAGCCATTGCGATCGACGTAATCGCGCACCGACTGCACCAGTCCCCGGTAGATCACCGCTTCCGGCGACGCCTGCTCGCGCAGGCTGCCACGCCAGCGATGCCCGTCGAACTCGAGCGCGAACACGCCCTCCTCGAACAAGGGCGCGCTGAACGCGATGCGGCCGTCATGATCCACCGCAGTCGAATCGCCATCGAACAGCACATCGTCCTGGCCGCCGACGCAATTGACATAGGCGAGCGGCAGCCCGGTCTCGGCGACGCGCGCATCGAACACACGGCGGCGCTCTCGATGCTTGTCGATGGAAAACGGCGAGGCGTTGATGTTGATCAGCAGCTCTGCGCCGGCGGCCTTGGCCGCCGCCGCCGGGTTCGGCCCCCAGATGTCCTCGCAGATGCAAAGACCGATGCGCAGGCCCTCGTGATCGAACACCAGCGTGCGCCCACCCGGCTGGAAATGGCGACGCTCGTCGAAGACACCGTAGTTCGGCAAGCGCTGCTTGCGCGCGCGGGCGATGACGACGCCGTCACGGATCACGTAGGCGGCGTTGTAGATGACGCGCTCGGCGCCCTCGTTCGCGTACTCCGGCAGGCCGACCACCAGCGTGATGCCACGCACCTCACGCAGCAGACGCTCGACGCCCTGCTCGATCTGCGCCGGCATGCCCGAACGCAGCAGCAGATCGTCCGGCGGATAGCCGATCAGCGAGAGTTCCGGGCAGACCACGAGGCTGGCCCGCAGTTCGTCGCGCGCGCGCGACGCCGCGTCGACGATCTTGTCGACGTTGCCCTCGACGTCGCCGACCCAGAGATTGAGCTGGGCCAGCGCGAGTTTGAGCGGAGGCATCACCAAAGAAGAGATCGAGTCCGCAGACGAACGCCGATGAGCCCGGACGGAACGACGCTCATCCGCGTCGATCGGCGTTATGGCGCGGATCCCATGTCCTTACAGCAGCGACTTCATCGCCGCACCGAGATCGGCGGGCGAGCGCACGGTCTTGACGCCCGCGGATTCGAGCGCCGCGAACTTTTCTTCGGCGGTGCCCTTGCCGCCGGAGATGATGGCACCGGCATGGCCCATGCGCTTGCCCGGCGGCGCGGTGACGCCGGCGATGTAGGCGACGACCGGCTTCTTGACGTGGGCCTTGATGTACTCGGCCGCTTCTTCCTCGCTCGATCCGCCGATCTCGCCGACCATGATGATGCCCTCGGTGGCCGGGTCCTTCTCGAACCGCTCGATCACCTCGATGAACCCGAGCCCGCGCACCGGATCGCCGCCGATGCCGACGCAGGTGGACTGGCCGAGACCGTTCTGCGTGGTCTGGTAGACGGTCTCGTAGGTCAGCGTGCCCGAGCGCGACACGATGCCGATCTTGCCCGGCTTGTGGATGTGGCCCGGCATGATGCCGATCTTGCACTCGCCCGGCGTGATCACTCCCGGACAGTTGGGGCCGATCAGCACCGCATCCGGATACTGGTGCCGCAACGTCGCCTTGACCTTGACCATGTCGTTGACCGGGATACCCTCGGTGATGCACACGATCACGCGAATCCCGGCGTCGGCCGCTTCGAGGATCGCATCGGCGGCGAACGGTGCCGGTACGTAGATCATCGTCGCGTCGGCGCCGGTGGCCGCCACGGCATCGTGGCAGGTGTCGAACACCGGCAGATTCAGATGCTGGCTACCGCCGCGACCCGGCGTGACCCCACCGACCAGCCGCGTGCCGTAGGCGATGGCTTGTTCGGAATGGAAAGTGCCCTGCTTGCCGGTGAAGCCCTGGCAGATGACCTTGGTGTCTTTGTTGATCAGGATGCTCATGGAATTCTCGTGAGATGTGAGCCGTGAGCCGTGAGACGCAACTGCGCCTCAGGCCTTCGCGAGCGCGACCACCGTCTTGGCGGCCTCGGTCAGATCGTCCACCGGCGTGATCGCCAGGCTGGACGCCTTGAGCATCTCGCGCCCCTTGTCCATGTTGGTACCTTGCAGGCGCGCGACGACCGGGATCTTCAGCCCCACCTGCTTGCAGGCCTGGATGATGCCTTCGGCGATCAGGTCGCAGCGCACGATGCCGCCGAAGATGTTGATGAAGATCGCCTTGACGTCGGGGCTCTTGGTGATGAGCTTGAACGCCTCGGTGACCTTCTCGGCGGTGGTCCCTCCGCCGACGTCGAGGAAGTTCGCCGGGCGACCGCCGTGCAGCTTGACGATGTCCATCGTCGCCATCGCCAGGCCCGCGCCGTTGACCATACAGCCGATGTCACCGTCGAGGGTGACGTAGTTGAGATCGAACTTCGAAGCTTCGCGCTCGCGCTCGTCCTCCTGCGAGGGATCGCGCATCTCGGCGACCGCCTTCTGACGGTACAGCGCGTTGCTGTCGAAGTTGAGCTTGGCATCGAGCGCCATCACGTCGCCGTCGGCGGTGACGATCAAGGGATTGATCTCGACCAGCGCCGCGTCGAGCTCGGTGAAGATTCGGTACAGCCCCATAAGGATCTTGGTGAACTGGTCGACCTGTGTCTTGTTCAGGCCCATGAAGAAGCCGAGCTGGCGCGCCTGGTAGGGCTGCAGGCCGGCCGCGGGATGCACGTAGACGTGCTTGATCTTCTCGGGCGTCGTCGCCGCCACTTCCTCGATGTCCATGCCGCCGGCGGCCGAGGCCATGAACACGATGCGCTCGCGCGAACGGTCGACCAGCGCCGAAACGTACAGCTCGCGCGCGATCGCGGACGGTTTTTCCACCCAGACGCTGTTGATCGGCAAGCCCTCGGCGCCGGTCTGCTTGGTGACCAGCCGCTGACCCAGCATCTTCTTCGCGGCCTCCTCGACCGCATCATGGCCCTCGACCAGCTTGACGCCGCCCGCCTTGCCGCGGCCGCCGGCATGCACTTGCGCCTTGACCACGAACTTCTCGCCACCGAGCTGTTTGGCCGCCGCGCGGGCCGCCTCGGGGCTCTCGGCGAGTTGCCCCTGCGGCACGGGAATGCCGTAGCGCGTGAAAATCTCTTTGGCTTGATATTCGTGCAGATTCATGCGGGGAGTCCTGTCATCCTGGGCGTCGGAAAGCGCGCGGCATTCTCGCTTACCGCTGTGGCAGACGCAAAAGCCGCGTTTGGACGAGGCTACGGCCGCCGCGGCCGCGACGCCGACCCGGACTCCCTAGAATGGCGGTCTTGCCCGTTGCACGACCGAACCGACGCGTTGCGATGAACATCCTCAGAATCCTCTTGCTCGTAGCCGCGGCCTGGCTGGTCTGGCGCATCGTCCGCCAGATCCGCGCCCAACTCCGGCAGCAGCCGCCGGTATCCAACGAGTTCGAGCCGATGGCGCGTTGCGCCGCCTGCGGCACTCATCTGCCGGCGCGCTCGCTCGATGCCACCGGCCGCTGCGGCCGCTGCAGTGAATGAAACGCGCGACGGCACAGCGCCGCGGCACAGCGCCGCGGCCGCGCTCGTCGACACACGCGCCGAGGACTGGCGTGTCCTCGCGGTCCTCGGCCCTTACCGCCTGCTCTTGGTCGCGACGCTGCTGACCTTGTTCCGCAGCGGATACGGTCCGGATCTGCTCGCACTGCTCGACCCGAGCGTTTTCTACAACGGCTGTCTCGCCTACGCCATCGCGGCGCTCGCGCTACTACTGCTCGGCGTCTACCGCGTTCCCGGTCTAGGCGCACAGGCGCACCTGCATCTGGCCGTCGATGCCGTGGCCATCGGCCTTTTGGTCGTCGGCGCCGGCGGCATCGCCAGCGGGCTCGGCATCCTGCTGCTGCCGCCGGTGGTCGGCAGCAGCCTGGTCATCCGGCCGCGACTGGCCGCGGTACACGCCGCCACGGCGACACTGACCTTGTTCGCCGCCGAGTTCGCACACCAACTGCAGTCGCGCATCTGGGACGCCAGCGAGTACTCGCAGGCCGGCCTACTCGGCCTGATGTTCTTCGTCTCGGGCCTCGTCGCCAATCTCGTCGCCCAGCGCGCGCGCCGCTCCGAGGCGATGGCGGCGCGCGTCGGCAGCGAGTACCTCAACCTGTCGCGCCTGTCCGAGAACATCATCGAGTCGATGCACGCGGGCGTCTGCGTGATCGACGCCGACGAGCGCGTGCGCATGGTCAACGCCGCGGCGCGGCGTATGCTCGGCGAGCCGCTTACGCCCGGCAAACCGCTCGTCGCCGTTGCGCCGACACTCGCCGCCGCGCTGCACGACTGGCGCGCCGGCCGCAACCAAAGCGCGCCGCTGCACGCCGAAGCGACCGGCCGCGAAGTCACCTGCCGCTTCACGCGCCTGGGCTGGCGCGATGACGCGCCGACGCTGCTGGTACTGGACGATGCCGCGCTGCTGCGCGAGCAAGCCCAGCAGATCAAGCTCGCCGCACTCGGCCGTCTGACGGCGGGCATCGCCCACGAGATCCGCAACCCTCTGTCGGCGATCCTGCAGGCCGGCCAATTGCTGGCCGAATCGCCCCAGATCCGCGGTGAGGACCAGCGCCTGCTGGCGATGATCCAGCGTCATGCGGGACGCATCGAGGGCATCGTGCGCAGCGTGCTGGAGCTGTCGCGGCGCGATCGCGGCCAGGCGCGCCTGATCGGCTTGCGCGATGCGCTGCTGCGCAGTGCCGCGCTCTACCGAGAAAGCCATCCGCACCGCACCCGGCCGATCGAGATCGGCGACGTCGGCGCGCACCTGCAGGTCTGCTTCGACCCCGAACATCTGCAGCAGGTGCTTTTCAATCTGTGGGACAACAGCTTCGAGCACGGCGGGCGCGGCGGGCGCGACGTGACGGTACGCGTACGCGCGAGGATCGATTCATCCGACGGCGCGATCGAGATGGAGGTCAGCGATGACGGCGTCGGCATCGATACCGCAGAACAGGAGCGCATTTTCGAGCCGTTCTTCACCACCCACGCCGGTGGCACCGGTCTGGGGCTTTTCCTGTGCCGGGAACTGTGCGAATACAATCGGGCGCGCCTGAGCCATGTCAGCGGCGGCCCGGGCGCCACGTTCCGCATCCGTTTCGCAACCCTCATCGTGCCCCGCGCCGCCACACGCCCAGCAGCCGACACGCGCCCGAGCCGGGAGGGCCTGTGAGCGCGCCCTGCGTCCTCATCGTCGACGACGAGCCGGACATCCGCGAGCTCGTGGAGATCACGCTCGCGCGCATGGGGCTGCGCACCGACGCCGCGGCCACGCTGGCGGAAGCCCGCGAGCGTCTCGCCCGCCGGCAGTTCGATGTCTGCATCACCGACATGCGCCTGCCCGACGGCAACGGCATCAGCCTGATCACCGAGATCCAGCAGCGCACACCGCACACGCCGGTCGCCGTGATCACCGCCTACGGCAATGCCGAAGCGGCCGTCGAAAGCCTCAAGGCCGGCGCCTTCGATTTCGTCTCCAAGCCGGTGGACGTGGCGGTGCTGCGCAAGCTCGTCGACACCGCGCTCAAGCTGCGTGGACCGCGCCACGACCGCGACATGGCGACGGAAGTCCTGCTCGGCGAGCACGAGAGCATCCGCCAGCTACGCCTGCTGATCGAGCGTCTGGCGCGCAGCCAGGCACCGGTGCATATCACCGGCGAATCCGGCACCGGCAAGGAGCTGGTCGCCCGCCTGATTCACGAACGCGGGCCGCGCGCCGGTAACCCCTTCGTCGCCGTCAACTGCGGCGCGGTGCCGAACGAGCTGATGGAAAGCGAGTTCTTCGGTCACCTCAAGGGCAGCTTCACCGGCGCGCACCGCGACAAGGCCGGCCTGTTCCAGGCCGCCGAGGGCGGCACGTTGTTTCTCGATGAGGTCGCCGAGTTGCCGATGCACATGCAGGTCAAGCTGCTGCGCGCACTGCAGGAGCGCCGCGTGCGCCCGGTCGGCGCCGAGGCCGAGATTCCGGTCAATGTGCGCGTGATCTCGGCGACGCACCGCGACCTCGCCGCGCTGGTACAGGCGGGTCACTTCCGCCAAGACCTGTTTTATCGACTCGACGTCATCGCCGTGCGCACGCCGCCGCTGCGCGAGCGTCCCGGCGACATCCCGCTGCTGGCGCGGCATCTGCTCGAGCGCATCGCTGCCAGAGCCGGGATTGCGATCGCGCCGACGCTCGACCGCGCGGCGCTCGAAGAACTGCAGCGCTATCCGTTTCCCGGAAACGTGCGCGAGCTGGAGAACATTCTCGAACGCGCGATGACCCTGTGCGATGGCCGAAGCATCCGCGCAGTCGACCTGCAGTTACGCATGCCCGCAACGATCGGAGGATCCGCCGGTGACCTCAAGCGACAGAAAGAGGATCTGGAACGCCAGGCGATACGCGAGGCCCTGCAGAAGACGCGCTACAACAAGACACGCGCGGCGCAATTGCTCGGCATGTCGTTCCGTTCGCTGCGATATCGCATCAAGAAGCTCGGGCTGGATCAGGAATGAGCAGCACCGCGCGGTCGGCGCGGGGGCATCGCGACGAGCGTCTGTTACACTGCTCGCAAAGGCGCCACCGATGCAGTGGCGTCACGTCATGGCATGAAGCTTGCTTCAGCAGTGGCTCGATCTGGAGGACCTGACGTTGCTCATCCATCGACCGTCCATGGCGCCACGCGGCGCGGCGACACCCAAACCGCGCGCTCTGCACCGTCGCCGCCCCGTGCCGCGCGCCCCCCGATCGGCGATCGCCTGGGCCAGTGGCGTCAGCGAGCCGGTACAGCAAGTGCTGCGCAACACCTTGCGCTCGGCCTGCGAGGTCATCGGCGCCGACGCCGGCTTCACCCTGCAGACGCGCGCCAACGGCATTCTGGAAGTCGCCTGCGCGCATCGTCTCGGTCAGACACCGCTCTTGGACGCGGTGTTCGGGCGCGCCGCCAGCGCCTTGCGTCGGGCGCTGGTGACCGGCGAGCTCGGCCTCGCCAACACCGATGGCCAGCCGCTGACGCGGGTTGGGCCGGGTGACACGACGCCCGCGGTGATCGCGCTGCCGCTCGAGCTCGGCCCCAGCGATCGCGGCGTGCTGTGCCTGATGCGCACGGGCGGCCCGCGCGAGCTGTCCGCGCTCGACCTCGAGATCCTTGGCGCGCTGGCCGATCAAACGGCTCTGGCTTTGCGCGCGGCAAACCAGGAATGCGCCTTGAGCAAGCTCGCCGCCAGCCTGCGCGCCCTCGGCCCACGGCCGGCCTAAGCCCCTATGCAGGTGCAGCAACAGCAAGCCGGCGACGAAGCCGAAGTGTTCCGGCAGGCCGTGCTGCGTCAGGTCGAGGCGCTCACCGCCGACAACCAGCGCCTGTTGCAATCGGTGGTGCGCAGCGAGCGGCGCTTCCGCACGCTGGCCAAGTCAGTCTGGCACGTGCAGGAAGAAGAACGCCGGCGTCTCGCCCGCGAGCTGCACGACGGCATCGGCCAGACGCTGACCGCACTCGCCAACCAACTCCAACGCATCCTCGACGATGCGCGCGGCGCCGGCAATCTCGGCCTCGAACACAGGCTCGCCGATGCGCTCGAGCTGACCCGCGGCTCACTGCATGACACGCGCGAGCTGTCACGCCTGCTCAGACCGACGCTGCTCGACGACCTGGGCCTCGACGCCGCGCTCAACTGGCTGGCGCGTACGCTCGGCGAACGCACCGGGCTGACGATCGAATTGCGCTCCGGCCTCGACGAGCAGCGCCTGCATCCCGATGTGGAGACCCTGGTGTTCCGCATCACCCAGGAAGCCCTGACCAACGTCATCCGTCATGCAAAGGCGCGCAGCGCACAAATCGAGTTGGAACGTCGCGGCGACGTGCTGATCCTGCGCGTCGAGGACGATGGCTGCGGCTGCGACACGCAGGCGCTCGCCGATGCCGAGCGCGCCGGCGCCTGCGGCGGCCTGCGCGGCATGCGCGACCGTGCCGAGCTGTTCGGCGGCCGCATCGACTTCAGGTCTCGGCCTGGCCAGGGCAGCGTGGTGCAGCTGACACTGACGCTGGACCCGAGCGAGCGCAACGACGATCACGGCCGATGAACCCGATCCGCCTGCTGGTCGCCGACGATCACACCATCGTGCGCGAGGGCCTGGTATCGATGCTCGAGGAAACCGGCGAATGCCAGGTCGTGGCGCAGGCCGCCGACGGCTTCGCGGCGATGGAGTTGGCGCTCAAGACCCAGCCCGACGTCGTCGTCACCGACATCTCGATGCCACGCATGTCGGGCCTGGAAGTCGTCAAGCGCGTGCGCGCCGAGCTGCCGAACACCCGCACGCTGGTGCTGACCGTGCACGAAGAGGATGAGTACATCCTGCCGATCCTGCGTGCCGGCGCCAATGGCTTTCTCAACAAGGACACCTCGGTCACCGAGCTGATGACGGCGATCAAGGCCATTCACGCCGGGCAATCCTATTTCGGCCCGCGTGCGGCCAAAGCCCTCGCCGACCGCCAGAGCCGCGGCCGCAGTATCAGCGCCGACCCGTACGACAGCCTCACCGCGCGCGAACGCGAGACCTTCCATCTGGTGATCCAGGGCAAGACCACCAAGGAGATCGCGCAGATCCTCGACATCGGCGTCAAGACCGCCGAGAACCACCGCGCGCGCATGATGGAGAAGCTGGGGCTTCGCAACACTGCGGAAGTGGTGCGTTTCGCCGCGCTGCGCGGACTGCTTTCGTGACGCACTTTGCGTCGAGCCCGTAGGCCGGCGGTCTCGCAGCACCGGGCGAACGCCCGCGGATCTGATGCCTTACGTCACGCTCGGCCCAGCCGTTATACTTGACGGGTTAGGCCGAGCGCAGCGCAGCCAGGCTCCACCGGCGCGCGTCGAGCGCGTTCGCGCCTCGCCAGACGTTTTTTCACCATCTCCTGCGAGGGGCTGTTTCCATGAGCAATCAAGGCGTGGATCCGGGCCGCAGGCGCTTCCTGACGCTGACGACCTCGGTCGTCGGCGGTGCGGGTGCGGCCGCCGCGGCCTGGCCATTTCTGGCGTCGCTGAGTCCCAGCGAACGCGCCAAGGCGCTGGGTGCGCCGGTCACGGTGGACGTGAGCAAGGTCGAGCCAGGACAGCGCATCACCGTGGCCTGGCGCGGCAAGCCGGTATGGATCGTACGTCGCACGCCGGAGATGCTCGAAACCCTGCCCAAGGTCACCGATGACCTGCGCGACCCGGAATCCCGCGAGGCGCAGCAGCCTGGATACGCGCAGAACCAGACGCGCTCGATCAAGCCGGAGATCCTGGTCATGGTCGGCTCGTGTACCCACCTCGGTTGCTCGCCGACGTTCCGTCCGGACCATCCGGCGCCGGAAATCCACAGTAACTGGCAGGGCGGCTTCTTCTGCCCCTGTCACGGCTCGATGTTCGATCTCGCCGGTCGAGTCTACAAGGGCGTGCCCGCGCCGTTGAATCTCGCCGTGCCGCCGCATCGTTACGAAGGCGACGACACCATCGTCGTCGGCGAAGATCCCACAGGAGTCGTGTGATGGCGATCGTACCCAACCCGTACAAGACCACCGGCTTTCTCGGCTGGATCGACGACCGCTTCCCGCTGACCAAGCTGTGGAAGGATCATCTGGCCGAGTACTACGCGCCGAAGAACTTCAACTTCTGGTACTACTTCGGCTCGCTGGCGTTGCTGGTGCTGGTCAACCAGCTCCTGACCGGCATCTTCCTGACGATGCACTACAAGCCCGACGCCGCGCAGGCCTGGCACAGCGTCGAGTACATCATGCGTGACGTGCCCTGGGGCAACATCATCCGCTACCTGCACTCGACCGGCGCCTCGGCGTTCTTCATCGTCGTCTATCTGCACATGTACCGCGGCCTGCTCTACGGATCGTACCGCAAGCCGCGCGAGTTGATCTGGATCTTCGGCTGCCTGATCTTCCTGTGCCTGATGGCCGAGGCCTTCGCCGGCTACGTGCTGCCGTGGGGCCAGATGAGCTATTGGGGCGCCCAGGTGATCATCTCGCTGTTCGGCGCGATCCCGGTCGTCGGCCCCGATCTGGTGGTCTGGATCCAGGGCGACTACATCCCCTCGGACGCGACGCTCAACCGCCTGTTCTCGCTGCACGTGATCGCGATTCCGTTCGTGCTGGTCGGCCTGGTCGTCGCGCATCTGATCGCGCTGCACGAGGTCGGCTCGAACAACCCGGACGGCATCGAGATCAAGAAGCACAAGGATCCGAAGACCGGCGTTCCGCTCGACGGCATCGCCTTTCATCCGTATTACACGGTCAAGGATCTCTTCGGCGTCGGCGTGTTCCTGATCATCTTCCTCGGCGTGGTGTTCTTCGCGCCCGATGGTGGCGGCTATTTCCTGGAGAAGCCCAACTTCCAGGAAGCCAATCCGCTGGTCACGCCCGAGCACATCACGCCGGCGTGGTACTTCGGTGCGTTCTACGCGATTCTGCGCGCGATCCCGGACAAGCTCCTGGGCGTGATCGGCATGGGCGCGGCGGTGCTGATCTTCTTTGCCCTTCCGTGGCTCGATCGCTCGCCGGTGAAATCGATCCGCTACAAGGGCTGGATGTTCAAGACCGCGCTGGCCGCGTTCACGATCGCCTTCGTGGCGCTGTCCTACTTCGGCATGAAGCCGCCGAGCGAGCTCGGTACCCTGGTCTCACGCGTGGGCACGATCGTGTACTTCGCGTTCTTCCTGCTGATGCCCTTCTACTCCAAGCTCGACAAGACCAAGCCGGAACCGGAGCGCGTGACCTATGAAGCGCACTAAGTCCCCCTCGATGCTCCGCGCCCTACTCGCCGCCGCGGCGCTGTCGGCCGGCACGCCGGCGCTGGCCGCCGGCGGCCACGCACCGATGCCGTACCGCTTCGAGCCCGACACCGGCAACCTCGCCTCGGTGCAGCGCGGCGCGCGCAACTTCATGAACTACTGCGCCGGCTGCCACTCGATGCGGCACCTGCGCTACTCGCGGCTGGGTGCCGATCTGGGCATTCCCGAGGAGCTGCTCGCCAAGCATCTGATGTTCACCAGCGACAAGCCCGGGGACCCGATCCTTTCGGCGATGCCGGCCGAGCCGTCGGCCACCTGGTTCGGCGCCACCCCGCCCGACCTCAGCGTCGAGACCCGCATGCGCGGACCGAACTGGGTGTACAACTACCTGATGACGTTCTATCTCGATGACAAGCGCCCGCTCGGCACCAACAACCTGATCCTGCCCGGCGCGTCAATGCCGCACGTGCTCGGCGCGCTGCAGGGTTGGCAGGTGCTAGAGACGTCGCATGCGGACGAGGCCCAAGGCGACGGACATGGCGCGCACGCCGGTCCGACGTTCAAGCGCGTCAGCGAAGGCACGCTCGGCGAAAAGGAGTTCGAAAAGTTCGTCGCCGATACCGTGAACTTCATGGTCTATGCCGCCGAACCCGGACGTGCCGACCGCATCTCGGTCGGTATGAAAGTGATGCTGTTCCTGCTCGTGTTCACGGCCCTTGCGTGGCTGCTCAAGCGCGAGTACTGGAAAGACGTCCACTAAGCGCGCGACGCGATGACCACGGCGCCGTTCATGTCAAAAACCTGCGCATGAACGGCGCCGTGTCGTTTTAGCGATGGCGATTCCGGCCAAGAGCAAGTACGTCATCGACGCCAAACCGGCGGCGCGCGCCGGTTTGACGCTGTTCTGCGCGCCGGCCGATTTTGCCTGCCTGTGGGTGCGCATCATCCTCGCCGAGAAGGACGTCGATCACGCGCGCATCGAATGGGTGCAGCGCGGTCGGCCGCATCAGGACCTGCTGCTCATCAACCCCTCGTCGAGCCTGCCGACGCTGGCCGACCGCGACGCGGTGCTGCATCCGGCCAGCATCATCGCCGAATACCTCGACGAACGTTACCCACATCCACGCATGATGCCGCCGGATCCGGCGGCGCGTGCGCGTCTGCGCATGCTGCTGATCCAGCTCGACCGGAGCTTGCTGCCGCTGGCACAGGCGATCGTCGACGCGCCGCGCGCCGCCGAGAGCAAGACCGCACGCAAACAGCTTGCCGAGCAGATCCTCGCCAGCAGGGGCCTGTTCCCGCAGCGCGGCTGGTGCCTGGGGCTGGACTTCAGCCTTGCCGACTGCGCCTGGGCCGCGCTGTTCTCCCAACTCGGCGCCCTGCAGCTCAAGCTGCCGGCGGACCCGGCGCTGCTGCGCTATGCCCAGCGGCTTTTAGGGCGTCCGAGCGTACAATCCTGCCTACGGACCTAGCGGCTTCACCACAGGCTCAGCGATGTCGACCTCCCGACGCCCTTATCTGATCCGTGCCATCTACGAATGGTGCTGCGACAACGGCTACACACCGCACGTGCTGATCGCCGCGGATTATCCGGGCGTCGCCGTGCCGCGCGAGTATGTGCAGGACAACCGTATCACGCTGAACATCAGCCCACTCGCGGTGCAGAACCTCGATCTGGTCGGCGAACCGATCTGGTTCTCGGCGCGCTTCGGCGGCCGTCCCTTCGACGTGCAGTTCCCGGCCGGTGCGGTGCTCGCCATCTTCGCACGCGAGAACGGCGAAGGCCTGATGTTCGGCGAAGTCGAGCCGCCGAATGCGCAAACGGTGCGCCCAGGCTCCGGCGCACCCGAGCCGCCCACCCCCCCCAAGCCCGGACGGCCAACCCTGCGCGTAGTCAAGTGATCGCCGCCGGTGGCGATCAGGTCATCGGATACAACTGCTCGTCGACGGCATCGCACAGGCAGTGCAGGAACAGAATGTGCACTTCCTGGATACGGGCCGTGACCGACGAGGCGGCGCGTAGCTCGACGTCGCCCGCCTGCAGCATCGACGCCACCCGCCCGCCATCGCGCCCGGTCAGGGCGATCACCCACATCCCGGCCGCGTGGGCTGCCGCGACCGCCTCGACGACGTTGTGCGAGTTGCCGGATGTCGTGATCGCGAGCAACACATCGCCGCTGCGACCGAGCGCCCGCACCTGTTTGGCGAAGACCTGCTCGAAGCTGTAGTCGTTGGCGATCGCGGTCAAGGCCGAGCTGTCGACCGTCAGGGCGATCCCGGCCAGGCCCGGGCGCTCGCGCTCGAACCGCCCGGTCAGCTCGGCGGCGAAATGCTGTGCGTCGCCCGCCGATCCGCCGTTGCCGCAGGCCAGCACCTTATGACCTGCCCGCAGCGTGCTGGCGAGGCGCCGTGCGGCCTCCGCGAGCTGCGGCAGCGCCGATTGCAGAGTCGCCTGTTTGGCAGCGATGCTGGCTTCGAAATGCGACTGCAGGCGACGTTCGAGATTCATCGGAGAGGTCGAGGCACGAACCGCCAGGCATTGTGACGCCCGCGCGCGCGGCTGCCAACGTCGACGCACCCCTGACGCCGGTCCGTCAAGCGGCATCGAAGGCGGCGCGAACCCAGTTCGCACGGCCGTCGGCGCCAAAGCCAAGGACGTCGAAGCGCACCGCACGTCCCGCATGCGCCGGGTGGGCGGCGAGAAACATCTGCGTGGCATGGACCAGACGATCCTGCTTGCGTCGGTCGATCGACTCGAGCGCGCTCGCAAAGCCAGCATGGCTGCGGGCGCGCACCTCGACGACGACCAGCGTCTGGCCATCGAGCATCACCAGATCGAGCTCACCGCCGCGGCAGCGGTAGTTGCGGCACACCAG
This sequence comes from Sinimarinibacterium thermocellulolyticum, assembly GCF_040327995.1. NCBI lineage: Bacteria > Pseudomonadati > Pseudomonadota > Gammaproteobacteria > Nevskiales > Nevskiaceae > Sinimarinibacterium > Sinimarinibacterium thermocellulolyticum. The sequence goes on along the minus strand of NZ_JBEPIJ010000002.1, from coordinate 265,727 downwards.
CTTGAGCCCATGCGCGAGCAAGAGGCGCAGCGCTGCGTCTTCGGCTTGCGCGCCGCGCATCGGCTGCTCAAGGACCGCCGTCGACGCCGATGCCGTCCGCGCGCAGCTCCGCGCAGCGCAGGCGGCGGCTGATCGTGCTGCGGTCGGCCCATTCGAGCGTGCCGCTGGCGCCATCGACGCTGTCGCCGACGCGCAAGCTGCCGTCCTGCAGCGCCGCAGCGACGACGTAAGCATCGCGACCGAGCGCGTAGAGGCGCGGGTAGGCGGCCACGCTCGATGCCGACGAGGCCTGACGCCGCTCGACGGCGAACTCGCCACGGACATCGAGCATGAACGGCATGTCGCAGAAGCGCAGGCCCGCGAGTTCGGCATCACCGCGGCCGTCGTAGACCAGCGACGTCGCGTAATGCGGCAGACCGCTCGCGCGATGGAAGCGGAACTGCGGCAGCAGCACGCGCGCATCGGTGGCGCGCGCGCCGAGAAAGATGTAGTCGATGTCGGCACGGCGGCGGGGCTCGAACTCGGTGCGCACGCCCAGCGCGTTGGTCAGCGCGCGGTGCCGCGCGCGGCTCGCGGCAATGCCCATCAGCCCGGCGATCCGCTCGGATTGATCGCTGACCCCCTGACGGTAGCGCGCCGAAGCGACGACGCGACCGCCCCACTGCTCGACGCGCCGTTCGAAGGCCTCGAGTACGCGATTGCCCCAATCGCCCTCCGGCACCAGGGCGACGGCGTTGCGCAGATCGCGCGCCGCCGCGTCGTCCGCCGCCGCGCGCGCCTCGTCCTCCGGCGAAAGGCCGATCTGGAAGAAATCCTTCGGCACGACGACACCCGCGTCGAGATGATTCAGACCGAGCACCGGCACTGGCGGATGCATCATCGCCAGACGTGCGACGGACTCCTTCATCAACGGCCCGACGATGAAAGCGGCACCGTCGTCGAGCGCGCGCTGGTAGGCCGACAACAGCCGTGCGGCATCGCCGTCGACGTCGTAGATGCGCAGCTCGCGGCCATCGCCGCTGGCGAAATGCTGCGCGAGAAAGCCTTCGCGAACCGCGGCCGCCGGCGCCGCATAGGCGCCGCTCAGCGGCAGCAGCACAGCGACGGGACCCGTGCCGACGAAGCGCTGCTCGGGTACTGCGATCGGTGTCGGTTGTGCCGCCGGCGCCGTCTGCACCGACGTTGCGACCGGCTCGGGTGCCGGCGTCGGCGGCGTGCGCATCGGCATCTCTGCGGCGCAGCCGGCGAGGATCAGCACGATGCACAAAGCAGCGCCGCAGACCGCTGCCGAAGAAGGATTTGAAACCGGAGTCGAGCGCATAATGCAAAGTATGACACGCCTGTTTTTCGCACCGAGGCCGCGGTGACGCCGCCCGCGCACGCGGTCGTCCGCGGCCATCTCTACGTCGTTGCCACGCCGATCGGTCATCTGGGCGATCTGTCGCCGCGCGCGCAGGCGGTGCTCGGCGCGGTCGACCGGATCCTCGCCGAAGACACCCGCAACGCGCGCAGCCTGCTCGCGCATTTCGGCATCTCGGCGCGGCTCGTCGCACTGCACGAACACAACGAGTCGGCCGCCAGCGCCGCGCTGGTGCGCGAGCTGCGCGACGGCGCGAGCTTCGCCCTGATCTCCGATGCCGGCACACCGCTGATCTCCGATCCGGGATTCGTGCTGGTGCGTGCGGCCCGCGCCGCCGGCGTGCCCGTCGTCGCCGTCCCCGGCCCCTGCGCGGCGATCGCCGCCTTGTCCGTCTCGGGACTGGCCTGCGACCGCTTCGTGTTCGAGGGCTTCCTGCCGGCCAAACCGACCGCGCGGCGCGCGCGTCTGCAGGCGCTGCGCGACGAGACGCGCACACTGGTGCTGTACGAATCGAGCCACCGCATCGCCGACACCGCGGCCGATCTGGCGGAGATACTCGATACGCGCCCGGTGTGCCTGGCACGCGAGCTGACCAAACTCCACGAGCAGAGCATCGTGATGCCCGCCGCCGCGCTGCCCTCCTGGCTCGCCGAGGACGCCGACCGACGACGCGGCGAGTTCGTGCTGCTGATCGCCGGTGCGCCCGAGACCGCCGCCGACGATGCACAAGGCGAGCGCGTCCTGCGTGTGCTGCTGCGCGAGCTGCCGCCGTCCGCGGCGGCGCGCCTCGCCGCCGAGATCAGCGGCGCGCGCCGCAAGGACCTTTACGCCCTGGCGCTGCAAATCGCCGGCGAGCCGAACCCGGGAGACGATCATGATCCGTGAACGCCGCGCCCTCGCCGCCCTGATGCTCGCCGCGCTGGCGTGGTGGACACCGCCGTCGTCGGCCAACGAGGCCGTGGCCCGACTGCACGCGCTGTTCGAGGACGAGTGGCAACGCCTGCTGCGCGAAAGCCCGGAGAGTGCGAGCTATCTCGGAGATGCGCGCTACAACGACCGCTGGGACGATGTCTCGCCGGACGCGATCGAGCGCCGCCACGCGGCGGACCGCGCCGCACTCGCACGCCTGGACGCCATCGACCGCGCCGAGTTACCGCCCGCCGAGCAACTCAACCACGATCTGTTCCGCCATCAGTTGACGCAGCGCATCGAGGGCCACGCGCACGCGCAATTCCTGATTCCGCTGAACCAACGCGGCGGTGTGCAGACCGCCGACGAGATCCTCGACGTGCTGCGCTTCCTCGATGCCAAGGCCTACGAGGATTGGCTCGCGCGCCTACGCGCGCTACCGAAGTTGATCGATCAGACCATCACGCTGATGCGCCTGGGCATCGAAGCGCAGCGCCTGCTGCCGAAAGTGGTGATGCAGCGGGTACCGGCGCAGATCGAGAAACAGATCGTCGACGATCCGACGCAAAGCCCGTTCTATCGGCCGTTCACGCAGTTTCCCGACACGCTGCCCGCTAAGCAGCGCAAGCGCTACGCCAAAGAGGCGCAGGCGTTGATCCGCGAACGCGTGGTACCGGCCTACCGCGAGCTGCACCGCTTTTTCGTCGACGACTATCTGCCGGCCTGCCCGGACGAAGTCGGCGTGTGGAAGCAGCCGAACGGCGAAGCCTTCTACGCCTGGGCGGCGCGCCGCTACACGACCACGGCGCTCACGCCCGACGAGATCCACGCGATCGGCCTCGCCGAGGTCGAGCGCATCCGCGGCGAGATGGACGCGATCCGCGAACGGGTCGGCTTCGACGGCGATCTGCCCGCGTTCTTCGCCCACCTGCGCAGCGAAGCGCGGTTCTACTTCGACAGTGGCGAGGAGCTGCTGAATGCCTACCGGGCGCTGGCCAAGCGCATCGATCCGGAACTGCCGCGGTTGTTCGGGCGCATGCCGCGGCTGCCCTACGGCGTGCGCGCGATCCCCGACAACATCGCCCCGGACACGACGACGGCCTACTACCTGCCCGGCGCCGCCGACGGCACGCGTGCCGGCTGGTACTACGTGAATCTGTACCGGCCCGAGACGCGCCCGAAGTACGAGATGGAAGCGCTGACACTGCACGAGGCCGTCCCCGGCCATCACTTTCAGATCGCCCTCGCGCAGGAACTCGGCGAACTGCCGCAGTTCCGCAAACAGGGCTGGGGCATGACCGCCTTCGTCGAGGGCTGGGCCCTGTACGCCGAATCGCTTGGCGAAGAACTGGGGCTGTACCAGGACCCGTACGCCAAGTTCGGCGCGCTGACCTACGAGATGTGGCGCGCGGTGCGGCTGGTGGTCGACACCGGCATCCATCACAAGCGCTGGACGCGCCAGCAGGCGATCGACTTCTTCATGGCCAACGCCGCCAAGTCCGAACTCGACATCGTCAACGAAATCGACCGCTACATCGCCTGGCCCGGTCAGGCGCTCGCGTACAAGATCGGCCAGCTCAAGATCCGCGAACTGCGTTCGCGTGCCGAAAGCACGCTCGGCGAGCGCTTCGACGTACGCGCCTTCCACGATCGCGTGCTCGGCAACGGCGCGCTCCCGCTCGATCTGCTCGAGCGCGACATCGACGCCTGGATCGCAGAGCGAAAATCGTAAGGCGAACGTCCCGCCCGGGAGGGATACGCCCGCGGCGCGCCCGCACACCGAAGCGTTATGCTGCACGCACGCGAACGCGCATCCACCGGGGGCAGCATGGGCGATCGGGAACAGGGACAGTTCGGACTGCTCTGCGCACGCCGTTTCGGGCCGTTCTTCGTCACCCAGACGCTGGGCGCGTTCAACGACAACGTGTTCAAGAACGCGCTAGTGATTCTGGTCACCTTCGGCATCGCCGGACTGTCGCCGGATGAGGTGAATCTCTACGTCAATCTCGCTGCCGGCTTGTTCATCCTGCCGTTCGTCCTGTTCTCGGCGACCGCCGGCCAGATCGCCGAGAAGTACGAAAAATCGCGCCTGATCCGCGCCATCAAGCTGCTGGAAATCGTGATCATGCTGCTGGCGGTGGCCGGGCTCGTGCTCGGCAGCGTGCCGTTTCTGATGGGCGTGCTGTTCCTGATGGGTACGCAGTCGGCGCCGTTCGGGCCGGTGAAGTACTCGATCCTGCCGCAGCACCTGCACGAGACCGAGCTGGTCGGCGGCAACGCGCTGGTCGAGGCCGGCACCTTTCTCGCGATTCTGCTCGGCACCATGCTCGGCGGCTGGCTGATGGCGCTGCATGGCGGAACGCAGTGGGTCTCGGCCACCGTGGTCGTCGTCGCCGTGCTCGGCTATCTGGCCTCGCGCGGCATCCCGGCCGCACCGCCGACCGCGCCGGATCTGCACATCGACTGGAATCCGCTGACCGAGACCTGGCGCAACTTCCGCTTCATGCAGAGCAACCGCACGGTGCTGCTCGCGGTGCTCGGCATCTCCTGGTTCTGGTTCTACGGCGCGGTATTTCTTTCGCAACTGCCGAACTACACCAAGCTCAATCTCGGCGGCGACGAGACCGTCGTCACCCTGTTGCTGACGGTGTTCTCGCTGGGCATCGGCATCGGCTCGCTGCTGTGCGAGCGCCTGTCCGGGCACAAGGTCGAGATCGGCCTGGTGCCGCTGGGCTCGATCGGCCTGACCCTGTTCGGCATCGATCTGTACTTCGCCGTACCGGACACCGCACCAGCCGCCGGCCTCTCCGCCGGCGAGTTCCTCAAGGCCGCCGGCAACCACCGCGTGCTCTGGGATTTGCTGCTGACCGGCATCTTCGGCGGCTTGTACATCGTGCCTTTGTACGCACTGATCCAGACGCGCTCGGACGCCAGCCACCGCTCGCGCATCATCGCCGGCAACAACATCCTCAACGCGCTGTTCATGGTCGCTGCGGCGCTGATCGCGATCGTGCTGCTCGACGCCGGCCTGACGATCCCGCAATTGCTGCTGGTCGTCGCGCTGATGAATGCAGCGGTCGCCGTGTTCATCTACTCGCTGGTGCCCGAGTTCCTGATGCGCTTTTTGGTCTGGGCGCTGATCAACACGCTCTACCGCATCCGCAAGACCGGACTCGAACACATCCCCGACGAAGGCCCGGCGGTGATCGTCTGCAATCACGTCAGCTACGTCGATGCGCTGATACTCGGCGGCAACATCCGCCGGCCGGTGCGCTTCGTCATGTACTACAAAATCTTCCGTATCCCGGTGCTCAACTTCATCTTCCGCACGGCCAAAGCGATTCCGATCGCCGGCGCCAAGGAAGACCCGCTGCTGATGGAGAAGGCCTTTGCCGAAGTCGAGGCCGCGCTCAAAGCCGGCGATGTCGTCGGCATCTTTCCCGAAGGTGCACTCACCCGTGATGGCGAGATTCAGACCTTCCGCCCGGGGATCGAGCGCATCATCCAGGCGAGCCCGGTGCCGGTGGTGCCAATGGCGCTGCGCGGCCTTTGGGGCAGCTTCTTCTCGCGCCGCGACAGCTTCCTGAAGCGAGCGCGTCTGCCGCGACGCTTCTGGTCGCGCATCGAGCTGGTCGCCGGACCGCCGCTGCCGCCAGAGCAGGTCAGCGCCGCCGAGCTCGAAGCGCGAGTGCGTGCACTACGCGGCGAGCGCGCCTAGCACCGACCACGCCCGCTGCGTCGAACGCGATGAATCAGACGCGGTGGTAAGGGTGGTTCGCGAGTTGACTCCACGCTCGGAACAACTGCTCGGCCACGAGCACGCGCACCAGCGGATGCGGCAGCGTCAGCCGCGACAGGCTCCAGCGCTGCTCGGCACGGGCCAGCACTTCGGGCGAGTGACCGTCGGGACCACCGACGAGCAGGCAGGTGTCGCGGCCCGACTGCATCCAGCCGGCGAGCGCCCGCGCCCAGTCCGCGCTGTCGGCCTCGCGACCGCGCTCATCGAGCGCGATCACCAGGCTGTCGCGCGGCACTGCCTTGAGCAGCTTTTCGCCTTCCTGCTGCTTGATGCGAACGAGATCGGCGTTCTTGCCGCGCGGCAGTGCGGCGATCTCGACGAGTTCCAGCCGGCATTCATGCGGCAACCGGGCCGCGTAGTCGGCATAGGCCATCTCCACCCAGGTCGGCATGCGCGTGCCGACGGCAATCAGGTGGATGCGCACGGATCAGGAGCGGCGCGTGGTCGATTTCGCCGCCTTCTTCGCCTTTGCGGCCTTCTTCACCGCCGTCTGCTTCGCTGCGGGCTTGCCGGTCTTGGAGGCCTTCCTTACGGCTTTTTTTCGGGCCTGCGAAGGCGGCTTCTTCGCCGCCGCGGTTTTCTTCGGCACCTTGCCTTTCACCGTGCTCACGCTGACCGGTTCCTCGTCGACCGCCCACAGTTTTTCGAGCTGGTAGTGCGCACGCACCTGCGGCTGCATGACGTGGACGATGACGTCACCCAGATCGACCAGCACCCACTCACCGGCCTCCTTGCCTTCGATCCCCATCGGCCGGAAGCCCGCTTTCTTGGACGCGTCGACGACGTTTTCGGCCAGCGAGGCCACGTGGCGGTTCGAGGTGCCGGTACAGATCAGCATGGTGTCGGCGACCGTGGTCAACTTGCGCACGTCGAGCAGCTTGATGTCCTGCCCCTTGAGATCTTCGAGCGCGCCGATGGCGACCTTGGTCAGCGGCGTGAGGCTAGTGCGTGATGGCATCGTCGTCCTGAGTCAGCGCCGAACGGTCGGCAGGGGTCATGGCATTGAGTATCGCATCCGGTATCAAGCCGCGCACCGAGCGGTTCTGGCGCAGCAGGCTGCGAATGCGCGTGGAGGAGATGTCGAGCATCGGCGGCTCGAATACCAGCCAGTAGCCGGCCTTTGCATCGAGCAAGGCCCGCGCATCGCTCGCGCGGCGCTTCTCCAGCAACGCCCGCGCTTGCCGAGGGGGATCGAGCGCGCCGCCCGGCCGCGCAAAAACGGCGATGTGACCGAGGTCGAGCAACTCCGGCCAGCGCCGCCAGGTGTGCAAGTGACGGAAGGCATCGGCGCCCATCAGCAGCACCAGCGCCGATCGCGGAAACCGCTCGCGCAGCTCGATCAGCGTGTCGACGGTGTACGAGGGTCCGTCGCGACGCAGCTCGCAGTCATCCGGAATCAGGCCGCGCTCGCGGCGCACCGCCAGCCTGAGCCATTCCAGGCGTCGTGCGGGTGAGACGCGCGAATCGGGGCGGTGTGCCGGCTGCGCGGTGGGGACGAGCCGCACCTGCTCCAGGCCCAGCGCGTCGCGCGCTTCGATCGCCAGCCGCAGATGGCCATTGTGGAACGGAGCGAAGGCACCACCGAAGACGCCGATCGCCTTCATGCGTCAGACGCGAGGCGTAAGAGGTGAGACATCACCATGGCGTGGCGCTGGTCGCGCGTCTCACGACTCCGATTTCACTTTGCGCGTCAACGCACATGCCCGTCGCCGAGCACGACCCACTTGAGCGTGGTCAGGCCTTCGAGGCCGACCGGCCCGCGGGCGTGGAACTTGTCGGTGCTGATGCCGATCTCGGCTCCCAGGCCATACTCGTAACCGTCGGCGAAGCGCGTCGAGGCATTGACCATCACCGAGCTGGAATCGACCTCGCGCAAGAAGCGCCGGATCTTGCCGTAGTTCTCGGTGACGATCGCGTCGGTGTGATGCGAGCCGTAGGTTTCGATGTGCTCGATCGCGGCGTCGATGCCGTCGACCACGCGCACCGCGAGCACCGGCGCCAGATACTCGGTACGCCAGTCCTCCTCGGTCGCCGGAATCGCCTCGGGGATCAGCCTGCGCGTTTGCGCGCAGCCGCGGATTTCGACGCCGGCCTCGCCGTAGATCCGGCCCAGTTCCGGCAGCACGCGCTCGGCGATCGCGCGATCGACCAGCAAGGTCTCCATGGTATTGCAGGTACCGTAGCGCTGGGTCTTGGCATTGACCGCGATCGCCACCGCCTTTTCGAGATCGGCATCGGCGTCGATGTAGACATGGCAGACGCCGTCCAGATGCTTGATCACCGGCACGCGCGCCGCCTCGGCGACCGCCGCGACCAGTCCCTTGCCGCCGCGCGGAATGACCACGTCGACGTACTCGGGCATCGCCACCATCTCGGTGACGGTGCGGCGGTCGGTGATGTCGAGCACCTGCACGCCGTCGCGCGGCAGACCGGCGTCGGTGAGCGCGCGCTCGATGCAGCGCGCGATCGCCAGGTTCGAGCGCAGCGCCTCGGAGCCGCCGCGCAGGATCGCGGCGTTGCCGGATTTCAGGCACAGCGCCGCCGCGTCGGCGGTCACGTTCGGACGCGACTCGTAGATGATGCCGACCACGCCCAGCGGCACGCGCATGCGTCCGACCTGGATGCCGGACGGACGCTGCTTGAGTTCGCACAACTCGCCAACCGGGTCCGGTAGGTTGGCGATCTCGCGCACGCCCTCGGCCATCGCGCGGATGCGGTCGCCGTTGAGTTCGAGGCGATCGAGCATCGCATCGTCGAGCTTGGCGGCACGACCGTCGCGCAGGTCTGCCGCGTTCGCCGCCTGGATCTCGGCAGCCTCGTCGATGAGAATCTTGGAGAGCGCGAACAGCGCGGCGTTTTTGGTGCCGGTCTCGGCGCGTGCCAGAACCCGCGCCGCCGCGCGCGCCTTCTCACCGCGCTCGCGCATGTAGGCCGTGATGCTGTCGGTCTTGGCTTTGGGCGTCTTCGGCGCCGAGGGAGGACTCATCTGCTCGCTTGCGATGCCGCCCCGCTGGCGGCGAGGATCAATGTTATCAACTCTTCCCAGGCGGCTGCTTCCTGGCCGGTCTTGACCAGGCGGTCGATGTGCGCTGCGCGGCGCAGCCAAGCCAGCGCCTGTGCCGGCCGCGTGCGCGCCAGAGCGCGGACATAACGTGCTTGCTGGAAACGGCGGATGCCGGCGCTGTCGCAGGCGGCGTTGGCATCGCGGGTGCGTGCAAAAACCAGCGTCGCGCGGATGAGCTGACGCAGACTCCACATCAGCGCGCCGAGGATTTCCAGCGGCGCGGCGCCTTCGTCGCGCAGCCGTGCGAGGCTGCGCAGCGCGCCGGCCGCGTCGCCATCGAGCACGCGATCGTTCAGATCGAAGGCCTCGAAGCGTGCGCTGTCGGCCACCGCCTGCGCCAACTCGTCGATGCCGACGTGGCGATTGGGGTACAGCAGTGCCAGCTTGGCTACGTCCTGCGCCGCGGCGAGCAGGTTGCCCTCGGTGCGCTCGGCGAGTAGGCGCACGGCCTCGGCGTCGGCACGCACGCCGGCGTCGCGCAGCCGCGCGTCGAGCCAGTCGCCGAAGTCGCGCCCTTTGACGGCCCAGACGTAGAGACTCGCCCCGGCGGCGTCCAGCGCCTTGTACCAAGCGGCTTCACGCGTGCGTGCGTCGAGCGCGCCGCAGACGACGAGCAGCAGCACGTCCGGCGCAGGCGGCTGCACGAGCTGCTGTAGCATCTCGCGGCCGGCGTCATCCGGGCCGGTGCTCATGCGCACCTCGACGATGCGGCGGCTCGCGAACAGCGACAGGCTGGCGCAGCTTTCCGCGACGCGTTGCCAGTCGAAACCGCGTTCCACTTCGAACACTTGGCGTTCGCCATAGCCCTCGGCGCGGGCCTTGGCGCGGATCGCATCCAGGGCTTCCTGGATCAGCAGCGGCTCCTCGCCGGCGACCAGGTACACCGGCGCCAGCATCGACTTTAAGTGTGCCGGCAGTTGCGACGGTTTGAGCTGCACGGAGGCAATCGGAACGGGCGTGCGGGCGATTCTAGTGGCGCGTCGCGTTGGCGGGCTGGGTGCGGGCCTGCAGCATCAGCGCGCGCACCTCGTCGCCGGAGAACGCATAGGCACGTCCGCAGAACTCGCAGGTGACGTCGACACGGCCGTGTTCCTGCAAATGGTCTTCGAGCTCGGCTTCACCGAGCGACAGCAGCATCGCGCTGATACTGTCGCGACTGCAGCGGCAGCTCAGCGTCACCGGCTGCGGATCGAACAGGCGCAGCGTCTCGGCGTGGAACAGGCGTCTGAGGATCGTCGCCGCCTCGGTCCGCGCCAGCTCGGTCTCGCCGAGGGTGGCGAACAGCGCGCACAGATGCGCCCAGTTGTGCTCGCTGCTGTTCTTCTCTCCCAGCGGCAGACGTTGCAGGACGATGCCGCGGATGCGCCCGCCGTCGGCCGCCAGGCGTATGCACGATGGAATCTGCTCGGAACTCGCGTAGTAGTGCTCGAGCGCGGCGGCGAGGCTGCCGCCTTCGATCGCGACCATGGCCTGGTAGTTGCGATCGCCGCGTTCGGGTTCGAGCAAAAGGCCGAGCAGACCGCCCTGCATCAGGGTCTCGAAATCGCCGCGGGCATCCTCGGTGCATTTGGCCATGCCGCGGACCTTCAGATCGGATTCGATCTGCGCGACCAGCATCTTGAGTGCACCCTTGCCCTGGAACTGCAGACTCATGCGACCGCGGAACTTGGTGTTCGCGGCGAGCAGCGGCATCGCCGCGACGGCCTGCCCGACGAGGCGGCGCACGTCGGCCGGATACGGGCGCGAACCGAGCATGGCCTCGATGCCCTCGTCGAACTCGACGATGGCGCCGCGCGCCCCCAGATTGGGGAACAGAAACTCGGTGAGCTGATTCATGCGCGTGGCCTCGGTATCGTGGAAAGGGCACGCGGCCGTGGCGGGCGCGCGCCGCCCGGCCTACGGCGCGAGCTGGTCCTTGAGCAGCCGGTTGACCAGATCCGGATTGGCCTTGCCCTGCGTAGCCTTCATGACCTGGCCGACGAAGAAGCCGAACAGCTTGTCCTTGCCGGCGCGGTAGTCGGCGAGCTGTTGCGGGTGCTTCGCCATGACCTCAGCGATCGCCCGCAGGATCGCGCCCTCGTCGGTGATCTGTACCAGCCCCTTGGCCCGAATGATGTCGTCGGCGCTGCCCTCACCGGCGAGCATGGCCTCGAACACCTCCTTGGCGAGCTTGCCGGAGAGGGTCTTGTCGCCGATGCGCACGATCAGGCCGGCCAAGGCCGTCGCGCCCACCGGCGAGTCGGCGATGTCCTTGCCGAGCTTGTTGAGTGCGCCGAGCAGCTCGACGCTGACCCAGTTCGCGCACAGCTTGGGGTCCGCCGCCGAAGCCGCGACGACGGTCTCGTAGTAGTCGGCGAGCGCGGCCTCGCCGGTGAGCACGGTCGCATCGTACTTCGACAGGCCGTACTGGTTCATGAAACGCTGCCGCTTGGCCTCGGGCAATTCCGGCATGGTTGCGCGGATGCGCGCGATCTCCTCGGCGCCGACGACCACCGGCAGCAGGTCCGGATCGGGGAAGTAGCGATAATCCATCGCCTCTTCCTTGCTGCGCATCGCCCGCGTCTGGCCCGTGTCCGGATCGAACAGCCGGGTCTCCTGCACCACACGCCCACCGGATTCGAGGATCTCGATCTGACGCTCGATCTCATACTCGATCGCCTTCTCGACGAAGCGGAACGAGTTGACGTTCTTGGTCTCGGTGCGCGTGCCGAACTTCGTCTCGCCCTTGCGCCGTACCGAGACGTTCGCATCGCAGCGGAAGGACCCTTCCTGCATGTTGCCGTCGCAGATGCCGAGGTAGACGACGAGCTGATGCAGCTTCTTCAGATACGCCACGGCTTCGGCGGCCGAGCGGATGTCCGGCTCGGAGACGATCTCGATCAGCGGTGTGCCGGCGCGGTTGAGGTCGATGCCGCTCGTGCCGACGAAACCCTCGTGCAGCGATTTGCCGGCGTCCTCCTCCAGATGCGCGCGGGTGATGCCGATGCGCTTGACCGTGGGCTCGGCGTCCTTGCCGTTCGACAGCTCGATGTCCAGATGGCCGTCGTAGACGATGGGCTGCTCGTACTGCGAGATCTGATAGCCCTTGGGCAGATCCGGGTAGAAATAGTGCTTGCGCGCGAACACGCAACGCTCGGCGATCTTGGCGTCGATCGCCAGACCGAACTTCACCGCCATTTCCAGCGCCGCGGCGTTGAGCACCGGCAGCACCCCGGGCAGGCCGAGCGTGACCGCGTCGGCCTGAGCGTTCGGCGCCGCGCCGTAGGCCGTCGCCGCGCCCGAGAAGATCTTGGACTTGGTCAGCAGCTGGCAGTGGACTTCAAGTCCGATGACGGCTTCCCATTGGTTCATTTCGCTTCGCTCATTCGTGAGACGTGAGACGTGAGACGTGAAACGTGAGGCGTGAGACGTGAGACGTGGAAGATGCGCCATTGCGTCTGACGTCCGACTGCTCACGTCTCACGCAAATGCCGCAGGCATTTGCCGGTGCCAGTCCGTCGCCTGCTGGTAGCGATGCGCGACATTGAGCAGCCGCGCCTCGTCGAAGTAGTTCCCCATCAGTTGCATGCCGACCGGCAAACCGTCGACGAAGCCACAGGACAGCGACATCGCCGGGATGCCGGCGAGGTTGGCGGCAATGGTGTAAATGTCGTTGAGATACATCGACACCGGGTCGTCGGTCTTGGCGCCGAGCTTGAAGGCGACATCGGTCGCAGTCGGCCCGAGCACGAGGTCCACCGCCGCGAAGGCGCGGCGGAAGTCCTCGTAGATCAAACGGCGGACTTTCTGCGCCTTGAGGTAATAGGCGTCGTAATACCCGTGACTGAGCACGTAGGTGCCGATCATGATGCGCCGCTGCACTTCGGCACCGAAGCCTTCGCCGCGTGATTTTTTATATAATTCTTCAATATTTTTTACGCCTTCGGCACGATGCCCGTAGCGCACGCCGTCGTAGCGGGCGAGATTGGAACTGGCTTCGGCGGGGGCGACGACATAGTAGGTCGGCACCGACAGCGGCGAGTTCGGCAGCGAAATCTCCGAGATCACCGCGCCCATGCCTTCGAGGACCTTGACGGCCTCCATCACCCGCGCGCGCACGCCCTCGGCGAGGCCGTCGGCGAAGTACTCCTTGGGCAGGCCGATGCGCAGACCCTTGATCGGGCGCTCGAGCGCGCCGACCAGATCCTCGACCGGGCGATCGACACTGGTCGAATCCAAGGGGTCGAAACCGCACATCGCCTGCAGCACGTAGGCCGCATCCTCGGCCGAGCGGGCGACGACGCCGGCCTGATCCAGGCTCGACGCGAACGCGATCATGCCGTAGCGCGAGACGCGGCCGTAGGTCGGCTTGATGCCGGTGAGGTTGGTCAGCGCCGCCGGTTGGCGGATCGAACCGCCGGTGTCCGTGGCCGTGGCCGCCGGGGCCAGGCCCGCGGCGACCGCGGCGACCGAACCACCGCTCGATCCGCCGGGCACGCGCGTGGTGTCCCAAGGATTCTTCACCGGACCGTACCACGAGGTCTCGTTGGACGAACCCATCGCGAACTCGTCCATGTTGCACTTGCCGAGCATCACCATGCCGGCCTCGTGATGCAGCCTTTTGACGATCGTCGCATCGTAGGGCGCGACGAAGCTGTCGAGCATGCGCGAGCCGCAGCTGGTCTTCACACCCTGTGTGCAGAAGATGTCCTTCTGTGCCAGCGGGATGCCGGTGAGCACGCCGCCTTCGCCGCGCGCCAGACGCGCGTCGGCGGCGTCGGCCTGCGCCAAGGCCTGCTCCGCGGTGACGCTGATGAAGCTATTGAGCTGCGGATCGAAGGTCTGGATGCGCTTGAGGTAGTGCTGCGTGAGCTCGCGCGAGGAGAACTTCTTCTCGCGCAGGCCGGCCGCCAGCGCCCGGATCGAAAGCGTGTGCATGTTCACTCGATGACCTTGGGGACCAGATACAGACCGTTCTCGACGCTGGGCGCGATCGCCTGAAACGCCGCGCGGCGATCGGGCTCGGTGACCACGTCGGGGCGCAGGCGCTGGTGCAGATCGAGCGGATGCGCCATCGGCGTGACCGCATCGGTCTGCGCCTTGGCGAGCTGGTCGACCATATCGAGGATGCTCGACAACTGGCGGGCGTAGTGCTCGGCCTGTTCGGGCTGCATCGCCAGGCGCGCGAGATGCGCGACCTGGCGAACCTGTTCGATGCTCAGACTCATGGCGGCAGGAAGGCTCAGGCGTACGGCAGGCCGGTCGGTCGGCGAAGAGGGCTACGGCGGCGATCCCGGCCGTCGTGCCGTTCACCGATGGCGCTGTTCCGTGCGAAAAATCGTTTAAGATGTGCGGATGCACAATTCTAGCAGGCCGCTGGAAGTCGGGCCGCCGGAGCTGTGCCGCCCGCCCCTTGCGAGCCCCTGCCCATCACCAGGCCCCGATTCCGAGGGTCCACCCTTCCCGTAACCGACGATCACCCAGTAGGCCAATCCGCGATGTTCGACGCCGTCCGCCGTCTGTTTGTCAACGACCTGTCCATCGATCTGGGCACCGCCAACACTCTGGTTTACGTGCGCGACGAGGGCATCGTGCTGAATGAGCCCTCGGTGGTCGCGATCCGCATGGACGCGCGCGGCGCCAAGAAAGTCGAGGCGGTGGGCATCGAGGCCAAGCAGATGCTCGGCCGCACGCCGACCAACATCACCACGGTGCGGCCGCTGCGCGACGGCGTGATCGCCGACTACACCGTCACCGAGAAGATGCTGCAACACTTCATCCGCAAGGTGCAGAAAGGGCGGATGATGCGGCCGATGACGCGCGTGGTCGTCTGCGTGCCCTACGGCTCGACGCAGGTCGAGCGCCGTGCGATCCGCGAATCGGTCGAGAACGCTGGCGCGCGCAAGGTCTGGGTCATCGAAGAACCGATCGCCGCGGCGCTGGGCGCCGGCATCCCGATCGGCGAGGCGCGCGGCTCGATGGTCGTCGACATCGGCGGCGGCACGTCCGAAGTCGCGGTGATCTCGCTCAACGGCATCGTCTACGCCGAGAGCGTGCGCATCGGCGGCGACAAGTTCGACGAGGCCATCGTCTCTTACGTGCGCCGCCAGTACAACATGCTGATCGGCGAGGCCACCGCCGAGCGCATCAAGATCCAGATCGGCACCGCGTTTCCCGGACACGAGGTGCAGGAGATCGACGTCGTCGGCCGTCACCTCGCCGCCGGCGTGCCGCGCAACTTCACGATGAACTCCAACGAGATCCTCGACGCCCTGCAGGAACCGCTGTCGGGCATCGTCAAGGCGGTCAAGCAGGCGCTCGAACGCACGCCGCCGGAACTGGGCTCGGACGTTGCCGAGCGCGGCATCGTGCTGACCGGTGGCGGCGCACTGCTGCGCGATCTCGACAAGCTGATCAGCGAGGAGACCGGCCTGCCGGTGATCATCGCCGACGATCCGCTGACCTGCGTCGCCCGCGGCGGCGGCATGGTGCTGGACATGCTGGATCGCCAGTCCGATTTCTACAGCCTCGACTGAGGCCCTGATGACCGCCGGCGTGCGCTTGCAGCCGGCACCGGAACCCGTACCCTAGCGGGCACTGTCCGTCCTGCGCAGCTTGCGAAGCGTTTGATCACTTGAACACGCTGCCCGAGTCCCATCGCCGCCCCCTGTTCCCGCGCGGGCCGGGTCTGGGACTCCGCGCCGCGCTGCTCGCGCTGATCTCGCTGGCACTGATCTTCAACGACACCCGCGGCGACGGTCTGCAAGGCGTGCGCCAGACGCTGTCGTTCATGCTCGCCCCGCTAGTCTGGGTGGCGGCACTGCCCGATCACCTGCGGTCGGCGGCGGAGAACCTCGACACTCGCGAGACGCTCGAGCGCGAGAACCGCGAGCTGCGCGAGAAGCAGTTGTGGCTCGAAGTGCGCCTACAGAAGCTGGCGGCGCTCGAAGCCGAGAACCGTCGCATCCGTGAACTATTGGCATCGGCGGCACGCATCGAGGACGAGGTGCTGATCGCCGAGATCGTCGCCATCAACCAGGATCCGTACCGCAGCCAGATCACGCTCAACAAGGGCTCCCGCGATGCGGTGTACCGCGGCCAGGCCGTGGTCGACGCCGGCGGCGTACTCGGCCAGATCGTCGACGTCGGTCATCGGCGCTCCCGCGCCTTGTTGATCACCGACCCCAATCACGGCATCCCGGTGGAGGTGAACCGCACCGGCATGCAGACCATCGCCATCGGCGCCGGCGAGCTCGGCCTGCGCCTGCCGTTTCTGGCCAGCAATGCCGACATCAAGGTCGGCGACCTGCTGGTGTCGTCGGCACTGGGCGGGCGTTTTCCGGCCGGCTATCCGGTGGGCACGGTCTACGAGGTCAAGCACGTCGCCGGCGAGCACTTCATGGAAGCCTATGCCTCACCGGCGGCGCGCTTGAACCAGGGACGACAGGCGCTGCTGGTCTGGAGCGACAGCTACCCGCTCGGCGACGGCGATACGCTCGATGCGCCACCGCCAACCGACGCTACCGGCGACGGCGACGAGGGTGCCTTGCCATGACGCCGACGCGCGATCTGCGGCTCGGTTTCGTCGCCAGCCTGCTGCTGGCGATCGTGTTCCAGCTCGTCGAGCTGCCGGATGTGCTCGCCGCCGCGCGCCCGCTGTGGGTGCCGCTGGTGCTGGCGTACTGGGCGCTGCGCGAGCCGCGCATCTCGACCCTGTTCCCGGCCTTCGTCGCCGGGCTGATGCTCGACGTGCTGTTCGGCTGCCCACTCGGCCAGCATGCCTTGGGGCTGGTGATCGTGGTCTACATCGTCGAACGCCTGCGCAGCATCTTCATCCTGTTTCCGCTGTGGCAGGCGACCTTCGCGCTGATTCCGGCCTGGGCGCTGTACAGCTTCCTGATGTTCTGGATCGACGGCGCGACCCGGCATCAGGCCGACGTCTGGCTGCGCTGGTTGCCGGTGCTGTCGACCACGCTGTTCTGGCCGCTGTTGTTCAGCGTGATGGAAGCCTTGCGCCAACCGCCGGAGGACGAGTGAGCGCATGATGCTTGGTCCACCGCGCCGGCGCGATGCGCTGAAGAACGTGCGCGACGAGCGCAAGGCCTTTCTCGCGCGCAGTGCCGTCGCCGTGCTGATGCTGGTGCTGGGCCTCGGCCTGCTGATCGCCCGACTCGTGAATCTGCAGATCTCGCAGCACGGCTACTTTTCCACGCGCGCCGACGAGAATCGCATGCGCGTCGTACCGGTTGCTCCGGTGCGTGGCCTGATCTACGACCGTAACGGCGTCGTGCTCGCACAGAACCAGCCGGCCTTCGTGCTGGAGATCACGCCCGAGCAGGTCCCGGACATGGCGCAGACGCTGCAGCGCCTCGCCGCGATCATCGACATCGGCGCCACCGACCTCGAACGCTTCCGCGACCGCGTCGCCAAGACGCCGCGCTACCGCGGCGTGCCGCTGCGCTCGAACCTGTCGATGGAGGAGGTCGCGCGCTACGAGATCCGCCGCCACGAGTTTCCGGGCGTCGAGGTCACCGCCGGGCTGTCGCGCAATTACCCGCTCGGCGCCAGCGCCGCGCACATCGTCGGATATGTGGGCGGCATCACCGAACAGGAGCTGCAACAGGTCGACGCAGCGGCGTATCGCGGCATCAACCAGATCGGCAAGATCGGGGTCGAGAAAAGCCGCGAGGAGCTGCTGCGCGGCGAACCCGGCGCCAAGATCATCGAGGCCAATGCCTTCGGCCGCCCGCTGCGCGAACTCGACTACCGCCGCGGCTATCCGGGCCGCAACTTGATCCTGTCGCTAGACGCGCGCGTGCAGCTCGTCGCCGAACGCGCCTTGGGACCGCTCACCGGCGCGGTGGTCGCCATCGACCCGACCAGCGGCGAGGTCATCGCCCTGGTCAGCAAACCCGGCTTCGATCCGCACTTCTTCGTCGAGGGTATCAGCCGCACGGACTACCAGGCCCTGCTGGACGACCCGCAGCGCCCGCTCTACAACCGTGCGCTGCAGGGCACTTATCCGCCCGGATCCACGGTCAAGCCGGCCATGGCCCTGGCCGGCCTCGAGTACGGCGTCACCGATCCGAGCCACCGCGAATTCTGCGGCGGCCAGATGTCGCTGCCCGGCTCGTCGCGCAAGTACCGTTGCTGGAAGCGCAGCGGCCACGGCTGGGTCGATATGGCGCTTGGCGTGATGCGTTCCTGCGACATCTACTTCTATCAGCTCGCGATGAATCTGGGCATCGACCGCATCCACGCGGCGATGACCGGCTTCGGTCTGGGCGCACCGACCGGCCTCGACGTTCCGCTCGAAAAGGGCGGGCTGTTCCCCTCGCGTGAGTGGAAACAGCGCGTGCGCCGCGAGAGTTGGTATCCCGGTGAAACCTTGAACGTGGGCATCGGTCAGGGCTATACGCTGACCACACCGGTCCAGCTCGCGCAGATGACCGCGCGCATCGCCATGCGCGGCGGCGGCTTCAAGCCACACGTGCTGCGCGCGATCGAGGACCCGATCACGCGCGAGCGCACGACGATCGAACCCGAGCCGCTGCCACGCATCGAACTCAAGGACAACCGCAACTGGGCCACCGTGATCGCCGCGATGGAAGACGTCACCCACTCACCCTCGGGCACCGCCCAGCGCATCGGCAAGGACGCGCCTTACCGCATCGCGGCCAAGACCGGCACCGCGCAGGTGGCTTCGCTGCGCCAGGACGAGACTCGTGCGCCGACGCTGGCGGAGACGCCCGTGCACCTGCGCGACCACGCGCTGTTCATCGCCTTTGCGCCGGTGGAGGCGCCGCGCATCGCCATCGCCGTGATCGCCGAGCACGCCGGCGGCGGCAGCGCGGTCGCGGCACCGATCGCGCGCATGGTGATGGACCAGTACCTGCTAGGCGAGGTGCTTTTCGATGGTGAGCCGACCATCGTGCCGCCGCCGCCGGAGCGACCCGCCACGCGCAGTGCCGCGCCATGATCGCGCAGATCTTGCACGGCGCGCGCCCGCGCAAGCCCGAACCGGGGCTGGGCGATTGGCTGGAAACCTGGCACATCGACCTGCCGCTGCTCTTGATGCTGCTGGCGGTCGCCGCAATCGGCCTGTTCGTGCAGTACTCCGCCTCCGGTCATTCGATGCCGGCGGTCTGGAGCCAGGTGCAACGACTGTTGCTGGGGCTGGTCGTGATGGTCGCCTTCGCCCAGGCGCCGCCCGATCTGTATCGCGGCTTCGCCCCGTGGATCTACTGCGTGACGGTGGTGCTGCTGGTGCTGGTGCTGGCGCTCGGCGACCACGCCAAGGGCGCGCAGCGCTGGCTCGATCTGGGCGTGATCCGCTTCCAGCCGTCGGAGCTGATGAAGCTGGCGATGCCGATGACGGTCGCCGCCTTCCTGCATCACCGGCGGCTGCCACCGAGCCTGCTGACGATTGGCATCGCCCTGCTTTTGATCGGCATCCCCTCGGGCCTGATCATGGACCAGCCGGACCTGGGGACCGCACTGCTGATCATCGCCGCCGGTGGCTTCGCCCTGTTCTTCGCCGGCCTGCAATGGCGCTGGATCTTCACGGCGCTGGCGGCGATCGGCGCGACGGCGCCGATCCTTTGGGAGCGTCTGCACGACTACCAGCGCCAGCGCATCCTCACGCTGCTCAATCCCGAGAGCGATCCGCTCGGCGCCGGCTATCACATCACCCAGTCGAAGATCGCGATTGGCTCCGGCGGCCTGTTCGGCAAGGGCTGGCTCAACGGCACCCAGGCCAAGCTCGACTTCCTGCCGGAGGCGCACACCGATTTCATCTTCGCGGTCTACGCCGAGGAGTTCGGCCTGCTCGGCGTGCTGCTGCTGCTGGCGCTGTATCTGGCGATCGTCGGCCGCAGCCTGTGGATCGCGCTGCGCGCGCAGGACACCTTCCAGCGCCTGCTCGGCGGCGCGTTTGCGATGACCTTCTTCGTCTACGTGTTCATCAACGTCGGCATGGTCGTCGGCCTGTTGCCGGTGGTGGGCGTACCGCTGCCGCTGCTGAGCTATGGCGGCACCTCGGCGGTGTCGCTGCTCGCCTGCTTCGGTATCCTCATGTCGATCCAGACCCACCGCAAACTGCTCGCGCAATGACGAAGTCCACGATCGCTCTGCTGCTACTCGCCTGCACTCTCCCTGCGCGCGCCGACTACGGCAACCACGCGCGCACGCCGGAGCTCCTGGCGCGGCTGTCGAGCCAGTTCGCGTTCGACACCAAACAGCTCGACTGGGTACGTCAGTCGCTGGCCGGAGCGCAGCGTCTACCGCAACTGGTCGAGCGCGAACAGAAGGCGCCGGAGAAGACCGAGACTTGGACGCAGTATGCGCGGCGCATCGACGACGACCGCATCCGCCACGGCGCCGAGCTGCTGCGCACGCAGCGAGCGTACCTGGCGCGCGCCGAGGCCGAGTACGGCGTGCCGCCGGCGGTGATCGCCGGCATTCTCGGCATCGAGACGCGCTACGGCCGCATCACCGGCTCGGTGCGCGTGCTCGACGCACTGGCGACGCAGGGCTTCGATCACCCGACGCGACATGCGTTCTTTCTCGCCGAGCTGGCCGAGTTCTTCGCCTTCTGCCGCGACTTTGGCTTCGAGCCGGCGCAGCCGCAGGGCTCCTATGCCGGCGCGATGGGCGCCGCGCAGTTCATGCCGAGCAACTACCGGCGCCTCGCCGTCGACTTCGACGGTGACGGGCGCCGCGACCTGTGGACCCTAGCCGATGCCATCGGCTCGATCGGCCGCTACCTGACGCAGTACGACCGAACGCGTGCCTGGCGCCGCGGCGAGCCGCTGGTGGTGCGCGCGCAGCTCGCCGACGCGCCACCCGACGGCGTGCCGGTCAACGGCCGCAACGTCACTCACACCGTGGCCGCACTAGAATCCCTCGGCGTCAAGGCCGCCACCACGCTGCCGCCGCAGACCCAGGTCGGCCTGATCGAACTGACGCTCGACGGCGGCGGGCGCGAATACTGGTTGGCGTTGCCGAACTTCTACTCGGTGATGTCGTACAACCCGCGCGTGTTCTACGGCATGGCGGTGGCCCAGCTCGCGCAGCGCATCGAACAGGCGTACGCCGCCGCGCGTGAGGAGACGTCCATTTGATGCGAGCCGGGCGACGCGCCACGATGCTGCTGCTTGCGGCCGCGCTAGCCGCTTGCGGCGCCCCCGGACCCAAGCGCCAGCCAAACAGCGACGACCCCAACGCCGGACGCTATGCGCTCGAACGCGATGCGGCGCCGGCGCCGCACGAGGTGCCCGACGGCATCGAGCACATTCCCGATGCCGTGCCGCGCTCGGAGCCGCGCTCGCGCAGCGGCAACGCGCCGACCTACAGCGTGTTCGGCAGAACCTACCGCGTGCTCGACGACGCGCGCGGCTTTCGCGAGCGCGGCATCGCCTCGTGGTACGGCAAGAAGTTCCACGGCAACCGCACGGCCAACGGCGAAGTCTATGACATGTACCAGATGACGGCGGCGCACAAGTCGCTGCCGCTGCCGAGCTACGCGCGCGTCACGCGACTCGACGACGGCCGCAGCGTGGTCGTGCGCATCAACGACCGCGGTCCGTTTCACCGCGGCCGCGTCATCGACCTGTCCTACGCCGCGGCCGCCAAGCTCGGCATGCTCGAAGCCGGCAGCGCCGAGGTCGAGGTCGTCGCCCTCGATCCGCTCGCCCCCCCCGCCGCACCGAACGAAAACTGGCTGCAGATCGCCGCCTATGCCGATCCGATCAACGCGGTGGCGATGAAGGAGGAACTGGCGCGTCACGGCCACCGCGACGCGCAGATCCTGATCGACGAGGGCCCTGGCGAGGCGGTGCACCGCGTCGTGCTCGGACCGTTCACGGATTCGGCCGCGGCCGAATCCGCGCACGCACGCTTGCGTCAGGCCGGATTCGCACCCATCTGGATGCGCCGGTGAACACAGTCGTTAAACTTCGGCTTGGCCGCGCGCGCCGGCTTTCACTTTCCATCACCGACCCTGCCGTCATGAAAGGATTTCTCAGACTGTTGTGCCTCGCGTGCCTGCCGTCGGTCGTGATCGCCGAAGTGCCCGCGCCGCCGGACATCGCCGCCACCAGCTACGTGCTCTACGACTTCGACAGCCGGCAAGTACTCGCCGAAAAGAATGCGATGCAGCGCGTCGAACCGGCGAGCATCACCAAAATCATGACCGCCTACGTTGCCTTCGACGAGCTGGCGCGCGGCCACGTGAGGCTGGACGACCAGGTCTTGATCAGCGAGAAGGCCTGGCGCACCGAGGGCTCGCGCACCTTTGTCGAGGTCGGCAAACGCGTGCGCTTCGAGGATCTGCTGATGGGCAGCATCGTGCAGTCTGGTAACGACGCGACGGTGGCGATCGCCGAGCACATCGCCGGCGACGAGGCGGTGTTCGCCGAGCTGATGAACAAGCACGCGGCGCGCCTGGGCATGAAGGACACGCACTATGTCAATTCCACGGGCCTGCCACATCCACAGCACTACACCACGGCCCACGACGTGGCCCTGCTCTCGGACGCACTGATCCGCGACTTCCCCGAGGACTACAAGCGCTTCGCCGTGCGCGAATTCACCTTCGGCCATCGCGGTGCGATTCGTCAGCCGAACCGCAATCTGCTGCTCGACATGGAACCGGGCGCCGACGGCATCAAGACCGGCCACACCGAGGCTGCGGGCTACTGTCTGGCTGCATCGTCAGTGCGCGACGGACGTCGTCTGATCACCGTGGTCATGGGCACCAGCGGCATGCGCGAGCGCGCCACGGCGTCCAAGGCGCTGCTCGACTACGGCTTCCGCTTCTACGAAAACATCGCCCTGTTCGGCGCGGACAAGCCGGTGTCGCGGGTCCGCGTCTGGAAAGGCGAGGTCGGCGAGCTGCCGGTCGGCGTCGCCGAGACGGTCGCGCTGTCGCTGCCGCGCGGCAGCGGTGATCGCCTGAGCATAGACCCGGTGGTCGAGGCGCAAGTGGTGGCGCCGATCGCCGCCGGACAGGTGCTCGGCACGGTGACGCTGAGCGTCGACGGCAAGACCTTGCGCACCTTGCCGCTCGTCGCCTTGCAGCCGGTCGCCGAAGGCGGCCTGCTGACCCAGATGATCGACACCGTGCGCCTGTGGCTCGACATCTGAGCGGACGATGATCGCAGCGCCGCGGGTGCGCCGGCTCGGCCTTTGCGAATACGCCGAGACCTTTGCGGCGATGCGTGCGTTCACCGACGCGCGCACCGCACAGACGCCGGACGAGCTGTGGCTGCTCGAGCATCCGCCGGTGTTCACGCAGGGCCAGGCCGGCAGGCCCGAGCACGTGCTCGCCCCCGGCGCGATCCCCGTGGTGCAGTCGGACCGCGGCGGTCAGGTCACCTATCACGGTCCCGGCCAGCTCGTCGTCTACGTCCTCGTCGACCTTGAGCGCCGCGGTTACGGCATCCGCAGCCTGGTCACCCGCATCGAGCAGTCGATGATCGACGTGCTCGCCGGCTACGGCATCGCCGCCCATGCCGATCCAAAGGCCCCGGGCGTCTATGTCGACGCCGCCGAAGGGCTGCCGGGGCGCGCGAAGATCGGTTCGCTGGGGCTGCGCGTGCGCCGCGGCTGTACCTACCATGGGCTCGCGCTCAACGTCGCGATGGATCTGGAGCCGTTTTCGCGCATCAATCCCTGCGGCCATCCCAACCAGCGCATGACGCAGATTTCCGCGCTCGGCGGGCCGGACCGGGTCGATGTCGTCGCCGACGACCTCTTGGTCCACCTGTGCCGCCGTCTCGGCGACGACGCCGCACCCGCGGTCACGGCAAACGATTGGGCCTCGGCTACAATCGGACGCTGATCCGTCCCCGACCGCCGACGGCCGCACATGCGTGGCCGCACGTGAAAATCCGCGATGAGCCGCATTGATCCGAATGATGACGTCCTCGTGCGCGTGCGCGGCCTGCGCTTCGGTTACGACGCGCGGCCGATCTACGACGGCGTCGACATCGACATCCGCCGCGGCCGCGTGACCGCGATCATGGGACCGTCGGGCACCGGCAAGACGACGCTGCTGCGCATCATCGGCGGCCAGTGGCGGCCCAGCGCCGGCAGCGTGCTGTTCGACGGTGAAGACGTGCACAAGCTCGGACGCCAGTCGCTCTACCGCCTGCGCAAGCGCATGGGCCTGCTGTTCCAGCACGGCGCGCTGCTGACCGATCTGTCGGTGTTCGAGAACGTCGCCTTTCCGCTGCGCGAACACACCCAACTGCCGGAGGCGCTGATCCGCGACATCGTGCTGATGAAGCTCGAAGCCGTCGGCCTGCGTGGTGCGGCGCAGCTCTATCCCGAACAGTTGTCCGGCGGCATGGCGCGGCGCGTGGCGCTGGCACGCGCGATCGCCCTGGATCCGGACATGGTCATGTACGACGAACCCTTCACCGGACAGGACCCGATCAGCATGGGCGTGCTGATGCGTCTGATTCGCTCGCTCAACGAGTCGCTGGGCATCACCAGCATCGTCGTCTCCCACGACGTCGAGGAAGTGCTGTCGATCTCCGACTACGCCTACATCGTCCACGGCGGCAAGGTGCTGGACCACGGCACGCCGGAGGCGATCCGCGCTTCCGAATCGCCGCTGGTGCGCCAGTTCCTCGAAGGCCGCTACGACGGGCCGATCGCCTTTCAGTACAAGACGGCACGCACGCTCGAAGGCGATCTGATGGGAGAGACGGCGTGAAAGTAAGTAGTTTCAAGTTTCCAGTTTCCAGTTTCCAGAAACAGCCGCCTGCGCCAGCAGCGCCACGCCGTGCTTCTACTGGTAACTGGAAACTGATCGCTGGAAACTGCCGCAGCGGAGCTGCGGCATGAACGGCATCTGGCAGGTCCTGTCGGGATTCCTCGCCGGTCTCGGCCGCGCCCAGTTTTTCCTGCTGACGATGCTCGCCGCGGTGCCGGCTGCGCTGCTGCGTCCGCGCCTCGTGGTGCAGCAGATCTATAGCGTTGGCGTGCTGTCGCTGATCATCATCGTGCTGTCCGGCAGCTTCGTCGGCATGGTGCTGGCACTGCAGGGCTTTCGCACGCTGGTGCGCTTCGGTGCCGAGGAGTCGCTCGGCGTGTTCGTCGCGCTGGTGATCGTGCGCGAGCTGGGGCCGGTGGTCACCGCGCTGCTGTTCGCCGGCCGCGCCGGTTCGGCGCTGGCTGCCGAGATCGGGCTGATGCGCGCCACCGACCAGCTCTCGGCGATGGAGATGATGGCGGTCGACCCGATGCGCCGCGTCATCGCGCCGCGCTTTCTCGCCGGATTGATCGCGATGCCGCTGCTGTCCGGCATCTTCTGCGTGATGGCGATCGGCGTCGCCGGCGGACATGCGATCGGTGTCGAACTGCTCGGCGTCGACGCCGGCAGCTACTGGTCGCAGATCCGCAGCAGCGTCGAGATCAAAGACCTCGTGCAGAGCTACTTCAAGGCGCTGGTGTTCGGCGCTGCGATCAGTTGGATCGCGGTCTACCAGGGTTATCACGCGGCGCCGACCTCGGAAGGCGTGTCGCGGGCCACGACCTCGACCGTTGTCGTGTCCTCGCTGTCGATCCTGGCGCTGGACTTCATCCTCACCGCGTTCATGTTCGGTTAACGGCCTCCACACGACCCTAGGACCACGCCCATGCAATCCAAAGCGCTGGAGATTCTGGTCGGCTTGTTCGTCTGCCTCGGCGTCGCCGCCATCTTCGTCCTGACGTTCCGCGTCGCCAGTCTCGACGGCGTCGGCGGAGGGTCCACCTACACGGTCACCGCGAAGTTCGGCAACATCGGCGGACTCAAGCCGGGTTCGGCGGTGACGATGGCCGGTGTCAAGATCGGGCGCGTGCGCGCGATCGAGATCGACCCCGAAACCTTCGAGGCGCGCGTGACGCTCGACATCTTCGAGCGCTTCGACCGCATCCCCGAGGATTCGAGCGCCAAGATCCTCACCGCCGGCCTACTCGGCGAGCAGTACATCGGCCTGGAGCCCGGCGGCATGGACGAGTTTCTGCGTGACGGCAGCGAACTGACGCTGACCCAAGGCGCGCTGGTGCTGGAGAACCTGATCGGCCAGTTCCTCGCCGGCCAGGGGGAGAGCGAAAACGACAAGCTCGCCGAAGCGATCGCCAAGCTCGCCGACGCGCTCACCGCATCCAAAGGCCCATCGACAGGAGAGGCACCGTGACGTTGCTGACCCGCCTGACCGCCGCCCTGACCGGCACGCTGCTGGCATTCGCCGCGCAGGCCGCCGCGCCCGACCAGATCATCCGCGACGCCACCGACGCGGTGCGTGCCGACATCGCCCAGAACGTGGCCACTTACCAGAAGGACAAGGCCGCCTTTTACGCGATGGTCGAGGACAAGATCGTCCCGCACTTCGATACGCCCTACATCGCCAAGGTCATCCTCGGCAACCACCTCAAGTCGGCCTCGCCCGAGCAGATCGCGGAGTTCGAAGCCGCGTTCAAGGACATGCTGATCCGCACCTACGCCGACCGCCTGCTCGAGTACTACGACTCGATCGAAATCGAAGTCAAGCCGGCGCGCCTGAGCGGCAACCGCGGCACGGTAGCGACCACCATCATCCGCAAGGAGCCGGGCAAGCCGCCGATCCCGATCGAGTTCTCGGTGCGCCAGCCCAAGGGCAGCGAGGAGTGGAAGATCTGGGACATCAAGGCCGAGAACATCTCGCTGGTGCTCAACTTTCGCACCCAGCTCGACGCCGAGATCAAGCGCAACGGCATCCCCAAGGTGATCGAGCGCATCAAGGCCGGGCAGCTCGTGGTCGGCGCCGAGACCGGCGACGGCACCCGATGAGGCTCGAAGCCGATGCGCTGAGCTTCGCGCGTGCCGCGCAAGGCTACGCGCGCGCCGACGCGCTGATCGCCGACGGACGCATCGAACTCGACGCCGTGCGCGAGGCTGACAGCGCCGGCATCGCGCTGCTGCTGGAGCTCAAGCGCCGCGCGCAACGCGCCGGGCGCCCGCTCGAATTCGTCGGTGCGCCGCCGCAGCTGCGCAGCCTGCTGGGCTTTTTCGGCGTCGCCCCGCTGCTCGGCATCGACGTGCCCCAGACCCACAAGCACACGGGGGACGGCACGACATGAAACCCTCTGCCGTGCGCGCGCTGCGCTGGTCATTCGTCTGCCTGGGGGCGGCGCTGTCCGCCTGTGCACACAACTCCCCGTACGAGCCGCTGGATCCGCTCGAGCGCATCAACCGGCCGGTCTACGCCTTCAACATGACCGCCGACCGCTACGTGCTGCGTCCGGTCGCCCAGGGTTATGCCGCGGTGGTGCCCGGGGTGGTGCGCACCGGCATCGACAACTTCTTCGACAACCTGTTCTATCCCACCGTCATCGTCAACGACCTGCTGCAGGGCAAGTTCGTGCAGGCTGCACGCGACACCGGGCGCTTCGTACTCAACAGCACCTACGGTCTTGCCGGGTTCCTCGATCCGGCGACACTGGTGGGCCTGAGCGAGAACGACGAGGATCTCGGCCAGACCCTGGGCCGCTGGGGCGTCGGCGAGGGCTGGTATCTGATGCTGCCCTTGCTCGGCCCCACCACCAACCGCGATCTGGTCGGCCGCATCGGCGACAACTGGACCGATCCGCTGCAGTACGTGGACTCGGTCACCGACTGGCAACGCGTCGGTCTCGCCGGGATCGACATCGTCGACGGCCGCTCGCGGCTGCTCGACTTCGACGACGTGCTGGAACAGCAGTTCGACCCTTACGTCTTCGTGCGCACCGCCTATCTGCAGCGGCGCCTGAACCTGGTCTACGACGGCGAGCCACCGCCGGAACTGCTCGAACCCGAGTTGCCCGAGGACTGACAGCGCCCGCGCATCGTTCGAACGCGCAGGCCGGGCCTCGCCGAGGCCGCGAGCGGTGACCGCCAAGCCGCGTCAGCTCACCCAGCGTCGCGCGTTCTCGAACATCCGCAGCCACGGGGTCGTCGCCGCGTCGCGCTTCGGCCACCACGAGCCGGTGACACCGTGCACGCTGCGTTCCGGATGCGGCATCAGGATGGTGACACGGCCGTCGGCGTTGCAGATCGCGGTGATGCCCTCGGGCGAGCCGTTGGGGTTGGCCGGGTAACGGGTCGCGACACCCCCGCGCGTGTCGAGGTAGCGCATCGCCACCTGGCCGCCGGATTGCAGCGCGGCGAGATCGGCAGGCTGCTCGAACACGGCGCGGCCTTCGCCGTGGGCGACGGCGATGGGCAGCTTAGAGCCTTCCATGCCGGCGAAGAACAGCGACTTCGACGGTAGGATCTCGACTTGCGACCAGCGCGCCTCGAACTGTTCGCTGCGATTGCGCCGGAACGCCGGCCAGGCTTGCGCGCCAGGAATGATGGACTTGAGCGCGGCGAACATCTGGCAGCCATTGCAGACGCCGAGGGCGAAGCGGTCCTCGCGCGCCAGAAAATCCGCGAACTCGTTGCGCGCGCGTTCGTTGAACAGGATGGTCTTGGCCCAGCCCTGGCCGGCGCCGAGCACGTCGCCGTAGGAGAAGCCGCCGCAGGCGACCACACCGGCAAAGTCGGCCAAACGCACGCGGCCATCGAGCACATCGGTCATGTGCACGTCGACCGACTCGAAACCGGCGCGGTCGAAGGCCCAGGCCATCTCGGCGTGGCTGTTGACGCCCTGCTCGCGCAAGATCGCGACCTGGGGTCGCCGTGAGACGTGAGGCGTGACGTTTGAGACGTCGAAACTCGGCTGCACGATCAGGCCGCGATCGTCGGCCGCGCCGACCGCCTCGAACTCCTCGCGCGCGCAGTCGGGGTCGTCGCGCAGCGCCGCCATCCGGTAGCTGAGTTCGGACCAGGCCTTGTGCAGGCCCTCGCGCGCGGCCGCGAACAGGCCTTCGATGACGAGCGTATCGCTGCGATTGGGCGCACCGATGTCGTGTACCGCGAGCCCGGCATCAGCGAACACCGCGCGCACCGCGGCGGCATCGTCTGCGCGCACCTGCACGACGAAGCCGAGCTCCTCGCTGAACAGCGCGGCCACGGGATCGTGGCCCAGCGCGGCGATATCCACACTGATGCCGCAGTGTCCGGCGAAGGCCATCTCGGCGAGCGTGACGAACAGGCCGCCGTCGCTGCGGTCGTGGTAGGCGAGCAGCCTGCCCTCGGCATTGAGCTGTTGGATCAGCGCGAACGCCGCCTTGAGCTGCCGCGGATCGTCCAGATCCGGCGGCACATCGCCGAGCTGTGCGTAAACCTGGGCCAGCGCCGAACCGCCGAGCCGGTGTTTGCCGTTGCCCAGATCGACCAAGAGCAGGCGCGTGTCGGCGTCGGCGACGAGCTGCGGCGTGAGCACGCGGCGCACGTCGGTAACCGGCGCGAACGCGGAGACGATCAGCGACAGCGGCGCGGTCTGCGAGCGCGTCTGGCCGTCGTGCGTCCACACGCTTTTCATCGACAGCGAATCCTTGCCCACCGGAATCGCGATGCCGAGCTGCGGGCACAGTTCGGCACCCACGGCCTTGACCGTGTCGAACAGGCGCGCGTCCTCGTCGAACTGACCGCAGGCCGCCATCCAGTTGGCCGACAGGCGGATGTCTTCGATCTTCGCGATCGGTGCCGCGGCGATGTTGAGCACCGCCTCGGCCACCGCCATGCGCCCGGACGCCGGACCGTCGAGCAGCGCCAGCGGCGTGCGCTCGCCCATCGCCATCGCCTCGCCGGTGATGGATTCGAAGCCGGTCGCGGTCACCGCGCAGTCGGCCACCGGCACCTGCCACGGCCCGACCATCTGGTCGCGCACGGTCAGGCCGCCGACGCTGCGATCGCCGATGGTGATCAGGAAGTTCTTCGACGCGACCGCCGGCAGGGCGAGCAGGCGCTGCACGGCTTGCGCGACGTCGATCGCCTTGGTGTCGAGCGGCGCGACGCGCGATGGTGCGCGCTGTGTGTGTCGCTGCATGCGCGGCGGCTTGCCGAGCAACACCGGCATCGGCATGTCGACGGCCGGCTCGCCGAGCTCGCGATCCTCGACCAGCAAGCGCTGCTCGGCCGTGGCGACGCCGACCACCGCGTACGGGCAACGCTCGCGTGCGCACAGCGCGGCGAACCGCTCGAGGTCCTGCGGCGCGATCGCGAGCACGTAACGCTCTTGCGATTCGTTGCACCAGATTTCCATCGGCGAGAGCGCCGGATCGGCGCAGATCACGTCGCGCAACTGGAAGCGGCCGCCGCGGTCGTCGGCGTGCACCAGCTCCGGCAGCGCGTTGGAGATGCCGCCGGCACCGACGTCGTGGATCGACAGGATGGGGTTGTCATCGCCCAGCGCCCAGCAGGCGTCGATGACCTGCTGGCAGCGCCGTTCCAGCTCGGGATTGGCGCGCTGTACCGAGGCGAAGTCGAGCGCGGCGCTGCTGCTGCCGGTGGCCATCGACGACGCGGCGCCGCCGCCCAGACCGATCAGCATCGCCGGCCCGCCGAGCACGATCAGTCTGGCGCCCTCGATCACCGGCCGCTTGCGGACGTGCTCGGCGCGAATGTTGCCGTAGCCGCCGGCGATCATGATCGGCTTGTGGTAGCCGCGATTGCGGCCGTCCGGCGTGATCAGCTCGTAGCTGCGGAAGTAGCCGGCGAGGTTCGGCCGGCCGAATTCGTTGTTGTACGCGGCCGCGCCGATCGGCCCTTCGAGCATGATCTGCAGCGCGCTGGCCATGCGTTCGGGCCTGCCCTGCGCGAGCAACTCGGGCTGCTGCTCCCAGGGCTGGACGAAGTCCGGCACGCGCAGGTTCGACACCGAGAAGCCGCACAGTCCGGCCTTGGGCTTGGCGCCGCGTCCGGTCGCCGCCTCGTCGCGGATCTCGCCGCCGGCGCCGGTGCCGGCCCCCGGATGCGGCGAGATGCCGGTCGGGTGGTTGTGCGTCTCCACCTTCATCAGGATGTGCACCGCTTCGTCATGGCGACGCCAGATGCGATCGGCGTCGGCGAACCAGCGCATGCCGTGGTGCCCCTCGATGACGGCGGCATTGTCCTTGTACGCCGACAACACGCCCTGCGGCGTCGCCGCATACGTCATGCGGATCATGCCGAACAACGAGTGCGGCTGGGTTTCACCGTCGACGGTGAACTCGGCGTTGAAGATCTTGTGTCGGCAGTGCTCGCTATTGACCTGCGCGAACATCATCAGCTCGGCGTCGGTCGGGTTGCGCCCGGCAGCACGGTAGTGCTGCACCAGATAGGCGATCTCTTCGTCCGACAGCGCCAATCCCCAGTCGCGATTGGCGGCGACCAGCGCCGCGGCACCGCCGCCGAGCACGTCCACCCGGCGCAGGCCGCGGCGCGGCTGCTGGTCGAACACGTGCTGCAGATCGGACGCGCGCGTGAGCACCGACTCCATCATCGGATCGTGCAGTAGCGCCAGCGCCGCCTCGGGGATCGCGGTGACGCCGTGCAGGCGAAAGACGCGACCCAGCTCGATGCGGCGCACGCCAGCCAAACCGCACACGCGCGCAATGTCCGTGGCCTTGCTCGACCACGGCGAGGTCGTGCCCAGGCGTGGCACGACGTAGATCAGCGCGTCGGCGGCTTCGATTGCATCCGGCCCCGGCCCGAGCAGGCGGCGCAGCGCATCCGTGCCGACGCCATCGGCGTCGATCAAGTAAAGATCGCGCGCATCGAGTCCGGTGAGTCCCGGGACATACGACCGCAGCGCGTCGATCAGGCGGGCAATGCGAAAGGCCGAGAACGACGCGGCGCCGGGCAAGACGGTGACGGACATGAAGATCCTTGGCTCGAAATCGCCGGCGGCGGGCCGCCGGACTGCGCGGGGCACATTTTCGCACGTTGCGCCCGCGCCGGCCGCAGGGGCTTCGGCCTCAGACGAGCTCGCGCCAGTCCAGACCCGCATCCTGCTGCGCGCAGACGATCCACGGCGCGTCGGTCTCGATCGCCTCGACGACGACGCGCCGCGCCAGTTGCGGACAGTTGTTGGTCTCCGACAGATGCGTCAACACCAGATGTTGAAGTCG
The DNA here is from genome assembly GCF_040327995.1 of Sinimarinibacterium thermocellulolyticum. Lineage (NCBI taxonomy): Bacteria > Pseudomonadati > Pseudomonadota > Gammaproteobacteria > Nevskiales > Nevskiaceae > Sinimarinibacterium > Sinimarinibacterium thermocellulolyticum. The sequence goes on along the minus strand of NZ_JBEPIJ010000002.1, from coordinate 233,612 downwards.
CGACACCGGGTAACCCTCGAGCAGACTGGCCGCCTGCGCATTCGACAAATGCCCGCGGCTTCCGCCGACACGGCGCTTGAGCGCGTCCGGATACGGGCCGTCCGCGAGCATCTGCGGATCGTGATTGCATTCGAGCATCAGCGCATCGCAGTCGGCGAGCATCGCGCGCATGTGCGGGGTGATATGCCCGGCGTCCGACAGGATGCCGAGGCGGCGCGTGCCTGCGGCGATCACGTACTGGCAGGGCTCGCGCGCATCGTGCGGCACGGGGTACGGCTGGACGTCGAGCGCGCCGATGCGAAAGCGCTGATGCGGCGAGAAGCGCAGCGCATGCGGCACCGCGCGATCGCGCCAGGCCGCGTAGGAGCCGTGCGTCATCCACACCGGGATGCGATGGCGCCGCGCCAGGCGCGCCACGCCGCCCAGATGATCACCGTGTTCGTGCGTGACCAGAATCGCATCCAGCGCCTTAGGCTCGACGCCGAGCCGCTGCAGGCGCTGCTCGGTCTCGGCAAGGCCGAATCCGCAATCGATCAAGATGCGCGTGCCGCCGGCTTCGACCAGGGTCGCATTGCCTTTGGACCCGGATCCGAGCATGGCGAAGCGCATCACTTCTTCGGATCGCCGCCGAAGTTGTAGACCGGAAACGGCGTGACTTTGGAGCCGGAATCGGCGCCGCCGACGATGCGCGCCGGGCCGCGCTTGCTGACCTCGTCGATGCGCACCACCGCGTGCACCGGAACGAAGAAGCGCTCCACGTCCGCGAACTCGCGCTTGAGCTTCTCCTCGCTGGTGTCGACCACCACCGTGGTCTTCTCGCCGAACACCAGCTTGCCGATCTCGACGAAGCCGAGCATGCCGCCGTGACTGACCTCGCGCGCATAAAGCTCGTAGACCTGGCCTTGGTTGATGAAGGTGACGCGGTACAGGCGGGACTTGCTGGACATGGGGGACGATCGGACACGGACCGCCGAATTCTAGCGGCCCAAACGCCAACGGGGCGCCGTAGCGCCCCGTCGGCATCCACGCGATGCGCGATCAGCGCCGCACGCTCACGGCCAGGCCCTTGAGCGTGACCGGAGAGGCGCCACCGATCGGGCCGCTGCCGATCTGCGTCGCCGCACCGGTCTGCAGGTTGATGCGGTACAGATTGCTCGCACCGCCGACCTCGAGCGCCGCGAAGCTCACCGTGTTGCCGATGTTGACACCCGCGGCGGTCACACCGGCACCGCCGATGATGTCGAAGCCACTGTTGCCGGACGCGGCGCTGACGCCGAGTGCGCCGACCACGACCTGGGTTCCATCGTTGGGCGGGTTCTGGAACTTGAGCTCGTTGCTGGTCGTGTCGATCACATACAGACGCGTCGACGTCGCACCGTCGAAGTTCTGCGTGTAGGCCGCCGCGGCACTGTCGCCGACCGGATTGACCGCGCCGTCGGTCACCACGTTATAGCCCGCGGTATCCGCCGGGAACGGCAGGCGCAAGTTCTGGTTGGCGTCGTTGACGATGCGCAGCGCGTTCGGCACCGGGTTGAAGTCGATGCCGAAGTCGGTCGCACCGGCGTCGAAGGCGAGCATCTGCCCCATGTTCGCCGGAATCGCGGTGGCGACGCCGGTCATCGGATCGACCTCGTACAGCGCACCGCCGTTGGTGGCCGGATTGCGCGTGACCAGAGTCAGGGCACCGGTGCGTGGACGAATGTCCATGCCGACGACGGTTTCGCCGGCGCCCAGGCCCGTAATCGCCACCGGAGCCGAGACGCTGGCGACGCCGGCGGCGTTGGGCACGAATCGGACCAAGGCATCGGCCGTGGTCAGGCCATAAGCGATCGCCGGCTGCGGCGGCGGAATCGCAAGACCCACGGCGCGCTCACCCGCCGCCGTCGGAATCGTACCGATGCAGCTCGCCGCGCCGCTGCCCAGATCCACGGCGTACAGGCCGGTGGACGGCGCACCGGCGACATTGAGCGCCGCCAGCGCCAGCCCGCTGACGCCGTCGATGTCGAAACCGGCATCCGCATCGAAATCCACGCCGAGCTCACCCACCGTGACCAAGGCGCCGGCGTTGGGATTGGTCACGCTGTCGATACCGCCCTGGGTGACCAGGGTATTGGCCGTCGCATCGAGGTTGTAGAGCGTGGTCAGCGGCGTGCCGGCGAAGTTGTTGGTGTACGCCGCCGCCACCACGTCGGCCGTGGGCGCGAGCGTGGTATCGACATTCACCGTGTAGCTCATGCCACCGCTGCCGCTGAAGACTATGCGGTAGTTCTCGTCGTTGTCGCCGACGATGCGCAGCGCCCCCGGCACCGGATTGAAGTCGACGCCGTAGCGGTCGCCGTTGAGCGTCAGGCTCGTCGCACCGACCCGTGTCAGGCGCGTCACCTCACCCGTGAGTGGGTCGATGCGCACCAGCGCCCCCAGGGTGCCGACGCGGGTGAGCGCGATCAACGCGCCGTCGGCCGGACGAAAATCGATGCCGAGAATCGCCTCACCGGCTGCGAGGCCGAGGATGGACACCGTATTGCCGGCGCTCATTGACGCCGGCGAGAAGCGCAGCAGCTTGCCGTCACTGGTCAGTGCGACCACCACCGGCGCCAGGCCGGCGGGCAGCGGACTGACCGGCGTGCACGCCGCCTCCAGTTCGGCAGGACCAGGCCCTTGCGGACCTTGGGGGCCCTGCGGCCCTTGTGGACCGGCTGGGCCGGCCGGGCCACGGTCGCCCTCACAGGCGGACAAGGCGAGCGCCACGACGAGCGCGGCCGCCGCGTAACCGCGGCGATGGGTCGATGTCGTTCTTTGCATGATGCGAGCTCCTGTCGTGTCATCGGAATCGGGCGGGTGACGCGATGCTGCATGCATCTCCCCGTTACAGCCTACGCGCGGCTGACGCGTTTGGATGCCGCGCCATGGCACGCGCACGCGCCAATCTCCTACAGCGGCGGCGATCCAATGTCGCCGATCACGTGCTAAGGTTCGCGCCCGCGACGTACCGGTTTGTCTGAACACGCGTCGCGCTCCTCCCGACGCGAACAAGAACATGCAACGTGCAACCCCCTGGCTGCGCTGCCTGCTGGCCGCGGCCGTCCTCGCCAGCCCCACGACGATCCATGCCCTGAGCTTCGAGCTCGACGACGCCGGCGAATGGCAGGGCGTACTCAACACCACCATCACCCTCGGCGCCGGCTGGCGCATGCAGGACCGCGCCAGCGACCTGGTCGGCAAGTCCAATCTCGATCCCGAGGTTTGCAGCCGCCAGTTCCAGTCCTGCCAGGGTCTGTTCCGCGAGCAGAGCTATCCGGCCGCGCGGCTCGCCGCCGCCCCTGGCCAGCCGACGATGCGCGCCGACGACGGCAACCTCAATTACGACAAGCACGACCTCATCTCGGGCGTGGTCAAGGCCACGCAGGACCTCACACTCACCTGGGGCGATTTCGGCCTGTTCGCGAAGTGGCTGTACTTCTACGACTTCGTCAACAACGACTTCACCGAGTACCGGCCAAACGCGATCACCGCCGACAACGTCGGCGAGGTCGGCTTCGACGACGACCCGATCGCGAACTACTACTGGCGCAATGGCCTGCGCACCTACGGCCCCGGCGGCGTCGTGCACTCGCGACGCACCGACGGCGAAGCACTGCGCCAGGCCGGAACCGACCTGCAACTGCTCGACCTCAACGTCTACGGCACCCTGCCCTTCCTCGGTGATCGCGAACTGCGCTTCAAGCTCGGCCGTCAGCTCGTGAACTGGGGCGAGTCGACGCTGCTGGCGATCAACAGCGTCAACCAGGCCAATCCGGTCAATGCCAACAACCTGTACCGCATCGGCACCCAGGTCGAAGAGGTATTCACGCCGGTGGGCATGGTGTTTTTAAGCACCGAGCCGTTCTACAACGCCACGATCGAGCTGTACTACCAGTACGAATGGGCGCCGGTCGAGGCGCCGACGCCGGGCACCTTCTTCGGCTTCGTCGATCTGGGCACCCACAATCTCAACGATACGGTGAACTTAAGCTTCGGCAGTTCACCCGACGACCCCGACCGCGCCTTCGTCGGCACCACCCCGGCCGAGCAGCTCGGCTATCTGGACAATCCGCTGACGCTGATCACGCCGACCTCGGGCACGGTGCGCCGCCTCGGCGACTGGGAACCGGACGATCAAGGCCAGTTCGGCGCCGCGCTCAAGTACTACGCGGAAGAACTGAACAACGGCACCGAGTTCGGCGTCTACTTCATGAACTACCACTCGAAGCTGCCGTACGTGAGCTTCTTCTCGGCACCAGCATCGTGCGCCAGGCGCGAGGGCAACACGCTGGGCCTGGACGCTCGCAACACCACCGAGTTCCTGCGTGCCTGCCCGAACCTGCCGGTGGCGGCCAACGCCGCCGCGCGCAACCGGCTCACGCTCGACGCGCTGCAGCTCGGCCTCAACCGACCGGCCATCCTCGCCGACCTCGGCCTCGACCTCGCCGGCCTGCTCAACCTCATTACCGGCAACCCGAACGCGCCGTTCTCGAACGCGGTCGCGCTCGACGGTCCGCAGATCGTCTTCGAGTACCCCGAGAACATCCAGATGTATGGCTTGAGCTTCAACACCACGCTGGGCGACTACTCGATCCAGGGCGAGGTGGCCTTTCGGCCCGAGCTGCCGATGCAGGTGTCGATTGCCGACCTGTCGTTCGCCGCACTCGGCCCGACGCTGACGCGCTGCCACGATCCGGCGCTGGGCTGCTTCGGCTCGACCGCCGGCTCCGGCTGGGGCGAGAACGGCGAGCGCGTGATCTACGGCAGCAGCGACTTCGTGCCCGCACCGGGGCAGGTCGGTTTTGCCGACACCATCAACCTGCTGGTCGGCCACGTGCCCGGCTCGGCGCGCTCCTTCCCCAACTTCATCATTCCCTACCGCGGCGGCACCGTCGGCGAGAACGCGCCCACCGACTTCGATGCGCCGCTCGACCGCAACAACCCAGGCTACATCCGCGGCTACGAGACCTTTGCGACCTACCAGTTCAATTTTGGCTTCACCCGCGTCTACGGCAACACGGAGAACCCCTTCGGCGCCGACCAGATCCAGTTCGTCGGCGAGTTCGGGGCCACCTGGATCCCGAACCTGCCGGCGATCGACGTGCTGCAGATCGACGCGCCCGGCGTGTACACGCATGCCAGCGCCGGCGCCGACGGCACCGGGGCCGATGGCTCGCGGCTGGCGTGCTCGACCGTCGTCGCCTGCTCGATCGGCCCCGACGGTCTGCGCTTCAATCCGACGCAAGCCAACGCCGACGCCTTCGTCGACGACTTCTCCTGGGGCTACCGGTTGATCGCCATCGTCAAGTACGAGGGCGTCTACGGTCCGTTCTCGGTGCAGCCCTTCATCATCTGGGGCCACGACGTCGGCGGCACCGCGCCGGGGCCGGCCGAGAACTTCGTCCAAGGCCGCAAGCAGGCGCTGGTCAACATCGAAACCCGCTACCGCAGCGCGTTGTCGCTGACGCTGGGTTATGGCTGGTTCTTCGGCGGCGGAGCGTACAACCTCTACCGCGACCGCGATTACGCGCAGGCCTTCGTCAAGTATCAGTTTTGAGGGCGATTATTACGAATGCTTTGGATTTCTGGCCTTTGTTGAACTTGCTTGGCGTGGCCCTGGTGAACCGGGGCCGCGCCCTTGCACTTTCGCGCATCCATCGTCCGAAAAGGCTGACACGCCACTACGCTCGCGGCTACTATAATGCGTTGTAACATCACGGGCCCGGCCGTGTCACGGATGCGCTGCCGTCTCAATCCCCCAAGAATCATCCGAAGCAGTTGGGAGAGTCCATGAAGCTCGCACGTCTTTGCATCGTGAGCGCCGCCGCCGCGCTCGCCTCCACTCCGGCCGCCGCCGAGAGTTCCATCCTGGTTTCGCCGAGCTATCTCGCGATTCTCGGCGGCTACACCTTCGCCGATGACGAACGTGGCGGGGAGGATCTCGACTACGCCACGGGCATCCATTTGGCGTTCGGCAACCGTTTCGCGGACAGCAACTGGGGTTACGAGGTCGGCGTACTGTTCGACAACTTCGAGACCGACAAGTCCGGCTCGGTGGACTTTTATCGCAGTAGCGTGGGCCTGGACCTGACCTACGCCTTCGGCGACCGCAAATCGTTCACGCCGTTTCTGGTCGCCGGCATCGGCGGCGGCTACAACGACACGCTGCCGGATGACGAGGATGATTGGTCGCTGCTCGCCAACGCCGGCTTCGGCTTCGTTTCCGGTCCGGTGACCGAGCGCGGCCAGCTCCGCATCCGCGGCGAGGCGCGCTACGTCTACGACGACTTCCGTGAGGGGTACGGCGAGCCGCGCCTCAATCTCGGCATCGAGATTCCGCTGTTCGAGGAGCGCGAAGTCGAGCCGGCGCCGGCTCCCGCGCCGCAGGTGGTCGAGGTGCCGACCGGCCTGATGGATTCCGACGGCGACGGCGTCATCGACGAGAAGGACCAGTGCCCGGATACCCCGGCCGGCGATCGCGTCGACGGCAATGGCTGCTCGCTCGACAGCGTCATCGAGCTCAAGGGCGTGACCTTCGAGTTCAACAAGACGCGCCTGCGTCCGGATGCGGTGACCATCCTCGCCTGGGCCGTGGACATCCTCAAGAAGTACCCCGACATGCAGGTCGAGATCGCCGGCCACACCGACAGCATCGGCAGCGACGACTACAACCAGAAGCTGTCGGAGGCTCGCGCGCAGGCGGTCAAGGACTTCTTCGTCGAACAGGGCATCCCGGAGAGTCAGATGACCGTTCGCGGTTACGGCGAATCCGAGCCGCGCGACACCAACGATACCGCAGAAGGCCGCGAGCGCAACCGCCGCGTCGAACTGCGTGTGCTGAACTGAAGCCGCGCACGTCTATCGGAACTGAAAAGGAGTGACACCCTCATGAAAACCAGGATGAAATACCCCAGCGCGCTGCTCGCAGCGCTGCTCGCGGCAGGCCTCGCCGGCTGCCAGGCCGACAGCGACATCGCCGGCCTCGGCGGCGACATCGTCGAGGACTGCGGTACGGACGGCGTCTGCGGCAATGACGACGACAACGGCGGCTTCGGTCCCAACGACGGCAGCAACGAATCACCGGTGTTCGTCGACACCGACGGCGACGGCGAGGCCGAGACCCCGGTCGCCGACGGTCAGAACTTCGTCTGCACCGAGCTCGCACCGTCCGGATCGGAAACCGAAGTCGGCGCCGACGGTCTGATCGGCGGACTGCTGTCCGACCTGCTCAATCTGCTCGGCGGTGGTTCGCTGGTCAACCTGCTCAACAGCGTGAGCTCGCCGGACAACGTCATCGACGGCGAGCTCGGCAGCTTTGCGACGTTCACGACCACCGTCGGCGGCCTGGGCCTGCTCGACTCGGTCGAGCTCAACGTGCTGCTGCCGGGCAGCATGAACCTCGCGGGCCGCTACGCGGTGTTCGGTCTGTCGTTCCCGGCGGGTACGGTCGATGCGTCCCTGCTCGATCAGATCGAGGTGGTCACCTTCCTCAACGAGGTCGAGCAGGAGCACGTGACGTTCAGCAGCGTGGTGGTCGATCTGCTGGGGCAGAACCTGGTCGGCGGCGAGCCGATCTGGTTCGGCCTCAAGGCGACCAAGAACTTCAACCGCGTCGCCCTGAGCATCGCCTCGGCGCTGCTGTCGGCCAACGTCGGCGAGCAGATGTACGCCCACGAGCTGTGCCTGGGCGGCACTTTCGTCGATCCGCCGACGAACTGAGGACCACGTCGAAGCCGTAGCGGACGGGCCACCCCAGGGTGGCCCGTCCCGTTTGCGGGACGCCATCAGGACTGCGGCGCGAGAGTTCGCTGACCCGCCATGGCCCACACGGCGCGCCGATCTCGACGCGGGCGTCGCGCGCACGGGCGAGCGCGTGAGCCGATAGCATTCGGCGCAGGCCTGTTCCGCGATCCACCGCCGTGACCGCAAGCGATGTCCACGCGCCCCGTGCCGCCTGGTCGTTCTGGATCGACCGCGGCGGCACCTTCACCGACATCGTCGCGCGCCGGCCGGACGGCACACTACTGACGCACAAACTGCTGTCGGACAACCCCGAGCAGTACGCCGACGCCGCGACCGCGGGCATCCGTGCGGTGCTCGCGATGCACGGTGAGACCTTGCGGACCGCGACGATCGACGAGGTGCGCATGGGCACGACCGTCGCCACCAATGCCCTGCTCGAACGCCGCGGCGAGCCGACGCTGCTCGCGATCACCCGCGGCTTTGCCGATGCCCTGCGCATCGGCGATCAGACGCGGCCGCGGCTGTTCGATCTACACATCCGGCTGCCGGCGCCGCTGTACGACCAGGTGGTCGAGATCGACGAACGCGTCGCCGCCGACGGCAGCGTCGTGCGTGCACTCGACGAACAGGCTGCGTGCGCGGCTCTGCAATCGGCCTACGACCGCGGCCTGCGCGCCGTGGCGATCGTGCTGATGCACGCCTGGCGCCATCCGCGGCACGAGCAGCGGCTCGCGCAGCTCGCGCGCGAGATCGGCTACACCCAGATCTCGACGAGCCACGACTGCGGCGCGCTGATCAAGCTAGTCGGCCGCGGCAATCTGACGGTGGTCGATGCCTATCTGACCCCGGTGCTGCGCCGCTACGTCGATCGCATCGCCGCCGAGCTGCGCGACGTGCGTCTGCTGTTCATGCAATCCAACGGCGGTCTGGTCGAGGCCGCGGCGTTCCGTGGCAAGGACGCGATCCTGTCGGGCCCCGCCGGCGGCATCGTCGGCATGGCGCGCACCGCCGAGGCCGCCGGCTTTGCGCAGGTGATCGGCTTCGACATGGGCGGAACCTCGACCGATGTCTCGCACTACGACGGCGCCTTCGAGCGCCGGCACGAATCGCGCATCGCCGGCCTGCGCCTGCTCGCACCCATGCTCGACATTCATACCGTCGCCGCCGGTGGCGGTTCGGTCTGCCACTTCGACGGCCTGCGCCTGCGCGTGGGCCCACAGTCCGCGGGCGCGGTGCCCGGTCCGGCGTGCTACCGCCGCGGCGGACCGCTGACGATCACCGACTGCAACCTGCTGCTCGGCAGACTGCAACCGGCCTTCTTTCCCACCGTGTTCGGCCCACATGCCGATCAGCCCCTGGACCGCGACGTCGTCGTCGAACGCTTCGACGCGCTCGCGCGAGAAGTGCGTAAAGCCAGCGGCGTGGCACTGAGCCCGCAGGCGCTCGCCGAAGGCTACATCCGCATCGCGGTCGAGCACATGGCCAACGCGATCAAGGAGATCTCGATTCAACGCGGACGCGACGCCAGCCGCTACACCCTGGCCTGCTTCGGCGGTGCCGGCGGCCAGCACGCCTGCCGGGTGGCCGAGGCGCTCGGCATGCAACGCGTGCTCATCCACCCATTCGCCGGCGTGCTCTCGGCCTTGGGCATGGGCCTTGCGGAACAGCGCGTGCTGCGCGAACGCTCGCTCGGCATCGGCCTCGACGACGAGGCGCAGTTGCACGATGCACTCGCCGAGCTGCGCGGCGAGGCGACCGCCGCCCTTCAGGCGCAGCACGTTCCGCAGGCCGAGATCCGCTGCGTCGCCAGCGCGCATCTCAAATACGCCGGCACCGACACCAGCCTGCCGGTTGCAGCCGATACGGCGGCGTCGATGCGCGCTGCCTTCGAGGCCGAGCATCGCGCACGTTTCGGCTTCGTCGACGCGCAGCGCCGCATTGTCATCGAGCGGGTCGGCGTCGAGGCGATCCGCGCGCAGACGCCGCTCGCCTCGGCAGCCGCGCCCACCGAAGCGGTAGCGCCGGCGCACAGCGCGCGTGTCTGGTTCGACGGCGCCGAGCGCGAGGTGCCGGTGCTGCGTCGCGAAGCGCTTCGTGCCGGTACACAGATCGACGGTCCGGCGATCATCTGCGAGGCCACCGCGACCACCGTCGTCGAACCGCGCTGGCGCGCCCGCGTCGATGCGATGCGAAATCTGATTCTCGAACGCATCGCCGCGCCGCGCCGCGACGACACCGGCGCCACCTTCGATCCGATCCGGCTCGAAGTCTTCAACAAGCTGTTCATGGCGGTTGCCGAGCAGATGGGCGATGCGCTGCAGAACACCGCACACTCGGTGAACATCAAGGAGCGCATGGACTTCTCCTGCGCGCTGTTCGATGCGCAGGGCCAGCTCGTCGCCAACGCGCCGCACATCCCGGTGCACCTGGGCTCGATGGGCGATTGCGTACGCGCGGTGATCCACGGCCGCACGCGCGAACGACGCGCGTTCGCGCCCGGCGAGGCGTGGATGCTCAATTCGCCGTACAACGGCGGCACCCATCTGCCGGACGTCACCGTGGTGATGCCGGTGTTCGACCGCGACACGCGGCTACTCGGCTTCGTCGCCGCGCGCGGCCACCACGCCGACATCGGCGGCATGACGCCGGGCTCGATGCCGCCGCAAAGCCGCTGCATCGACGACGAGGGCGTGCTGATCGACGACTTCAGGCTGCTCGACGGCGGGCGGCTGCGCGAGGCCGAAGTGCGGGCGCTACTCGCATCCGGCGCGCATCCGGCGCGCAATCCGGATCAGAACCTCGCCGACCTGCAGGCCCAGCTTGCCGCCTGCATGCGCGGCGCACAGGCCCTGCGGCAGCTCGTGCATCAGCACGGCCGCGACACCGTACTGGCATACATGGCACACGTGCTCGATCACGCCGAGGCCGCGGTGCGGCGTCTGTTGCCGCGTCTGCACGACGGCCGGTACGTCTGCACCATGGACAACGGCGCGCGCATCGCCGTCGCCATCACGCTCGATCGCCGGCGCGAACGTCTGTGCATCGACTTCAGCGGTTCGAGCGCGCAGCGGCCGGACAACTTCAACGCGCCGCTGCCGGTGTGCCGCGCCGCCGTGCTCTACGTGATCCGCTGCCTGCTCGACGACGACATTCCGCTCAACGACGGCTGCCTGCGCGCGGTGGACCTGATCGTGCCCGAGGGCTCGATGCTCAATCCGCGGTATCCCGCGGCGGTCGCTGCCGGCAATGTCGAGACCAGCCAGGTCATCGTCGATACGCTGTTCGCTGCCTTCGGCGCGCTCGCCGGATCGCAGGGCACGATGAACAACCTCACCTTCGGCGACGGCGCGCAGCAGTACTACGAGACGATCTGCGGCGGCGCCGGTGCCGGCGCGGACTTCGACGGCGCCAGCGCCGTGCACACGCACATGACCAACAGCCGGCTCACCGATGCGGAAGTGCTCGAAGCGCGCTATCCGGTGCGCGTCGAGCGCTTCGCGATCCGCGCCGGCTCCGGCGGGCGCGGCCGCCGGCGCGGCGGCGACGGCGTCGAGCGCCGCATCCGCTTTCTGGCGCCGATGACCGCGGCGATCCTGTCGAACCGGCGCCGCACCGCGGCACCCGGGCTCGCCGGCGGTGGCGACGGGCTGCCCGGCCGCAACCGCGTGGAACGCGCCGACGGGCGCGTCGAGCCGCTCGGTGCCACGGCGCAGGTCGAGATGCAGGCCGGCGACGTGTTCGTCATCGACACGCCGGGCGGCGGCGGCTACGGTCGCGGCGACACATGAAGCACCTGCTGCTCGTCTGGCACAGCCAGTCCGGCCACACGCGCCGGCTCGCCGATGCGGCGGCCGAAGGCGCGCGCGCGTTTGCCGACGAGGTCGAGCTGCGCATGCGCCATGCCTTCGACGCGACGCTCGACGACCTGTTGTGGGCGCAGGGCCTGCTGCTCGGCACGCCGGAGAACTTCGGCTACATGTCCGGGGCGATGAAGGACTTCATGGATCGCACCTACTATCCGGCCCAGAACAAGACCGTCGGCTTGCCCTACGCCGTGTTCATCAGCTGCGACAACGACGGCAGTGGCGCCGTGCGCGCGATCGAGCGCATCGCCACCGGCTACGGCTGGAAAGCCGTCGCCGAGCCGCTGATCAGCCGCGGCGGACTTGCGCCGGGCGCGCTCGATCAGGCGCGCGAGCTCGGACAGACGATGGCGGCCGGTCTCGCGCTGGGTTTGTTCTGAGCCGTTGCCCGCGCAGGCTTCGGCGCCGCGCTAACGCAGCGAACCCGGCGCAAAGCGGTAGCGGATGCCGGCCTCGATGCGGTCATCGTCGCCGCCCTGCAGCGCCGCCTGGATCGCGAGATTCCGATCGAAAGCGAACGAACCGGCGATGCGCAGCGAGGTAAAGCCCTCGTCGAAGGCGTCGAAGTGCACGATCTCCGGGCTCAACTCGAAAGCGCGGGCGAAACGCCAGCGCAAACCGCCGCGCAGGCCGTAGCCGGTGTCGTCCTCACGACCGACATCGACGAACTCGATGGTCGCCGCCGCGGTCCAGTCGAGGTCGCGCTGCAGCGGGCCGAACACGCGCCCGCCGAGGCCCATCTGCTCGAGCTGCCCGGTATCCACATACTCGCCGATCAACGCGAGCTGGCGATGCACCTGTCCGGAGCCGGCGATGCGCACGCCGGAATCGTCGCGGCCTTCGAGATCGCGGTCGATGAAGCCGCCCTCGATGTAGTTGTCGCTGTGGGCCAGCGCGGCCCCGGGCAAGCTCAGCACAGGCAGGGCCAGCGTGAGCCACACGGTCTTAAGGGTCTTGCGGGTACTCGCGAGCACGACAGTCCTTATCTTGGTCGCACGACGCCGTGCGGCCGCCCATGATGCGCTCGATCGCTGACTCGGCTCTGAACGTCGCGCGCCGCGCCGCACGCAGCGCTTGGCATAATTTCGCGCCCCATCCGAGCGAGACGTCATGGCCCGCAACATCCTCGTCCGCCGTTCGCCGATCCACGGTAATGGCGTCTTTGCCGCGCGCGATCTGCCCAAGGGGCTGCGCGTGATCCAGTATCGGGGTGCGCTGCGTCCGCACGACGAGATCGACCGCTGCTATGGCGGCGACGCTGACAGCGGCCACACCTTCCTGTTCACGCTCAACGACGACTGGGTCATCGACGCCAACGTCGGCGGCAACAGCGCACGCTGGATCAATCACAGCTGCAAACCCAACTGCGAAGCCGTGCTCTACGAGGATGCCGGCGGCGATCGCCGCAAGGACCGCGTGTTCATCGAGACCAAACGGGCGATCCGCGCCGGCGAGGAGCTCACCTACGACTACGGCATCGTCCTCGACGAGGCGCACACGCCCAGGCTGAAAAAGATCTGGGCTTGCCGTTGCGGCGCCAGGAACTGCACCGGAACGATGCTCAAACCCAAGCGTCGAAGCGCCCGACGCTCGTAAGGAACGGTGCGACGGGATGCGCCGGCGGCTCCAGGTCGGAGCCGTTCATGTTCCGCATCCGCAAGATCCACGACGCCGTCTCGCCCGCCAATCGCGATGCCCTCGAACAGGTGCGGGCGATCATCCGGGCGCAGTTCCCGCGTCCCCGAGAAGAGGATCTGGACAAGGTCGAACAACAGTTGCGCGACCCACTACGCTACCGATATCGCTCGATCCTGTTCGTCGCCGAGAACGTGCGCGGTCAGGTGCGCCGCGCCGATGCCGACAACAGCGTGGCCTTACTCGTCAACCGAGGGCGAAAACGAAGGAGCCCCGCCTGGGCGGGGCTCCGGAAACCGCGACGAGCGCTTAGCGCACGATCTCGACGCGGCGGTTCTGCGCGTAGGCCCGCTCGTCGTGACCGCTGACCGCCGGACGGCTCTCGCCGTAACTGAGCGTCGACATCTGCGCCTCGGACACACCGGCGGCGGCGAGCGCATCCCGCACCGCCAGCGCACGCCGCTCGCCCAGCGCCTGGTTGTACTCGCTGGTGCCGCGCTCGTCGGCGTGGCCTTCCAAACGCACCGTCACCGATGGGTTGGCGCTCAGATAACGCGCCCACGCCACGATCTTGCTCTGGCCGGCGGCGTCGATCATGTCGCTGTCGTAGGCAAAGTAGATGGTCGCGTCGCCCACGCCGGCAGGCAGGCCGGCGGCATCGCCGCCCGCGCTCAGCCTCACGCCGCCGGCGACCGGCGTCGGCGCATAGGCGCCGCTGTCGCGGCTCGCCGCGGCGGCGTCCTGACGATCGCGCGTGCTCGCGCATCCGCTCAGCATTGCGCCGAGCACAAACACGGAAAGAACCAGGGCCTTGCTAGCCATGAAGAACTGCCTTTGCAATGAAATGGGGAGGGGGTGCCCGGAGGGCGGCGCATTAGATCACGCGGCCGCATCCGCCTCACTCCTCCGCGCCGCTGATATTTTTCGATTGATGGCGATCCAATCAATTCAGCGGATCGATTGACCCTACCGCAAGCACCTCGCTGTCCAGGCCGTAGCCGACGCCGTAGACGCTGCGCAGCGGATCGCGGCCGCCGAGCCTGTCGCGCAGCTTGCGGCGCAGGTTCTTCACATGACTGTCGATGTTGCGCTCGTAGCCGGAAAAGTCGGTGCCACGGGCACGTTCGAGCAGTTGCGTGCGCGACCACACGCGCTGCGGCTGTTCGAGCATGGCTGCGAGGATGCGGAACTCGATCGGCGTCAGCGCCAGTGCCTCGCCGGCGATGCGTACACGGTGTGCGTCGCGATCGAGTTCGAGCGGACCGAGAGTGATGCGCCCGTTGCCGGGTGCAGCCTGAGGCATCATGCGACGCAGGATCGCACGTGCCCGCGCGACCACTTCACGTGGGCTGAACGGCTTGCAGACATAGTCGTCGGCACCGAGTTCGAGCCCGAGCAGTCGGTCGATCTCGTCGACGCGCGCGGTGACGATCATGATCGCCGGCTGCGTCCCGGCGGCGCGCAGTTCGCGGCACAGGTCTAGACCGTCCTTGCCGGGCAGTTGCAGGTCCAGCACCACGAGATCCGCCGGACGCCGTTGCAGAGCCGCCTGCACCTCGTCACCACGGTATACGACCTCGACCTCGAAGCCGGCATGGACGAAGTAGTCGCGCAGCAAGGCGGCGAGCTTGGCCTCGTCCTCGACGATCATTACGCGCGGTCCGCTCATGGGTCGCGCTCCGCGCCCGGCAAGTCGATCTGGATGCACAGGCCGCCATCGACATTGGCCTGCGCCGCGATGCGCCCGCCGTGCGCCTCGACGATCGAACGACAGATCGCCAGCCCCAGACCGGTGCCGGCTCCGCCCTCGGTGCGCGAGCGCGCCGCCTCGACGCGGTAGAGCCGCTCGAACAGTCGCGGCAGCGCTTCGACCGGCACGCCGGGGCCGGCATCGCAGACGCTGATGTGGATGCGCTCGCCGGCGCCTGCGGTGGTGATCCGCAATGGCCCGGGCGCATGTGCGTGGCGCAGCGCATTGTTGATCAGATTGCCGAGCACCTGTTCGATGCGCTGGGCATCGACGTGCACCGGCAGTTCGGCCTCGGCGAGCCGCAATTCCAGCGCGAATCCGGCCTCGCGCAAGGCCGCGTCGAAGCGCGCGGCCGCGGCCTGCACCAGCGCGTTGATGTCGCAGCGCTCGCGCTGCAGACGCAGACCGCCGGACTCGACCACCGACAGCAGATGCAGGTCGTCGATCAGGCTGCCGAGACGCTGTACCTCCTGCTGCATCGAGCGCAGTTGCGCCGGCTGGATCGGCCGCACACCGTCGAGCAAGGCTTCGAGCTCGCCGCGCAAGACCGCGAGCGGCGTGCGCAGTTCGTGGGCGATATCGGCGAGCCATTGACGCTGGTTGCGGTCGAAACGCTCGAGTGCCGCCGCCAGCGTGTTGAAGTCCGCAGCCAGGCGGCCGAACTCGTCGCGCCGATCGGCGTTCAGGCGCAACCCGAACTCACGCCGCGCCAGCGCCGCGGTGGCGGCCGACAAGCGCCGCAGCGGACGCTGCACCATCGCCGCGATCAGTGCCGCGAACAGCGCCGCCAGCGGCAGACCGATCGCCGCGGCGCGCAGCAGGGCCTGCCTCTGCCGTTTCCAGAACCCGGCCTCGTCCGGGGCGATCCAGTCCGGCAGCGGCGGCCGCGCGACGTAGCCCAGCGTGACCTCACCATCGACGATCGGCACGCGCAGCCCCTCGCCGTCCGGCAACGGCGCGCCCGCCAGATACTGCTGCCGCGCATCGAGCAGCGTCAGCGGCGCGCGCAGTCGGTGGGGGCGGGGCTCGCGCCAGCGCTCACCCGCGGGCGTGAACGGCGGCAGCGCGCCGCGCCGACGGAACTCGCGCAAAGCCCGCGCGGCAACGGCCAGATCGCCCGTCTGCACGTACTGCTCGGCGATGCGCTCGGCGACCTCTTCGAGCCGCTGGCGCTCGCGCGCCTCGACGTAGGCAGCGAAGCTGGTCGCGGTCTGGTGGCGCATCAGCAGCAGCACGCCGGCCACCAGCGTCGCGGCGGAGAGGACCTGCACCCCGAACAGCTTCCAGAACAAGGACATGCCGGCATCTTAAGCGCCCGCATGCACGCTCCGCGCGACTCTGCGGATTGTTCGCAGACTTTCTCCACGAAATCCCCACATTCGCCGCCTAGTCTCTACGGCGTGGCGCACAGACGATGCGCGTCCGCAACATCCCCTTCATCACACAGGAGTCGACGATGACATCACTCAAGCTCGCCGCAGCCGCCGCTCTGACCTGCCTTGCGCTCGGCGCGGGCGCCGTGTACGCCGGAGATGGCGACAACGCAGGCCACGACGGCAAGCGCATGCACCGCATGCACGGCCCCTCTTTGGAACGCATGGCGTTCGGCAACGCGCTGGCCGCCGAACTGGCCAACCGCACCGGTCGCAGCGCCGAGGAGATTCGCGCACTGTTCGAGGATGGCGGCCCGCGCAAGGCCGCCGAGACGCTCGGACTCGATCGCGAGACCATGAAAGAGGCGATGATGGCGGCGCGTCTGACGCTCATCGCGAAGGCGCAGGCGGCGCAGATGATCACCGCCGAGCAGGCGCAGACGCTGCGCGAGGCCAAGCCGCGATTCGACGGCAAGGGGCCGCGTCCACATCGAAAGGCGGACCAAGCCGACTGACGCTGCGCGGTGCCAGGAACAAAAAAACCCCGGCAGAAAGGCCGGGGTTCCGGTAATCCGAAATCGCGGATCAGAGCGCGCGGATCTGCGCCGCCTGCAGGCCCTTGGGGCCACGGCGGACTTCGAACTGGACCTTCTGTCCTTCCTTGAGCGTCTTGAATCCCGTGCCCTGAATCTCGCGGAAGTGCGCGAACAGATCCTCACCGCCGCCTTCCGGCGTGATGAAGCCAAAGCCCTTGGCTTCGTTGAACCACTTCACCGTGCCCGTTGCAACATTCGACATACGACCTTCCTTTAAAACAGATTGAAATCGGGCAACCCCCGCCCGGTGGGTGCAAGCGATCAAGGAAGCTGTCCGGGCATGTCGCACGACACCGCCCCCAAAGCGGACCGAACAAACCCGCAGTGAACACTGCCTTAAAACGGATGCGAGCAAGACTCTACACCGTCCGCAAGAGGCTGTCGAATGTGCACTGCAGCGACATTTTCCCTGCGAATACGGGGCCTTGGTGTGCGGCGAGGCGCCTGCCCCGCAGGCGGCATTGCTATCATCGCCGCCCGCTCGCGCCGCCCTGGCCCGCACCTTGTCATCATGTGGTTCAAAAACCTTTCCATCTACCGCCTGCCGCCCGGCTGGACCCGAACACCCGGCGCACTCGAGACCACGCTGGCCGCGTTCCCGTTACAGCCCTGTTCTGGCCTCGCGCTGCGGTCGCGCGGCTGGGTGCCGGTCAACGATGCAGGCCAGTTTGCCTACGGCCAGGAACGGCAGGTGCTGATCGCGATGGGCACCGACGAGAAGCTGTTGCCCGCTTCCGTGGTCAACCAGGTCGCCGGCGAGCGCATCGCCAATCTGGAGAACGACAAGGGCTTCAAGCTCGGCCGCAAAGCCAGGCGTGAGATCCGCGAGCAAGTCGCCGTCGAACTCACGCCGCGCGCGTTCTCGCGCCGCACCGAGCTACGCGGCTGGTTCGACTTCGCCGGCGGCTGGCTCGTCGTCGACACCGCCTCGGCGAACCGCGCCGACGAGTTCACCCAGACCCTACGCGATGCGCTCGGCGAACTGCCGGTGACGCCACTGCAGTCGGAGCCGTCGATGGATACGTTGATGACCGGCTGGCTCGCCAGCGGCCAGGCGCCGCGACCCTTCGCGCTCGATGACGAGGCGGAGCTGACGAGCGCCGACGCGAACAAATCCACCGTGCGCTACTTGCGTCACGCGCTGGACGGCAAGGACATCGCCGGTCACCTGTCCAGCGGCAAGATCGTCAAACGCCTCGCCCTGACCTGGAAGGATCGCATCGGCTTCGTCGTCGATGACAAGCTGCAGATCCGCCGCTTCAAGGCGCTCGATATCGAGCGCGTGCGCGAAGAATCGGACGTCCTGCCGCCCGAGCAGCAGTTCGAAATCGACTTCGCCCTGTTCAGCGGCGAACTCGGCGCGCTGCTCGAGGATCTGGCAGCGGCAGTGAACGCGGCGCGCGAGTGACGCTCACGACGCTTCAACGATCGTGCCAGGTTACATGTAATTCCGACGGGACACGATTCGGCATCGCCGAAACTGCGCGCACGCGAAGACGCTGAACCCTCGCAGCCTCATCCATGCACTGCATGAATATCCAACCATGCAGAACTATCAATGGAATGATGGCATCGTCCCGCGTAGGGTCTGCGCTCCCGCCGTGACTGCGGCAACACCGGATGGCATAGGTCGACATGATCGGGGCGCTGAGCGATCACCTGCTGTACCGGCCTCTTCGGGCGCGCCGCCAGCGCGTCGACGGGCCCTGGCGCTGGCTCGCGACCGCGCACGGTGCGCTGCGCGTGCTCGACACTGGCGGCGACCACTCGGTGCTGCTGTTCGCGCCGGACGGGCCGTGCGTGATCGAGCACTATGCGGCGCTGGTCGAAACATTGCGCGCGGACTTTCGCGTGGTCGTCTTCGATCTGCCGGGCTTCGGCCTGAGCGCGCCGTCGCCAGGCTATGCACATCGCCTTGAGCAGGGCGCGGCGGTGATCCTCGGCGTGCTCGATGCCCTCGGCATCGAGCGTGCGACCCTGTGCTTTTCCTGCATCGACGGCTTCTATGCGATCGCCGCGGCGGCCACGGCGCCGGCGCGCTTCGACGCGATCGGTCATTTCCCCGATCTAGAGCAAGCCGATACCCACGCCGCGGTGATGCGCGAAGCCTGCGGCCTGCCGACACACTGACCACCAAACATGGGCGCCATTCTTCTGATCCGTCACGGCCAGGCCTCGTTCGGGGCCGGCGACTACGACCAGCTTTCCGCAACCGGCTTCACCCAGTCGCGTGTGCTCGGCGAGAGTCTCAAGCAGCGCGTGCTCAAGGTCGATCAGGTGCTCACTGGCGGTATGCGCCGTCATCGCCAGACGGCCGAGACTGCACTCGCGGCCATGGGCGTCGACACCAAGATCGAGGACGACGCCGGCTGGGCCGAGTACGACCACGTCGCGGTCATCGCCGCGCACCGCCCCGAGTGGGCCGACCAGACGCGGATGATGGCCGAGCTCAATAAGCTGCCGAATCCGCGTCGCGCCTTCCAGCAGGAATTCGAGCAGGCCACCGCACGCTGGATCGGCGGCCTGCACGACGACAACTATCCGGAAAGCTGGCGTGCGTTCTGCGTGCGCGTGCAGCAGGCTTTGCAGCGCCTGCACGCGCGCCTGGGCAAGTCACAGACCGCGCTGGTGTTCACCTCGGGTGGACCGATCAGCGCGGTGGCGCAGCAGCTACTACACCTGAGCGATGCGAACACGCTGCGCTTGAACTGGACGCTGGCCAATGCGGCGATCAGCAAGCTGATCTACTCCGAGCGCGCGTTGTATCTGTCGACGCTCAATGACCATGCGCACTTCGAAGGCGCACGGGCCGATCTCATCACCTACCGCTAATCCGATCCATCACTACTGCCCTATGCGTAAAAACATCCTGATCACCGGCGCCAGCTCCGGCATCGGCCGCGGCATGGCGCGCGAGTTCGCCAGACTCGGCTGCAACCTCGCGCTGTGCGCGCGCCGCACCGAACGCCTCGAAGAACTCAAGGCCGAACTCACTGCCGCGCATCCGGGCATCCACGTCGCGCTGCGTGCGCTCGACGTCGACGACCACGACGCGGTGTTCCGCGTGTTTCGCGAGTTCCGCGAGGAGCTCGGCACGCTCGATCGCGTGATCGTCAATGCCGGCATCGGCAAGGGCCAGCCGATCGGCACCGGCTACTTCTACGCCAACCGCCAGACCGCGCAGACCAACTTCGTCTCGGCGCTGGCGCAGTGCGAGGCCGCGGTCGAAATCTTCCGCGAGCAGAACGCCGGCCATCTGGTGACGATCTCGTCGATCAGCGCCATGCGCGGTTTTCCGCGCAATCTGACCACCTATGCCGCGACCAAGGCCGGCCTGGCGACGCTCACCGAAGGCATCCGCGCGGATCTGGCGCGCACGCCGATCAAGGTGACGACCATCTTCCCCGGCTACATCCGCTCCGAGATCAACGAGAAGGTGAAGAAGACGCCGTTCATCGTCGACACCCAGACCGGTTCGCGGGCACTGGTGCGCGCGATCGAGCGCGAGCCGGCAAGCGCCTGCGTGCCGGCCTGGCCGTGGGCGCCGCTCGCGTTTTTGCTGCGCCACCTGCCGCTGGCCATCGTCGCCAAGATGGCTTGAGCCCACAAAACCCGAACGCCGCCGACTCTCAAAGCCGCGCGGGATGGTCACGGTCACGCGAATTTCGCGCACGGCGGCGCCATACTACGCAGCCTCGGGCGGCGCCGCTGCCGGCAAGGGGATTGATCATGTCCGCGATGATCCGCGGTCGCACCATCGTCATCACCGGCGCGTCGAGCGGCATCGGCGAAGCCACCGCGCTGCGCCTTGCGCGCGCCGGCGCGCGGCTGTGCCTGGTGGCGCGCCGCGCCGACGAGCTGAGGCGGGTGCAGAACCTGGTGCACGCGCTCGGCGCCGAGGCGTGGATCTACCCGACCGACCTCAGCCAGGCCGGCGAGGTCGAGGCCTTAGCCGATGCGCTGCTCGCCGAGCACGCGCGCATCGACGTGCTGGTCAACAACGCCGGCCGCTCGATCCGCCGTCGCGTGAGCGAATCCTTCGAGCGCATGCACGACTACGAGCGCACGATGGCGCTGAACTACTTCGCCGCCGTGCGCCTGACGCTGCGCTTGCTGCCGGGCATGCTCGAACGCAACGACGGCCACATCGTCAATGTGTCGAGCCTGTCGGCGCTGATGCCGACGCCACGCTTCTCGGCCTACGTCGCCAGCAAGTGCGCGCTCGAGGGCTTCTCGCGTACGCTCGCTGCGGAGATGGCCGGTCGCGACATTGCCGTCAGCGTGATCAACTTTCCGCTGGTGAAGACGGCGATGACCGCACCGACCGCGGTCTATAACTATCTGCCGCAGATGAGTACCGACAAGGCCGCGGGCTGGATCGTCAAGGCGATCGAAACCCGGCGCTACCGCATCACCAATCGTCTCGGTGAGGCCTGGAATGCGGCGACGGCACTGGCCCCGGACCCGACGGTGAAATGGACTGGACGGCTGTTCAAGATCGTCGGCGAACGCCTGCAGCGGCGCGCCGACCGCGAGCGGGCCAACGGCGGCGCGTGAGCCTGGTCAAAAGCTTCGCGCCGGTCGCAACGCCCGATGCGCGCGTGCTGATCCTCGGCAGCATGCCCGGCGTCGCCTCGCTGAACGCGCAGCGTTACTACGCGCATCCGCGCAATGCGTTCTGGCCGATCATGGGCGCGCTGCTGGGCTTTGCGCCGGACGCGCCTTACGATGCGCGCCTGCGCGCGCTGACCGACGCCGGCATCGCGCTCTGGGACGTGATGGCCGCCTGCGTGCGTCCGGGCAGCCTCGATGCGGCGATCGACGAGGACTCGATCGTGCCCAATGACTTCGCGGGCTTCTTCGCGCGTCATCGCCGCATCACCCAGGTGTTCTTCAACGGCGCCAAGGCCGCCGAGGCCTTCCGCCGCCACGTCACACCGACGCTGCCGCAGGCCCTGTCGCTGCACACCACGCGCCTGCCCTCCACGAGCCCAGCCAACGCCGCGCACAGTCTCACCGGCAAGCTGGCGCGCTGGCGCGCACTGACCGATGCACTGGCCAGCACGAGCCACCCCGCCGCGCGCTCGCCGATGACGCTGCGATGACCAGGCCCAAGGGGATCGCACCCTTGTGACACGTCGCAGATGGCGGCACAGTAGCGCCCCTTTTCGCTCATCACCCCACCCATGCGCATCCTGCACACGATGCTCCGCGTCGGCGATCTCGAACGCTCGATCGCGTTCTACACCGAGGTGCTCGGCATGAAGCTGCTGCGCCGCAAGGACTATCCGGACGGCCAGTTCACGCTCGCCTTCGTCGGCTACGGCGATGGCGATGCCGAGATCGAGCTGACCTACAACTACGGCGTCGACCGCTACGAGCTGGGCAACGCCTTCGGCCACATCGCGATCGAAGTCGACGACGCCTACGCTGCCTGCGAAGAGGTCAGGCGTCGCGGCGGTCGCGTGACCCGCGAGGCCGGTCCGATGAAGCACGGCACGACGGTCATCGCCTTCGTCGAGGATCCGGACGGGTATAAGATCGAGTTCATCCAGAAGAAGGCCGCCGCATAAGTTCCCGCAGGCGGCCTCGTGCGACCCGAGGAGCGATGGAAGACCGCCTGCAGCAGTTCCGCGCCGCGTATCAGGCGAAGATCTCGCCGCTGTACAACGGTTGGCTGCACGGCGCCTGGATCTTCGGCTTCGGCGCCGTCTTCATCGCCTGGTGCGCAAGCCGTGTCGAGAACGGCGGCTGGGCCTGGCTCAGTGTGATCCCCGCCCTGCTCGTCGCCAATCTCGGCGAGTGGTGGCTGCACAAGAACGCCCTGCACCGGCGCATCGATGCGCTCAAGGCCTTGTGGCACCGGCATACGATCGAGCATCACCACTACTTCACCGAGACGCGGATGAGCGTGGACTCGCAGCGCGAGTACCGCATCATCCTGTTTCCGGCCTACGCCATCGTCGGCATCGCGCTGATTCACGCGCTGTTCGGCGGCTTGTGGGCTGTGGCCTTCGGCGCCAACGCCGGCTGGGCGTGGATGATCGGCGGCATGAGCCACTACCTGCTCTACGAGGTGCTGCACACCGCGGCCCGCTCGCCCGAGCATTCGCTGCTGGCGAAGCGGCCGCGCAAAGCGGTCTGCGGTGCCGACGGTTTCTTCGCCGTGGACCTGCGCGTCGGCACGGTCATCGCCGCCGAACCCTTTGCCAAGGCACGCAAGCCGGCATACCGGCTCAAGGTCGACTTCGGCCCGGTCGTGGGGGTGCTGTAGACCAGCGCGCAGGTCACGAACTACGCCATCGACGCCCTGATCGGCCGCCGCGTCGTCGGTGCGCTGAATCTCGGCGAGAAGAACATCGCCGGCTTCACCAGCCAGTTCCTGATCCTCGGCGCGCTGCAGCCGGACGGCACCGTGCAACTGCTCGCGCCGGACGGCACAGTGCCCGATGGCGCGCCGGTGGCATGACCGCGCTGCAGGCGTAGACTGGCGGCATGCTCGAATCCGAGGCCATGCGCCTGGCCGCCGAACGCAGCTGCGAGATGCGCTGGGATGAAACCCAGTGCTGCTGGGTGATTCTCGCCGTCTCCTACGACGCGGACATGGTCTGCCTGCCGGCGGCGACGCTCGCGCAGCTTTCGGCAGAGGACTTCTTGCGCGACTGGATTCCGGAGCGTAGCTAGACCAGCAGCTCGGTGACCGGCTGGGGATGGTGGAAGTAAAAGCCTTGCCCGCGGCGTATGCCCAGAGCGTGCAGTTGCGAGGCCGTCGCCTCGTCTTCGACACCTTCGGCGATCACCTTGATGCCGAGCTTGCGCCCGATCTGCGCGATCATCGACACCACCGGCTCGTTGACCGGGTCGCCGCGGATCGCCGTGGTGAAGTCCTGCGCGATCTTGATGCCGTCGACGCGCAGATGGCGCAGGTAGTTGAACGCAGTAAAGCCGGAACCGAAGTCGTCGAGCAGCACGCGACAGCCGTGCGAACGCAGCAGCTCGATGCCCTGCAGCGTGACGTGCCAGTTCGACGGCGCCGCCGACTCGGTGATTTCGAAGCAGATGCGGTCGCGCAACCCGGCGCTCGTCGACAGCACCTCGCTGATCACGCGGTGAAACCGCAGATCCGACAGCGACAGGCCCGAGACGTTGATGGTCACGTACCACTCCTTCGGCACGCAAGGCTTCCGTTCCGCGAGCAGTGTCGCGGCACGGCGCAGCATCCAGCCGTCGAGGCGCGTGATCAGATCGTTGCGCTCGGCCGCCGGCAGGAAACGGTCAGGGGTGATGACGCTGCCGTCAGGACCGATCAGGCGGGTCAAGAGCTCGATGCCGACCACGCGCCGGCTGTCGAGGTCGACGATCTTCTGCGCGTACACCGCAAGGCGATCGTCATCGAATGCACGCTGCAAGGCGTTCACGGCGTCAAACTCGACCGCCGGTGTGAAGCCGT
Source organism: Sinimarinibacterium thermocellulolyticum (assembly GCF_040327995.1). Lineage (NCBI taxonomy): Bacteria > Pseudomonadati > Pseudomonadota > Gammaproteobacteria > Nevskiales > Nevskiaceae > Sinimarinibacterium > Sinimarinibacterium thermocellulolyticum. The sequence continues at coordinate 209,181 of NZ_JBEPIJ010000002.1, read as the reverse complement.
CGATGCCCGAATCGCGATAGACACAGGCGCGGTTGCGGCCGGTGCGCTTGGCGACATAGCAGGCCGCATCGGCCATGCGCAGCAGATCGGCAACGCTACAGACCGCATCCGGCGGCTCGGCGATGCCGATCGACAAGCCGAGCTGGAACTGCTGCTCGTCGCGGCGGAAGCGAAAATGCTCGACGGCGTCGATCAGCTTGGCGGCGACGAGCTCGGCCTCGTCAACCGCACACCGGTCGAGAATCACGCCGAACTCGTCGCCACCGAGTCTGGCGAAGACATCGGTGCTGCGCAGCACCGAGCGCAGGCGCAGGGCCAGCGCGCGCAGCAGTTCGTCCCCGGCATCGTGACCGATGGTGTCGTTGACGATCTTGAAGCGATCGAGATCTAGATAGAGCAGGCACCACGGCCGCGGTTGCTGGACCACGGCGCGCCGCTGCTGTTCGAGCTGCCGCTCGAAACCCGAGCGGTTGAGTAGCCCGGTGAGCGCATCGTGCGTCGCCTGGTGTTCGAGCGCGCGGGTCAGCGCACGCGCCTGGGTCACGTCGTGCAGCATGAAGACGTAGCCGATCGGCTCGCCGCCGCCGTCCTTGAGGGGCGCCAGCGCGTATTCGATCCACAACCGCGGCAGCGAGCCGCGATACAGATTGGCGAGTCCCTGCACGAAGGATGCGTGCTGGTCTGGCAGCGCGTCGAGCAGCGGCAGGCGTTCGCCCGCCTCCTCGCGCAGGTCGACGACATCGCCCAGCCGCTGCCCGATCAGCGCGCTCGACACGACACCGAGCAGCCGCTCCGCGATCGGATTGACGAAGTCGATCCTGCCCTGCGTGTCAGTGATCACGACGGCATCGGTGATCGCCGAGAGCGCCACCTGGAAGCGCTCCTTCTCCTGCTGCAGAAGCTGCTCGTAGCGCAGCCGTGCCGAAACGTCCTGGACGTGCGACAGAAAATGCAGGGGATGACCGTCGGCATCGCGCACCAGGCTGACGTCGAGCTGGATGGGCACGATGCCGCCGTCCTTGCGGAGATAGCGCTTGGACAGACGATACCCGGCAATCTCGCCGTCGATGGTCCTTCGCACCAGCTCCAGATCGGGTGCGAGATCGTCCGGGTGCGTGATGTCCTGGAAGGTCATCGACATCAGCTCTTGCTGGCCATAGCCGACAATCTCGCAGAGCGCCCGATTGACCATCAGCCAGCGTCCGTCCAGCCCCACCATGGCCAGACCGATCGGCGACGCCTGGATGGTCAGACGCAGCGCGCGCTCGCGCGCACCGAGCTCGATCGCGGCGCGACGGCGCTCGGACACGTCGTGCCCCTCGGCGATCAGCATGGTGATGCGACCTTTAGCATCCCGTACCGGCTTGAGCGAGAAGTCGACCATCATGCGCGCGTCGTGCGCGCCGAGAATCTCGAACTCCGCACGCACCAGTTGGCCGGACGCGGCCTGCTGCACTGCCTCACGCACGAGCGCGACGGTCTGCGGCGACGCCTGAAAGTACGGCAACTCCCAGATCCAGCGGCCGCTCACGTCTTCGGCGCGCAGTCCGGCGAAGGCCAGCGCGGTGTCGTTGCCTTCGATCACGCGCCCGTCGACGTCGACCACACCCATCAACTGGAAGGTCGAATGAAAAGCGGCGGCGTAGCGCGCTTCGCGTTCCTGCATCTGCGCCAACGCCCGGCGCTGCGCGGTGATGTCGGTGTGTGTGCCGACGACGCGCGTGGCCCGACCCGCGGCATCGCGTTCGATCACGCGCCCACGCGCGAGTATCCAGCGGTAGCCACCGTCGCGACCACGCAGGCGGTGCTCGCAGACGTACATCGCGGTGTGCCCTTTTAGGTGCGCATCGATCGCGGCGAGCGCGGCGTCGAGATCATCGGCATGCACGCGGTCCTGCCATTCCTCGAAGCGCGCGCCGATCTCGTCATCGGCATAGCCGAGCATCGCCTTCCATTCGGGTGAGTAGTAGACCTCACCGCTCGTCACGCACCAGTCCCAAACGCCGATGCCCGAGGCCTCGACCGCGGCGCGCCAGCGTTCCGCCGGCTCGGCGGGCGCTGCGGCGGGCAATGCGGCGACGCGCATCGACGAGGCTAAGGCAGGCATGGGCATCGGGTGCTCGGTCTCCTCAGGAAGCGCAGGCCGCTGCCGAGACTGGATAGGCGGCCAGACTCGCACGGCGCGTGCCGCGCGTCGGGGAATGCCGGACAGACGGTCCGCCCGACGCGCCGAGCGCGCTTCAGCACGCAACCGTGCGGTCGAGAAAGTCGGCCAGATGCGGCTCCAGCCAGCAGTAGGGCCGTCCGTGCGCATCGGCGGCGATGAAACCCACATGCCCGCCGCGACGCGACACCTCCAGCGTGACCGGCGGCGCCAGCGCGCTCGCCCGCGGCAGCACCGCGGGCGTCATGAACGGATCGTCACGCGCATTGACGATCAGCGTCGGCCGGCGGATGGCGCCGACGAAGCCGCCGCACTCGCAGCGCTCGTAGTAGTCGCGCGCATCGCGAAATCCGTTCAGCGGCGCGGTGTAGCGGTCGTCGAACTCGATGAAGTCGCGCGCGGCGAGCACCGCGTCCATGTCCACCGGGGCCGGCACCGCGGCGTGCTTGCGCGCGACGATGGCCTTGAGATCGCGCAGCAGGCGCGCCTGATACAGGCGCGCCGTACCGCGGCGCAGCTTCTCGGCGCACGGCAGGAGCCGGAACGGGGCGCAGGCCGCGGCCGCAGCCTCCACCGGCGCGGTCGTGCCCTCCTCGCCGAGGGCCTTGAGCAGCACATTGGCGCCCAGCGACCATCCGGCCGCCGCCAGGCGCACGCCGGGGTCTCGCTGCCGCAGCACGCGCCACAGGTGACGCAGATCGCCGGTATCGCCGTGGTGGTAGCAGCGCGCGTGGCGATTGGGTTCGTCGCCGCCGCCGCGCAGTTGCAGGATGACCACGCGCCAGCCGCGTGCGATCAGCTCGCGCGCGGTACCGCGCAGATACTTGGACTGAAAACCGCCGGTGAGGCCGTGGACCAGCACCGCGAGACGCGAGCCCCGTGCCGGTCCGGCCCAGGCCAGATCGACGAAATCGCCGTCCGGCAGTTCCAGGCGCTCGCGGCGCAGCGCAAGCTTCGGCGTCGGCCGCAACAGCGCCGGCACCATGGTCTGCGCATGCGGCCCGCGCAACAGGGGGTGCGGTTCGAAGTCGCTGACGAGGATACGTCCGTGTGACGAGCGCTCGTACATGCCCGAATCGCGGTTCAAGGCCAGGGCGACAGCATAGTCTGGAACGCCGCTGCAACCGCTGCGGCCGAGTCAGCGTAACATGGCCCCAGAACACAGGAGGTCGATTCATGCCACGTCGGATGCCGTCCCTGCTCGCCGCGCTGTTGCTGACACCCGCCGCCGTGCACGCCGCCTGCGACAGCCCGCTACTCGACACCACGGCCAAGCGCCTGGTCGGCCCCGAGGAGTCGCTATGCCAGTACGCGGGCAAGGCCGTGCTGGTCGTCAACACCGCGAGCGCTTGCGGCTTCACGCCGCAGTACGAAGGGCTCGAAGCGCTGTGGAGACGCTATCGCGACGACGGCCTGGTCGTGCTCGGCTTTCCGTCGGACCAGTTCGGCGGGCAGGAACCCGGCAGCGATGCCGAGATCGCCGAGTTCTGCAAGCTCAACTACGGGGTCAGCTTCCCGATGTATACCAAGTCCTCGGTCAAGGGCGAGGATGCGATACCCCTGTACCGCGGCCTGATCGACGCCACCGGCGAGGCCCCGAAGTGGAACTTCCACAAGTATCTGATCGCCCCCGACGGCAAGACCGTGCAGGCTTTCGACAGTCGCGTGACACCCGACAGCAACCAACTGCGCGGCGCCATCGAGGCGGCACTGACGACGGCACGCTGAACTCCGAGACCACCCGGTCGTGTCGCATTGGCGCGAACGGCTGCGCCGCAACCGGCACCGCGCCGATGCGGACGCCGCCGAGTTGCTGCCGGTACGCGCCGCGACCGAGCACCGCCTGCTGCTGAGCCGCGTCTCGCGCGGCGAATCGCGGCTGTTGCGCTTTCCGGTGGACCTCGAAGCCGCGTTCAAGGCCTATTCGCGCGAGCAGGCGGCGCCGGCGCGGATCACGACGACGCTGATCACCGCGCTACTGTTTCTCGGCGCGCCGCTGTGGAGCGCGTCCATGCTCGGCGTACCCGAGTCCACGCGCACGCTGACGCTGTGGATCAGCGTGCTCGCCCTCGCCCCGGCCTTCGCCATCGTGACCGCGCTGATTTACCTGTGGCCGCGCAACGTGATGGTGGAGAACGTCTTCATCGCGGCCTTCCTGCTCGAAGCGGTCGCGATCGAAGTGCTGCGTCACGACGCGGTGCTGGCCGGCTATAGGGTGACGCCGGTGATCTCGGTCGCGGTGCCGGTCGCCGCGCTGGCGCTGGCACGGCTGTCGCTGTTGCGCAGCCTGGTGTTCGTGGCGCTCTACGTCGTCATACTCGTCGCCGGGGATCGCCTGGCGACGGCCGCGCCCTGGGCGCGCACACCGACCGAGACGCTGACGATCGCGATCCTGCTCAGCGTGGCGCTGGTCTCCAGCGCCTTTGCGCAGCACACGCGCCGTCAGAACTGGGCGCTGCTGCAGCTCATGCGCGCCGGTGCGCTGGTGGATTTTCTCACCGGCCTGGCGAACCGCAGCGCCTACGAAGCCCACGTCGAGCGCTGGACGCGCCTGGGCCGGCGCGAGGGCAAGCCCTACACCATGGCCGTGGTCGATCTCGACTACTTCAAGCGCATCAATGACCGCTACGGCCATCAGCACGGTGACGGCGTGTTGCGCGAAGTGGCGCTGACGCTCGAGCAGTTCGCACGACGTCCGGGCGACCTCGCCGCACGCGTCGGCGGCGAGGAATTCGTGCTGTTCCTCTATGGCTGCGACCGCGACGCCGCCGCGCGGCGCCTCGAACGGCTACGCGCCACCATCGAGGCACTGGGCCTGGAAAACGTGGACAGCCCGCACGCCGTAGTCACCGCCAGCATCGGCGCAGTGACGATCACACGGCCCGAGCCGGTGTCGGCGAGCTACGAGAAAGCCGACCAGGCCCTGTATCAGGCCAAGCGCGCGGGCCGCAACCGCGTCGTCATCCACGACCCTGCGCAGACGCCGCCGAACTGACGCGCTTGCCGCTGAGCTTGGCGCTGCCGAAGATGCCCATCTTGCATTTGCCGGTCAGCGTGTCGCCGTCGACCGTCGCTTCGTACTTCAGGGTGATCGACATCGGCTTGGTGACCTTGAGGTCCCACTTCAGGTGGTTGCCGTCGACGGTACCGGTGAAGTGCGCCTCATCCATGTTCATGATGAACACGCCGGTGAGCCTGTCGCCGTCGGTGCTGAGCCTGCCGTTGAAGGCCTGCGGCCCCATCGGCGTCGACAGCACGAAGGTCCAGTCGCCGTCGATCGTCGCCGCCGCCGCGGATACGACCGGCTCCTGCGGCGCGGATGGCGTCGCTTCGTTGCGCGCGGGCTCGGCGGCCGCGCCCGCGGATTGGTCTGCCGGCGGCGGTGTGGACGCCTCGGCAGGCTTCGCGCGTTCGGCGATTTCGCGGCGCCCCTCGATGTGCGCGAGCAGGCGCGCCGGCGTCAGCGGCAGTTCGAGCGCGATCTCGCCGAACGGAATCAGCGCGTCGGCGATCGCATTGACCAGCGTCGGTGGTCCGACGATGCAACCGCCCTCGCCGACGCCGCGAAAGCCGCCTTCGGCCTGCGACGGCATCGAGGCGTCGTGGTGGTATTCGAAGTCCGGCACGTCGAAGATCGTCGGCAGCAGATAGTCCTTGTAGGTCGCCGCGGTCGGGTTGCCGCGCGCGTCGAACGAGACTTCCTCCAGCAGCACACTACCGATCGCCTGCGCCAGCCCGCCGGCGATCTGGCCCTCGACCACGGCCGGATTGATCAGCACGCCGCAATCCTCGCTGGTCACCCAGCGCTTGATCTGGACGAAGCCGGTCTGCGCATCGACCTCGACGATGCACGCGTGCGCGGCACTGGTCATCGTGATCGGCGGCGGGCGATAGCGGTACTGCACTTCGAGACCCGCCTCGCCGTCCGGCATGCGATCGGGATCGCCGTAGGCGATGTCGGCGAGATCGCGCAGGCTCACCGTCTGCGGCCTGTCGCCGAGGACATGCAGCATGCCCTCGCGCAACTCGATGTCTTCGGTGCGCGCACCGAGGATGTGCGCCGCGGCGCGCTTGATCCGTTCGAGCAGCAGCTCGGCCGCGCGGATGCAGGCGCCGCCGCCGGCCACTGCCTGACGGCTGCCATAGGCGCCAGAGCCGTAACCGCCGCGCGAGCTGTCGTCCTCGTAGACGCTGACGTGCTCATAGGGAACGCCCAGGCGGTCGGCGATGACCTGCGCCATGGTGGTCTGCGTGCCGTGTCCCTGCGAATGCGTGGACACGACCGCGGTGATCATACCGGTCGGCTCCACGCGGATGTGCGCGGACTCACTCATCAGCACGGCGACGCCGGTGCTGCCGGCGGTCGGCTCGATGTAAGTGGCCACGCCCAGACCGAGATAGCGGCCCTGCTCGCGCGCCTTTGCCTGCTCGGCGCGAAACGCGGCAACGTCGATCTTGCTCACCAGCACGTCGAGACATTCCGCCGGACTGATGTCGGTGAGTTCCAGACCCATCGGCGTGGTCCACGGCAGATCGGTTCTGCGGATCAGGTTGCGCCGCCGGATCTCGATCGGATCGATGCCGATCTGGCGCGCCGCGCGATCGAGCAGCACCTCGCGCGCCAGCGACTCGATCGCCCAGGGGCCACGGTAGGCCGCGAGCCCGACGGTGTTGGTGAACCAGCCGCGCGAGTAAAAGTCGAACTTGGGCAGCTTGTGCGCGCCCCACAGGAACATCATCACCGCGATGTTGCTGTCGGCGCCCTGCGGCCAGGCACCGTTGTTGAGGTGGTACTCGGCATGCGAGGCCAAGAGCCGGCCGTCATGGTCGAAGGCGGCGCGCACCCGGATCTGCTGCTCGCGCGCCTGGTTGGCGGCGGTGAGATTCTCCAGACGATCCTCGATCCACTTGAGCGGGCGCCTCAGATGCATCGCCGCCAGCACCACCGCGACCTCCTCGCGCCACGGCTGACCCTTGAGGCCGAAGGAGCCGCCGACGTCCTTGGCGATCACGCGGATCGCCGTGCGCGGTAGCCCCAAGGCTTCGGCAAACCAGCGCGCATTGAGCTGCGGACCCTGGCAGGACAGATAGATCGTCAACTCGCCGTTGCCCTGCGGCGCGACGACGACGCCGCGCGTCTCCATCGGCGACTGCGAGATACGCTGGTGCTCGAACGCCAGCGTGACCAGATGCGGCGCGGCGGCAAGTGTGGCTTCGAGTTCCTCGTCGCCGTCCTCGTTGCCGGTGGCGGCGCAAACGTTGGAGTCGGTGTCCGGATGCACCAGCGGCCCAGTCTTCGCATCGTCGATCGTGACCACCGGATCTTCCTCGTCGTAGTCGACGACGATCAGACCCGCGGCGTCCTCGGCGATGTAGCGATCCTGGGCGACGACCATGGCCACCGGATCGCCCACATACGTCACGCGGCCGCTGGCCAGCACCGGCACCGGCACCACCGGCTTGGCCAGGAAAAACTCAGCATGTCGACCTTGTAGCCGGCGAGATCCTCCGCGGTCAGCACCGCGTGGACGCCGGGCAGCGCGCGTGCCGCCGACAGGTCGATGGCCTTGATGCGGCCGCGGGCGATCGGGCTGCGATGGAAGGCAACCTGCAACATGCCCGGCACGCCGACGTCGTCGACATAGGTGCCGCGCCCGGTGAGCAGGCGCGCATCTTCCTTGCGCGGCACGCGCTGGCCGATGTAGCGACCGGTCATGGTTGCCGTACGGGCGTCATCCATGAGCCTGCTCCGGTGACGATGGCGCGATCCCGCAGAGTCTCAGCGCGGCGCGGCGGATGCCCTGGTAGCCGGTGCAGCGGCAGATGTGCCCCGACAGCGCATTCATCACTTGCGCCGGCTCGGGCCGGGTCGCTCCGGCGGTCAGTGCCGCCAGGGTCATGACGATGCCCGGCGTGCAGAACCCGCACTGCAGGCCGTACTCGTCGCGCAGCGCCTGCTGCACCGGATGCAGCGTGCCGTCGGCATCGGCGAGACCTTCCACCGTGGTGATGCGCGTGCCGTCGGCCTGCACCGCGAGCATCAGGCAGGAACGCACCGCCGCACCGTCGACGATGACCGTGCAGGCGCCGCAGACCCCGTGCTCGCAACCGACGTGCACGCCCGTGCAGCCGGCCACACCGCGCAGAAAATCACTGAGCGTGAGCCGTCCCTCGACGGTGGCATGTTGCGTGCGGCCATTGATGTGGACCTGGATGTCGTGCCGACTCATGACGCCGCTCCCACTGTGCCACCGCGCTGGGCGAGCTTCGATCGTGTGCGGTGACGGACCTGCCCCCGGCTCATGCGGCCTTCCTCAATGCCAGGGCATCGCGCAGCGCATCGGCGAAGACGTATCGGCCGACGGTACGACGGTACTCGGCAGTGGCGTGCAGATCGTCGAAGGGCGCGGTGTCGGCCACGGCGAGCTCGGCAAGCCCCTGCACGTCGAGACCATCGATGCGCTGGCCGAGCAGCGCCGCTTCGACCCGTCGCGCCTTGATCGGCGTCGGCCCCATGCCGAACCAGGCGATGCCGGCGCGCTCGATACGGCCGTCCCGCACCGTCAGCGCACCCGTCAGACCGACGAGCGCGAAATCGCCGGGGCGCATCGCCACCTCGCGGAACAGTGGAAGTGTTCCCTCCGCCCACTGCGGGACCTCGATCGCCGTCAGCAACTCGTCCGACTCCAGCGCCGTGGCATAGGGCCCGAGGTAGAAATCCTCGGCCCTGATCGTGCGCGTGCCGCGCACCGAGCAGAGCTGCACGCTGGCGCCGAGCGCGACCGCAGTGGCCGGCAGCTCTGCGGCCGGCTCGCCGAGCGCAATCGAACCGCCGATGGTGCCGCGATTGCGCGTCTGGTGATGGCCGACATGCCGCGTCGCCTGCACGATCAGCGGCTGCACGCGATTGAGCGTGGCATCGGCGATCGCCTGGTTCTGCCGCGTGACCGGACCGATGTGGGTCACGCCGCCGTCCTCGCGCACGCCCTTGAGCGCGTCGATACGGTTGATGTCGACCAGGATGAATGGCTGGCTCATGCGCAGCGCCAGCAGCGGCATCAGCGTCTGACCGCCGGCAAGCACCGTCGCGCCACCGCCGGCATCGGCCAGCAGCTGACAGGCCTCGTCGACGGTCGTTGGCGCGTAGTAATCGAACGGCGCCGGCTTCACGGCCGCTCCTCGGACAACAGGCGGGCGAGCAGCTTGGCGTCGAGGGTGACGACGGGCGCCGCGCTACGGCGTCCGTACTCGAAACCGAGCAGGCCGACGATGACCAGCAGCAGGCCGATGGCAATGCCCGCCCACTCCGAGGCGACGCCTTCGGCGCCGACGCCGCGTCCGAAGACGTAGCCGAGCAGCGCGGCGACGACGATGCCGAGCAGCCAGGCCATCGGCGCGGCGCGCGCGCTCGCCGCCGCGTGAACCGGCGCAGCACCGGCCGCAGCCGGCGCCGCGGCCGGCTTCTCCGGCGCGAGCACCTTGGCGAAGCCGCCAAAGAAGCGTGCGGCAAGCTGCTTGGCGGTGGCGTCCATGATCGGGCCGCCGAGCTGGGCCAGACGTCCGCTGACCTTGGCATCGACGTCGTAGCTGAGCACGGTCGCACCGCCGTCGTCCCTGAGCTGCACCTTGGCGATACTCTTGACCGAACCGACGGTGCCGCCGTGCCCCTCGATGATCAAGGTGTAGGCATTCGGCGCATCGACATCGGCGAGCTCGACTGCGCCATCGAAGCGCGCGCCGATCGGACCGATCTTGATCTCGACCGTCGCGACCATGCGCGTGTCCGATTCCTTGCTCAGCGACTGGCAGCCGGGGATGCAGCGCCTGAGCACGTCGGGATCGTTGAGTGCCTTCCAGACCTCATCGCGCGACGCGGCGATCCGCTGCTCTCCGGACATCTTCATCGACTGGCTCCTCGTGGACCCGGGCGATGCGGTGCTGCGCGGCGGCAGCACGATCGCCCGAATCTTTTGAGCTTATCGGCGGGCGACCGGACGACAAGGGTCTTGCGCGAAATGTCGATGCCGAACCGGGCGGCGGAATGCTCAGGCAGCGCACTGCGGCGCGGGCGCTTCGAAGAAGGCGGCGACCGCGGCGCGCTGATCCGCCGCATCGGTCAGACGATTGACCGCCTGCCAGAACACCTCGCTGCCGGGGTGATCGCGGCAGTACCACTGGATATGCTTGCGCGCGACGCGCACGCCGCGGCCCTCGCCGTAGAAGGCGTACAAGGCGTCGAGATGTTCGAGCAGCCAGCGCCGCACTTCGAAACGGGTCGGTGCGGCGAGCAGCTCGCCGGTGCGCAGGTAGTGGCCGATCTCGCGGAACAGCCACGGCCTGCCCTGTGCGGCGCGGCCGATCATGACGGCGTCGGCGCCGGTCGCCTGCAGGATCGCGCGCGCACGCTGGGGCGAGTCGATGTCGCCGTTGACGATCACCGGTATGCGCAGCGCCTGCTTGATCGCCGCACAGGTGTCGTGTTCGGCGTTGCCCGTGAACTGCTGATCGCGCGTGCGCCCGTGCACCGCGAGCGCGCGGATACCGCAGTCCTCGGCGATGCGCGCGATGCGCAGTCCGTTGCGCTGCGTCGGCGAGTAGCCGGTGCGAATCTTCAGCGTCACCGGCACGTTGACCGCGCGCACCACGGTCTGGCAGATGCGCGCGACCAGGCCCTCATCGCGCAGCAGCGCCGAACCGGCATCGACGCGGCAGACCTTCTTCGCCGGACAGCCCATGTTGATGTCGATGATCTGCGCGCCGTGCTCGACGTTGAAGCGTGCCGCGTCCGCCATCTGCTGCGGATCGTAGCCGGCGATCTGCACCGAGATCGGTCCGGGCTCACCGGCGTGGTCGCGGCGCAGGCGAGACTTGTCGGTGTGCCAGAGACTGGCGTCCGAGGTGGTCATCTCCGACACCGCGAGGCCGGCACCGAGGTGCCGGCACAGTTGCCGGAACGGCCGGTCGGTGACACCGGCCATCGGCGCCAGCACCAGCGGCGGGTCGATCAGGAAGGGGCCGATCTGCATCGGCGTATTGTCGCCTGATCCGCCGACGCTATGCCGGGTGGCCGCGATGCAGCGCCTCGTCGTGTCGCGCCGGCGGCAGGCGCTGCATCACGCGACGATCGTGCGCGGGCACGATCACGAGCTGCGGCATCGCGCGCTGCAGCAGATGCAGGCGCACCAGCACCTCGCGCACGCGCGCGTCGTCGCCGTCGACCAGCTTGCGCAGCAGCCACGGACGCTCGGCGGGCAGGTCCACACCTTCGCGCTGCCAGGCCAGATCGCCGATCAGCGCGTAGCTGCGGCCATCGGGTGCATGGATGAAGGCGATCGTCGAACCCGGCGTGTGCCCGCCTGCCGGCACGAGCACCACCGAACCGTCGCCGAACACGTCATGACTCGCATCGAAACCCCAGTACGGCGGGCCATCGAAGGCGTAGATCCGGTAATCGCGCTCACCGAGTTCACGCGCGAGCCGCGTCGCCGGGTGACCACTGCGGATGAAGTCGAGCTCCGCCTGATTGATCCACACCGGAACGCCCGGCAGATCGTCGAGTCCGGACACGTGATCCCAGTGCGCATGGGTCAGCACCACACCGTCGATCGATGCGGGCGCGATGCTGGCATCGACGAGCTGATCGACGACCGGGGCTTGCAACTCGACCGCCGACAGCAACCGCATCAGCCACGGAATCGTGCGCAGATGTTCATGCAGCCTGCGACCAAAGCCGGCGTCGAACAGCAGCGTCCCCTGCGGATGCTCGACGATCACTACGTCCATGCCGAATACGCGCTCGCCGGCATCGCCGCCGCGATAGGCGAACAGGCCGCGCGAACGCATCAATCCGGTGTGCAACACGCCGACGCGCATCGTCGGCGGCGGCTGCGGCGGGATCATCAGCGACAAGGTCAGCGGTGCGCTCGGCGACAGCGGCAGCGTGCGCGGCGCGAAACTCCACACCAGCGCACCGATGCCGATGCCGACGGCCACCACCAGAATCCAGGAAACGGCGCGCATCATCGGGTTCACGTCACGGCCGGGGTTGGTGCGGCCACGCTAGCGACGCGCCGCCGGCCGCGCAAGCACGGCGGCATAATGCGGCGTCCACACCGCCGTTGCGCCGATGAGCACGACCACTGCCGAGAATGTCCGCGCGCCTTCCGCGCGCCTGTTGCTACTCGAAGCGCGTGCCGCGTATGAGTTTGCGCTCGCACCGCTGCGGCTGCGCGGCCTCCACCGGCGCTTGCCGGCCGGAGACGGCCATGCGCTGATCGTCGTGCCCGGCTTCGGCGCCGGGGATGCCGCCACTGCCCCGCTGCGCCGTGTGCTGCGCGCGCTCAACTACGCCGCCTATGGCTGGGGACTGGGTGTCAATCTCGGTATGCGGCCTACGATCAAGGACTCCCTCAACGCCCGGCTCGCCGAGCTGCATGAGCGACACGGTCCGGTGAGCCTGATCGGCTGGAGTCTGGGCGGTGTGTTCGTGCGTGAACTCGCACGGCATCATCCGCAGCGCGTGCGCCGCGTGTTCACGCTCGGCAGTCCGATCAACCTGCGCCCCGATGCCAACAACATGATGGCGATGTTCCGGCTGGTGAATGCCGGCCGGCCGGTGAATCTCGATCTCGACGGCTTCCTGCGCCGCATCACGCCGCCGCCGGTGCCGTGCACCGCGATCTACACGCGCGAGGACGGCATCGTCGCCTGGCCGTGCTGCCTGGAACCCGAGACCGATCACACCGAGAACGTCGAGGTGCGCGGCTCGCACATGGGCCTGCCGTGCAATCCGCAAGTGATCCGCGCGATCGCCGAACGCCTCGCGCGCCCGTAAACGACGAAGCTTCTAACGACGAAGCCCGCCTTGCGGCGGGCTCGGCGCGACGTGCAGTCGCAGCTCAGGCGTCGAATGACGGGTCGAGGGCTTCGAGCTCCATCTTCGGCTGCTGCACCGCCGGCAGATCGACCTCGTCGAGGACCCCGCGGTCGATGTAGCCCTCGGCGATCTCGCGCAGCGACAACACCGTCGACTTGTGGTTGCCCCAGGGCAGATGCGCGTCGGCACCGCGGGCGAGCTGGCGCGCACGTTTGGCAGCCACCAGGGTCAGGTCGAACTGGTTGGGGATCTTCTGGAGACAGTCTTCTACGGTGACGCGAGCCATGATTTCACCAGATTCGGGTAACCCCCACGGACCGGGGTCCTTTCGGGGCCGCGCAGTTTAGCGGACTGGTGATGAATTCGCCAGCAACTCGCGGATCAAATGCGCGTGCCGCGCCGCCTGCAGCGGACGCCGCAGGTGCGGTGACAGGAACACTGCCGTGAGCGCCTCCAGCGCCCGGTCGAAGTCGTCATTGACGATCAGATGATCGTACTCGTCGTAGTGCGACATCTCGCGTTGCGCATCGCCCATGCGCCGGGCAATGGTCGCGTCATCATCCTGGCTGCGGGCGCGCAGACGCCGCTCCAGTTCGGCCAAGGACGGCGGCAGGATGAACACCGAGCACGACTCTGGCATCACCCGCCGGACCTGACGCGCCCCCTGCCAGTCGATGTCGAGAATCACGTCAAAACCTTGATCGAGCAGCGCCTGCGTGCGTGCGCGTCCGGTACCATAACGACGCCCGAAGACCTGCGCATGCTCGAGAAACGCGTCGGCGGCGATCATCTCCAAGAAGCGCGGCTCGTCGATGAAGTGATAGTGCTCGCCGTCGACCTCGCCGCTACGCGGCGCCCGCGTCGTGTAAGACACCGAGATGCACGCGCGCACGCCATGGGCCGCCAGCCGCGGCAGCAGCGCGCGGGTGAGGCTGGTCTTGCCGCCGCCACTGGGCGCCGAGACGATCGTCAGACGGCCGGGAATCGGGTTCGGGTCGGTCGCCATCGCTTCACTCGATGTTCTGCACCTGCTCCCGCATCTGCTCGATGATCACCTTCATGTCGACCGCGCAGCGCGTCATCTGGGCGTCCTGCGACTTCGACGCGGTGGTGTTCGCCTCACGATTGAGTTCCTGCATCAGGAAGTCGAGGCGCCGGCCCACGGCCTCGTCGCGATCGAGAACCTGACGCACCTCGATCAGGTGGCTCGCGAGCCGCGACATTTCCTCTTCGACGTCGAGCCGCTGCGCAGCCAGCACGATCTCCTGCGCGAGTCGCTGCGCATCGACTTCTACGCCAAGATCGCGACAGCGCTGCTGCAGGCGTTCGAGCCACTGCTCGCGGACCTCCGGTTGTCGCGCCCGGATCTGCGCAACCAGATCGGCAAGCGCCTCACAGCGTTCGACCAGGAACTGCGACAGGCGCGCCCCCTCGCTCTCGCGCGCGGCGGTGAACTGGCCGATGGCTTCGTCGAACAGACTGCGCGCCTGCGTCAGCAGCGGCGCGAAATCGGATTGCGCTTCGCGTATCACACCGGGAAACGCGAGTAGCCGCGTCGGCTCGGGCGCCGTGGTCGCACCGAAGGCAAGGTTCACCTCGTCGAGCGCCTGCTTGAGTTGCTGCAGCCGCTGCGCGTCGAGTTCGATGCGCTCGGTACCCGCCGCCTCGCGCTGGTAGCGCAGCGCACATTCGATCTTGCCGCGCGAGATGCGCGCACCGGCGACACCGCGCAGCTCGGCTTCGAGCGCGCGGAACTCATCCGGCAGGCGGAACTGCACGTCGAGATAGCGGTGATTGACCGAGCGCAGCTCCCAAGTCATGCGCCCCCAGTCCCCCACACGCTCCACGCGTGCGTAACCGGTCATGCTTTTGATCATCGTGACATCCTCAACCCGGCGCGGCATTGTAGCCGCAGGCTTGCGGATACCCGAGCGATGGAATCACGTCACGCGAATAATGCGCCGGAAAAAAGCGCGGCTACTCGACCGGATCGCGTAGCCGCGGCGCAAAGCTCAAGCGTTCGCTGTCGGCGCTTCAAAGGTCGGGCGGCGAGCAACCGTCACCTTGCGTGCGGTTCGAAGCGGACCGCCCGTGCGGTTCACAGCCCGCTCACTTCTTCGCCGCGGCCTTGGCCTTCTTCACGACCTTCTTGGCAGCCTTCTTGACGGTCTTGACGGCCTTCTTCACCGCCTTTTTCACGGCAGCCTTCTTGGCGACCTTCCTCGTCGCTTTTTTCGCAGCCTTCTTCGCCGGCTTTTTCGCAGCAGCAGCCTTCTTCATCGCCATCACACATCCTCCGTGCTTCAGTGGTCGCGGAACACTCCGCGCGGTTTTGGAAACGCACGATGCATTTCCACGGTGTGAATTTTTACCGAATAAAAAAAATTAATGCAACGCCTTTGTATTCGAGCACAATGAAGCTCGCCCGCTCGGAGCAGCGCCATGCAACGACTTCCGATCACGATCGCATTCATCACTTGCTCGCTTCTCGCATGCGCATGCGCAGCGAAAGACGACGTTGCGTCGTTGTCGTGGCGCATCACGGCGACGCTCGCGCACGGAACGGATCACTTCACTCAAGGCCTCGTCGTTCACGACGATGTGCTGATCGAATCGAGCGGTCTGTATGGCCGATCTCGACTAATGATCAAGTCGAAGCGCACCGGCGAGGTGTTGCGCTCACGCGCGCTGCCGGCGAACTGGTTTGCCGAGGGGGCGACCGTCTGGCGCGGCAAGATCGTGATGCTGACCTGGCGTGAGCGAATCGCGCAGTGGTTCGATCTGGATCTTAAGCCGCTGTCGCGTATGACCTATGGCGGCGAAGGCTGGGGCATCACTCACGATGGCACGCACCTGATCACCAGCGATGGGAGCGCGACACTGCGCTTTCGCCGTGCGGAAGATTTCTCAGTGATACATGAGCGCGAGGTACGCGACGCAAATCACGCGTTGCGCGGCCTCAACGAGTTGGAGTATGCGCGTGGACTGATCTACGCCAACGTGTGGCAAACCGATCGCATCGCCGTGATCGATCCACTCACGGGCAACGTCTGCGCGTGGCTCGATCTGCAGGCGCTGAAGCTGCACTTCGACAAGCCCGCCAACTGGAACGCGCGCGAGCATGTGCTCAACGGCATCGCCTACGATGCTGCGAGCGACCGCTTCTACGTCACCGGCAAGAACTGGCCGGCGCTGTTCGAGCTCGAGGTCGAACCCGCCGACTGCGGCCGTTGAATATAGGTAATCATCCGTTCCATTCGGCCGCTTGACAGCGGCTCCGACTTGCCGGTCCGTGCGCCGCTGAGGATAGAATCGGCGAAGACACGATCGAGGAAAGTGGAAATGATCATTACCCACGAGCACCTGGAGCTGTATCGCACGACCAAGAAGTTCGTCGAGGATGAGATCAATCCCCATGTGGAAGAGTGGGAAGCCGCAGGTATCTGGCCCGCCCGCGAGGTGCTCAAGAAGATGGGCGATCTCGGCCTGCTCGGTGTGACCAAGCCAGTCGAGTTCGGCGGCATGGGGCTCGATTACAGCTACGAGGTGATGTTTGCGCAGGCGCTCGGCAACTGCAGCTGCGGCGGCATTCCCATGGGTATCGGCGTGCAGACCGACATGGCCACACCCGCGCTCGCACGTTTCGGTTCGGCTGAGCTCAAGCGTGAGTATCTGGCACCCGCGATTGCCGGCGATGTCTGCGTGTCCATCGCGGTGTCCGAGGCCGGCGCCGGATCCGACGTCGCTGGAATCAAGACCCAGGCACGTAAAGTCGGCGGCGACTACGTCATCAACGGCTCAAAGATGTGGATCACCAACGGCACGCAGTCGGACTGGGCGTGCATGCTGGTCAACACCTCCGAGGGCAAGCCGCATCTGAACAAGAGCCTGCTCATCGTTCCGATGGATGCGAAGGGCATAGACCGTCGCACCAAGCTCGACAAGCTGGGTATGCGTGCCTCCGATACGGCCATGATCTTCCTCGACAACGTGCGTGTGCCGCAGCGCAACCTCATCGGTCAGGAGGGCATGGGGTTCGTTTATCAGATGATGCAGTTCCAGGAGGAGCGGCTGTTCGGTGCCGCGAGCGGCATCGATGGTCTGCTCAACCTAATCCAACAGACCATCGACTACACCGGTCAGCGCCAGGCCTTCGGTCAGTCGATCCTCGACAACCAATACGTACACTTCCGCCTCGCCGAGCTGCGCACAGAAGTCGAGGCGGTCAAAGCCCTGGTCTACCAGACGACGCAGGAGTACATCAGCGGCAAACACACGCCGGAGCACATCGCGATGCTCGCGTCGATGTGCAAGCTCAAGATCGGGCGCGTCTCGCGCGAGGTGACGGACGCACTGATGCAGTTCTGGGGCGGCCAGGGGTACATGTGGGCGAATCCCGTCGCGCGCGCCTATCGCGACACCCGCCTGGTGTCGATCGGCGGCGGCGCCGACGAGATCATGCTCGGCATCATCTGCAAGGCGATGGGCATCCTGCCGAGCAAACGAAAGCTCGACGCGCGCAAGGCGGCGCAGGCGCAAGCCGCGGCTTGACGCCGCGTACAACCTCTACTGGAAGTTCACCGTCTCACGCCTGCCGGCGCGAAGCTCGACCTCGCGCACGCGCACGAACTCGGTGCCGTCATCGCGGTCGGCATCGTCGCTGCCCGCGTCGCAGGTCAGCGCCAGGGTGTAGTCGCCTGCCTCCAAGAAGCCGACGGTGTAGCGGCGCTCGCCGCTGCCTGCTTCAGTGAAAACGATCGCCGAACTCAGCGGCTCGTCATCGGTGCCGCCGACATCGTCGGGCTGGACGTCGTGCCCTGCGTAGACATAGACCGCCGGCACACAGGGCGGCTGCAGCAGTGCGCCCGCAATCGTGCCGGATACGCTGTGCGCGTTCTCGTCGAGGATGAAGCGCAGATTCGGCCGGAACTCCACTCTTGAGTCGTCGACGATGACCAGTGAACGCCGCAGATCGAAGTCGACCGTTGCCGCAACCGATTCTTTTGCCTCGACCGAGAAATCGGCGGACACACGCAGATCGTCGGCGAACCGCTCTGGCACGAACAGCGGTAGGCGGCGGCCATCGATCAGTTGGACGTAGGATGTCAGCTGCGTCTGTCCGCCGTCGATCGCGAACTCGATCGCCCGATAGTCCGCAGCCGGCAGTGGGCGATCCTCAACCAGCACCTCACTAAGCTCGCCGGTCAAACGCGACAGATCGACGCGCACCGGTGTGTTGAACTCGACGATGTGGCGCGTGCCGTCGTCGCGCTCGAAGGCCACCGATCTGAACTGCACGACGACCTCCTCCGCGAAATCGATCGGCGCATCCGTGACCGAGAGCGTGATACGGCCACTGTCGCAAGCTGTTAGCAGGGCCACTCCGCCGCACAGGAGCAGCGAACGGGAAAGTTTCATCGGCTCGATATCCGACAGGTGTGAATCCGGCTGAACCACGCGGCCGGATGAACGCGGGGCGACTCCGGTCGCCAGCCAGTCATTATCGTGCCTGGTTGCGACTTGACCAGCGGCAAGAGCCGAAAGTGCCGTACGCCGAAAACGAAAACCCCGGAGCCGAAGCTCCGGGGTCCTACGATTAAAACCCTGGCAGTGTCCTACTTTCACATGGCAGCTGCCACACTATCATCGGCGCTGAGTCGTTTCACTTCCGTGTTCGGGATGGGAACGGGTGGTTCCAACTCGCTATGGCCGCCAGGGAGACCGGCTGGCAAAGCGCGAGTGTCGCGCTTCGCCGAATTTGGTTTGTAGTTTGAACACTGAAACACTCAATGCCTCAGCACTCAACGTCAAAAATGCTTGAGCGTTATATGGTCAAGCCGCACGAGCAATTAGTACGCGTTAGCTACATGCATTACTGCACTTCCACACCGCGCCTATCAACCTTGTCGTCTACAAGGGCTCTTTAGGAGGCTTACGCCTCGCGAGATCTCATCTTGGGGTGGGCTTCCCGCTTAGATGCTTTCAGCGGTTATCCCGTCCGTACATAGCTACCCAGCGATGCCACTGGCGTGACAACTGGAACACCAGAGGTACGTTCCACCCGGTCCTCTCGTACTAAGGTGAACTCCCCTCAAATCTCGAACGCCCACGGCAGATAGGGACCGAACTGTCTCACGACGTTCTGAACCCAGCTCGCGTACCTCTTTAACCGGCGAACAGCCGGACCCTTGGGACCGACTACAGCCCCAGGATGAGATGAGCCGACATCGAGGTGCCAAACACTGCCGTCGATATGGACTCTTGGGCAGTATCAGCCTGTTATCCCCGGAGTACCTTTTATCCGTTGAGCGATGGCCCTTCCATACAGAACCACCGGATCACTTAGACCTACTTTCGTACCTGCTCGACTTGTTTGTCTCGCAGTCAAGCTAGCTTATGCCTATGCACTCAAGAGCGCGATTTCCGACCGCGCTGAGCTAACCTTCGCACTCCTCCGTTACGCTTTGGGAGGAGACCGCCCCAGTCAAACTACCCGCCACACATTGTCCCTGTCCCGGATCACGGGACGAGGTTAGAACTTCGAGTTTATCAGGGTGGTATTTCAAGGTTGCCTCCATGCCAGCTGGCGCCGGCACTTCAAAGGCTCCCACCTATCCTACACAAACAAACTCAAAATCCAATGTGAAGTTGTAGTAAAGGTTCACGGGGTCTTTCCGTCTTGCCGCGGGAACACTGCATCGTCACAGCGATTTCAATTTCACTGAGCCTCGGATGGAGACAGTGGAGCCATCGTTACACCATTCGTGCAGGTCGGAACTTACCCGACAAGGAATTTCGCTACCTTAGGACCGTTATAGTTACGGCCGCCGTTTACCGGGGCTTCGATCAAGAGCTTCGCTTTCGCTGACCCCATCAATTAACCTTCCGGCACCGGGCAGGTGTCAGACCCTATACGTCCACTTTCGTGTTTGCAGAGTCCTGTGTTTTTGATAAACAGTCTCAGCTCCCTCTTCACTGCGGCCTGCTCGCGCAGGCGTGCCTTCTCCCGAAGTTACTGCACTATTTTGCCGAGTTCCTTCATCCGAGTTGTCTCAAACGCCTGAGGATACTCTCCTCGCCCACCTGTGTCGGTTTCGGGTACGGATCACTTATGCCTGAAGCTTAGAGGCTTTTCTTGGAAGCGGGGTATCAGGTACTTCGTCGCCGAAGCGACTCGTCATCACCTTTCAGAATTGACCCCCCGGATTTGCCTAAGGGATCTTCCTACGGGCTTAAACTACCATCCAACAGGCAGCTACCCTAACCTTCTCCGTCACCCCATCGCAGCATAAGCGAGTGCAGGAATATTAGCCTGCTTCCCATCGACTACGCCTTTCGGCCTCGCCTTAGGATCCGACTCACCCAGCGCCGATTACCGTTGCGCTGGAACCCTTGGGCTTACGGCGAACGGGTTTTTCACCCGTATTGTCGTTACTCATGTCAGCATTCGCACTTCCGATACCTCCAGCAGACCTCTCGATCCACCTTCGCAGGCTTACGGAACGCTCCTCTACCGCGCACACAGAGTGTGCACCCACAGCTTCGGTACATCGCTTGAGCCCCGTTACATCTTCCGCGCGGGCCGACTCGACCAGTGAGCTATTACGCTTTCTTTAAATGGTGGCTGCTTCTAAGCCAACATCCTGGCTGTCTTAGCCTTCCCACATCGTTCACCACTTAGCGATGATTTGGGGACCTTAGCTGGTGGTCAGGGCTGTTTCCCTTTTCACGACGGAATTTAGCTCCCGCCGTGTGTCTCCCGTGATTGCACTTGCAGGTATTCGGAGTTTGCAACAGTTGGGTAGGAGCTTGTGCTCCCCCCAGACCGTAACAGTGCTCTACCCCCTACAGTGATACACGAGGCGCTACCTAAATAGCTTTCGAGGAGAACCAGCTATCACCCGCCTTGATTAGCCTTTCACTCCTATCCACAGCTCATCACCGTCTTTTTCAACAGACGTGTGTTCGGACCTCCAAGTGGTGTTACCCACTCTTCATCCTGGCCATGGATAGATCGACGGGTTTCGGGTCTACAGCCTGCAACTAGTCGCCCTATTCAGACTCGGTTTCCCTACGCCTCCCCTATACGGTTAGGCTCGCTACAGACTAGTAAGTCGCTGACCCATTATACAAAAGGTACGCCATCACCCTTTCGGGCTCTGACTGCTTGTACGCATCCGGTTTCAGGTTCTATTTCACTCCCCTCGCCGGGGTTCTTTTCGCCTTTCCCTCACGGTACTGGTTCACTATCGGTCGGCAACGAGTATTTAGCCTTGGAGGATGGTCCCCCCATGTTCAGACAAGGTTTCACGTGCCTCGCCTTACTCGATTTCACTTCCCATGTCCTTTCGCATACGGGGCTATCACCCACTATGGCGAAACTTTCCAGAATCTTCTGCTAGAACATGAAAAGCTTAAGGGCTACTCCGCGTTCGCTCGCCACTACTTACGGAATCTCGGTTGATTTCTTTTCCTCCGGGTACTTAGATGTTTCAGTTCCCCGGGTTCGCCTCTACAGCCTATGGATTCAGCTGCAGATAGCCCTTGCGGGCTGGGTTGCCCCATTCGGAAATCCTCGGATCAAAGCTTGTTTGCCAGCTCCCCGAGGCTTATCGCAGGCTACTACGTCCTTCATCGCCTGTTGCCGCCAAGGCATCCACCAGATGCGCTTGGTCACTTGACCATATAACCTCAAGCATTCTTGTGAAGGCATTCAGTTACATGGACCGCAACCTCAACAACATTTACGCCGTCAAGCACCTTAGGCATTGAGTCTGATTGACTCGCGTCAACCAGTAATGTCTTACAGTGTTCAACTACAAACCGTATTGTTAAAGAACTGGACCACATGAGGTGGACTCAAGAAAGCCTGCCAAACAGGCTTTCTTGAATCAACGTGGTGGAGCCAGTCGGGATCGAACCGACGACCCCCTGCTTGCAAAGCAGGTGCTCTCCCAGCTGAGCTATGGCCCCGAAGTCCGCCCCGAAGCGAGTCTGCGTCGGCGATGGTGGGTCTGGCTGGATTTGAACCAGCGACCCCACGCTTATCAAGCGTGTGCTCTGACCAGCTGAGCTACAGACCCCAGGCAGTACCTGTTCCGGGTGGAGATCGCCGGCTCGGCGATTCCGACTGTGCGCAAGTGATTTGTGTGGGCACTCCCGAGGCGCTTTGAAGCATACTTGAAAGGAGGTGATCCAGCCGCAGGTTCCCCTACGGCTACCTTGTTACGACTTCACCCCAGTCATCGGCCACACCGTGGTAGGCGCCCTCCTTGCGGTTAGACTACCCACTTCTGGTGCAACAGACTTCCATGGTGTGACGGGCGGTGTGTACAAGGCCCGGGAACGTATTCACCGCCGCAAATGCTGATCGGCGATTACTAGCGATTCCGACTTCACGGAGTCGAGTTGCAGACTCCGATCCGGACTACGACCGGCTTTCTGGGATTAGCTCCCCCTCGCGGGTTGGCGACCCTCTGTACCGGCCATTGTAGTACGTGTGTAGCCCTGGCCATAAGGGCCATGATGACTTGACGTCATCCCCACCTTCCTCCGGTTTGTCACCGGCGGTCCCCTTAGAGTGCTCAACTAAATGGTGGCAACTAAGGGCAAGGGTTGCGCTCGTTGCGGGACTTAACCCAACATCTCACGACACGAGCTGACGACAGCCATGCAGCACCTGTGTCTAGGTTCCCTTGCGGGCACTCCCACATCTCTGCAGGATTCCTAGCATGTCAAGGCCAGGTAAGGTTCTTCGCGTTGCATCGAATTAAACCACATACTCCACCGCTTGTGCGGGCCCCCGTCAATTCCTTTGAGTTTCAACCTTGCGGCCGTACTCCCCAGGCGGAGAACTTATCGCGTTAGCTGCGACACCGACACGCAGAGCATGCCGACGTCAAGTTCTCATCGTTTACGGCGTGGACTACCAGGGTATCTAATCCTGTTTGATCCCCACGCTTTCGTGTCTCAGCGTCAGTACAGGCCCAGGCGGCTGCCTTCGCCATTGGTGTTCCTTCCGATATCTACGCATTTCACCGCTACACCGGAAATTCCACCGCCCTCTACCGTACTCTAGCCGTTCAGTCTCGGAAGCAATTCCCAGGTTGAGCCCAGGGCTTTCACAACCGACTTGAACAGCCGCCTACACACGCTTTACGCCCAGTAAATCCGATTAACGCTAGCACCCTCTGTATTACCGCGGCTGCTGGCACAGAGTTAGCCGGTGCTTATTCTCCAGGTACCGTCAAGACTCGACGTATTAGGCCGAGCGTTTTCTTCCCTGGCTAAAGTGCTTTACAACCCGAAGGCCTTCTTCACACACGCGGCATTGCTGGATCAGGCTTGCGCCCATTGTCCAATATTCCCCACTGCTGCCTCCCGTAGGAGTCCGGACCGTGTCTCAGTTCCGGTGTGGCTGATCGTCCTCTCAGACCAGCTACTGATCGTCGCCTTGGTAGGCCATTACCCCACCAACTAGCTAATCAGACGTAGGCTCCTCTCAGAGCGCAAGGCCTTGCGGTCCCCTGCTTTGCTCTTGCGAGATCATGCGGTATTAATCCGAGTTTCCCCGGGCTATCCCCCACTCTGAGGCAGATTCCTACGTATTCCTCACCCGTCCGCCACTAGGTGTATTGCTACACCTCGTTCGACTTGCATGTGTTAGGCATGCCGCCAGCGTTCAATCTGAGCCAGGATCAAACTCTCCACTTTAAGGTGTAAAGCTTGAACCTATTGCTTTCGGCGCGGCTAAACGCCTACGGCACTGAAGAGATATCTTCGAAGCTCAATCGACTTGGCTTACGTTGATACTCTCGATGTTGCGTGGCTTCGCCACGCTCACGGGAGCACCCACACAAATCACTTGCTTGTTCTTTTAAGGAGCTGGCTGACTGGGCGTCTTTTGCGCCGCCGCCGTCAGCGGGGAGGCGAATGATAGGGTTTTTTTGAGGGGCGTCAACGCGGCTTTGCCAATATGTTATTAAGATATTGTTTTTGCTCGATTTTTTGTTTCTCAATGACGTTCTGACGAGATCGTCGTGCGCAAAATGTGGGCATTTTCTGCCCGTTTTGCGGTCAATTTTCGATCACGATGCGACCAGCCTGACGCGGGCGTAGCGCCTGGTCCCCACTTGCAGCAGGTGGGTACCACCCGCCGACAGCATCAGCCCGCGGTCTTCCACCCTTTGCTGATCGAGCCGCACCGCGCGCTGCTCCACCATGCGTGCGCCTTCGGCATTGCTGCCGACCAGCCCGGCTTCGCGCAGCAAGCGCGCAATGGAGATGCCTTGTGCCGGCACCGCGACACTCACCTCCGGAATGTCCTGCGGCAGCCCGCCCTTGGAGAACTGCTGGATGAACGCTGCACGCGCAGCCTCGGCGGACGCCGCGCCGTGGAAGCGGCTCACGATTTCGACGCCCAGACGCATCTTGACGTCGCGCGGGTTGGCGCCCGCCTCGACGCTCGCGCGCAGCTCACGAACGGTGGAGAGTGGCTCGAACGACAGTAAGTCGTAGTACCGCCACATCAAGCTGTCGGAGATCGACATGATCTTGCCGAACATCTCCGCTGGCGGGTCGTTGACGCCGATGTAGTTGCCGAGCGATTTCGACATCTTCTGCACGCCGTCCAGACCCTCGAGGATCGGCACGGTCATGATGCATTGCGGTCTTTGCCCAAAGGCCTGCTGCAGGTGACGTCCGACCAGCAGGTTGAACTTCTGGTCGGTGCCACCGAGCTCGACATCGGCCCGCAGAGCCACCGAGTCGTAGCCTTGGAGCAGCGGGTAGAGGAACTCGTGGATCGCGATCGGCTGTCCGCCGGCGTAGCGCTTGGCGAAGTCGTCACGCTCGAGCATGCGTGCGACGGTGTGCTGCGCAGCGATCCGAATGATCCCTTCCGCGCCCAGCGCATCGAGCCAGCGGCTATTGAACTCGATCGTCGTGCGCGCCGGATCGAGGATTTTGAAGACCTGTTCGGTATAGGTCTTGGCATTCTCCGCGACCTGCTCGCGGCTCAGCGGCTTGCGCGTCTCGTTCTTCCCGGTGGGATCGCCGATCATGCCGGTGAAGTCGCCGATCAGAAAGACGGCCTCGTGCCCGGCCTCTTGGAAGGCGCGGAGCCGGTTCAGCAGCAGGGTGTGCCCCAGATGCAGATCTCTCGCCGTCGGGTCGAAGCCGGCTTTGATCCGCAGGCGACGCCCTCGTGCCGCCGCTTCGCGCAGACGCGCACGAAACTCGTCTTTGGGGAGGATCTCTTCGGTACCACGCTCGAGTTCGGCGAATTCGCTGCTCATGTTCCAAGGCTGCTGTGACGGCACGGACGCACCGGAAAAACCACCAGAACTTTACGCCGTGCGGGAGCGACTGCAGGGAAGTGCTTGCCAAGGCGCACGAAACTGTGTTTCCTTACGCCGCACAAGTGGGTCAACAACCATAACGACGATAGGACGCTCAGGGTGCGGGCCACGGCGTCAAGCCACGGCACTTGTTCGTTTTTTTTGGGTCAGAGATGAGATTCGATTATAGCCCAGCCGAGCCGGCACCCCGCCGTTCGGTCAAGCGGTCCGTATTGATCGCCTCACTGTGTGCCGTGCTGCTCGCTGCCGTCGCCACGCGCGAAGGCGTCGCCAAACGCCAGAGCGCCATCGTCGATGGCGCCTTGCCGAGCGATATCGCGGCGACGCTGAGCAGCACGGACGCGGCATTCACCGAATCGATCCAGGCCGCACTGGCCGACACGCTGCCGCCGCCGGAGCCCAGCGACTGGGTGACGGTGGAGGTGCAGCGCGGACAAACGCTGTCGCAGATCTTCGAGGCCCATGGCCTGGGCTTCTCAGAGGCGATCGCCGTCACCAAGCTCAGCCCGGAATCGGCTCGCCTCAAGAACCTGCGCGCCGGCGACAAGCTGCAACTCCGCAAAACGCCGGAAAGCCGCCTCGCAGAGCTGCGCTTCGAGCTCGACGGTAAAGCCACGTTGCACGTGCGCCGCGATACCGAGAACCAGCTCGAAGCCGTGACCACGGCGATCGAGTACGAACGCCGTCAGGCGCAGGCGATGGGCATCATCGAGAACTCCTTGTTCCTCGACGGCCAGCGCGCCGGCCTGTCCAACCGGCTGCTGATGCAGCTCGCCGAGATATTCGGCTACGACATCGATTTCGCGCTGGACCTGCGCGTCGGCGATCGTTTCGCCGTGATCTACGAGGAGTTGTATCGCGACGACGAAAAGCTGCGCGACGGCGACATCATCGCCGCCGAGTTCGTCAACCGCGGACGCAGCTTCCGCGCCGTCCGCTACATCGATCAATCCGGCAACACGGCCTACTACACCCCCGAGGGCGACTCGATCCGCAAGGCCTTCTTGCGTACGCCCGTCGATTTCGCCCGCATCAGCTCGCACTTCAACCTGCGGCGCCGCCATCCCATCCTCAACACCATCCGCGCGCACAAGGGCGTGGACTACGCGGCCAGTGCCGGCACCCCGATACGCGCGACGGCCGACGGGAAAGTCGAGTTCATCGGCGTCAAGGGCGGTTACGGCCGCGTGGTGATCCTCAAACACGGTTCACAGTACACGACACTCTACGCACACATGTCGCGCTTCCGCAGCGGTCTGCGCGCCGGTTTGACGGTGCGTCAGGGACAGGTCATCGGTTACGTCGGCGCTTCCGGCCTCGCCACCGCCCCGCATCTGCACTATGAGTTCCGCGTCAACGGCGTGCACAAGGATCCGGTCACGGTACCACTGCCGCGCGCCAATCCGCTGCCGCGCTCCGTACTCGCGCAGTGGAAACTCGAATCCGCGCCGATTCTGGCTCGGCTTGACGCGATGGCCGAGCAGCACCTCGCGCGAGTTCAGGCGACCGCGACCACCGCCACGCCCTGAGCACCCGTGAATGTTTCAGGCTCTCGGGGCGGCCAGGGATGGCCGGACGCGCATCTGGCCCGCAAGGGCTTGATGCGTGCGAGCAAGTCCGGGCGTGTGCCGGACTTGCGACAGAAGAAATGCACAGGGCGTGCATTTCTTCACGGACTCTGAGCGCACCGATGCCCAGGTGCATCGGCCTGATGTCGGGCACCAGCATGGACGGCATCGATGCCGTGCTGTGCGACATCGATGCGGCGAGCGGCAGCATTACCATCGCGAGCCACGCGCGCGTCGAGTACGTGGCGCCCTTACGCGCGCGGCTGCTGGCGCTACAGACCGAGCCCGAGCGGCCGCTGAGTCTGCGCGAACTGGCGGATCTGGATCACGCCATCGCCGAGCATTTCGCGCATGCCGCGCTCACGCTGATGAACCGAGCCCGGATCGATCAGGATGCGGTCGCCGTGATCGGATCACACGGCCAGACGCTGTTCCATGACCCGCTCGCGAGCCGCAACAGCCTGCAACTCGGCGACCCGGCGCTGATCGCCGCCCGTTGCGGCATCGCCGTCGTCGCGGATTTCCGCCGCGGCGATCTGGCTCTCGGCGGCCAGGGTGCGCCGCTGGTTTCCGCCTTCCATCGCGCTTGCTTCGTAGCGCACGCGCCGTGCGCGATCCTCAATCTCGGCGGCATCGCCAACGTTACGCTGCTGACGGTCGACGGGCAGGTTTGTGGCTTCGACACCGGCCCGGCGAATGCTCTGATGGACCTGTGGGTCGCCCAGCATCGCGGGCTGCCTTTCGACCGGGACGGCGAATGGGCGCGCAGCGGCACGATCCACCCGGGGCTGCTGCAGGCCTGTCTGGCTGATGCCTACTTCGCGAAACCACCGCCCAAGAGCACCGGGCGCGACTATTTCAACCTGAGCTGGCTGCGCGATCGCTACCCTCGGCTCGACGAGTTGCCCGCCGCGGACGTGCAGCGCACGCTCTGCGAGCTGACCGCGGCCGGTGTCGCAGCCGCGCTGAGCCGTCATGCACCGACGATCGGCCGGCTGTTGCTCTGCGGCGGCGGGCGGCGTAATGCCCTACTGAGGGAAACCCTGCAGTCCCGGCTGCCACAGACTCGACTCGAGCTCACGGACGAGCTGGGCATCGACGGCGACTTGGTGGAGGCGGCAGCGTTCGCCTGGCTGGCCTGGCGTCGGGTCGCGCGGTTGCCCGGCAATGTACCTTCCGTCACCGGCGCGGCACGCGAGGCCGTGCTCGGGGGTCTGTATCTGCCCTGACGCGGGCGGTCTACGACTCAGACGGTGAAGGAGTTACCACAACCGCAGGTGGTGCTGGCGTTCGGATTGCGGATCACGAACTGCGCGCCCTCCACGGTTTCCTTGTAGTCGATCTCCGCACCCTGTAAGTACTGCAGGCTCATCGGATCGACCAGCAGCGTCACCCCGGCACGATGCACACGGGTGTCGTCCTCCTCGGCCTGCGTCTCGAAGCGGAACCCGTACTGGAATCCCGAACAGCCACCGCCGCTGACGAAAACCCGCAGCATCTGCTGCGGATTGTCCTCTTCCTGCAGCAAGGCGTAGACCTTTTGCGCAGCGGCTTCGGTGAAGATGACAGGATCATCCATCTCGCACACCCGGTGATCGATCATCAGCCGTTGACGATGCCTTTGACCCGGCGCGCCTCGCTGAGTTCGTCGGCGGCGCCGCGTGCACCGTCGGATTCGGCCGGCGCTGCCGCCGTGGCGCTGAAGTTCGCCGACGCGCCGGTGCCGTCATCGTGCACGAGCTGGCCATTGACCTTGGCGCCGCTCTCCATCTCGATGAGGCGGTAGAACACGTTGCCGGTGATGCGCGCCTTGGACGACAGCGCGATCTTTTGCGAGGCGTGAACGTCACCGGTCACGACGCCGTTGAGCACGACGTTCGGCACACGTACATCGCCCTCGATCGTGCCATGCTCGCTCACCGACAGCGCCGCCGCCTTGTCGGCGGACGCGATCACCTTGCCCTTGATCTTGCCATCGACGTGCAAGCCGCCGGTGAAGCGGACATCGCCCAGAATCTCGGTCTGCCGGCCGATCAGCGTGTCGACGCCGACGCTGCTATTGGACGCAGCCTTGCTGCTACTGTTGTTGCTGCTGCTACTGCCAAACATCGCTAGCCATCTCCTTGTCCGACCAGGCGCGCCCAGTCGAATGACTCGTCGACGCGCGGCGCGTCACTGCCTTCGGGCATCAACGTCACGCGCACGCGCTCCGGCACAACACGCGCTGGGATCTCGATCTCGCCGGAAAACTCCTCGAAGTACTTCAGGGAAAATACCAGATTCGCCCCGGCGTCACCCACTGTGAGCGTCTGCCATGGCAGGCGCATCTCGGCGTCGCTTTGCTTTGCGATCAGTTCGAGCTCGATACGACCGGCGACACGTCTGTCGTGGCGCACGGACTGGATCAGCACCAGCTCGTAGATGTAGCGCCGCGGCTGAACACCCGGTCTGAGCTTGAACTCGTACACCCGCACGCCGGCCCGCGACTGCTCGGGCGCGACGATCCCACGATAGAACGCCAGTTGTTCGCGTAGATCGGAGGCCTCCGCCTGCAGATCGACCAGCGACGCGCGCACCGCCTCACAGGCCTCGGCATCGATCTGACGCGAACGCTCCACGTAGGCCACCTGCTCCTGCAGCCGGCGAATCTCGTCGCGCGCCATGCGCAGATCGCGTGTCAGGCTACGCCGCTCCTCGCGCAGCTGCTCGACTTCGAGCTGAGCGCGCTCGAAATCCGTCACCGTCGCTGCGCGCGTGTAGAGATACAAGCCCCAGGCACCGAGCGCCAAGGCGAAGCTCCCCCCGCCGATCAGCACCGGTTTCAGCCACCACGGGCGTTGGCGCGCGACGACGATACGCGGCTGCATCGACGACTCAGGGTGCCAGCGGCGGCACGTCGAGCGCGCAGCGCTCGTCCAGACCGAACATCAGATTGAGGTTCTGTACCGCCTGTCCGGAAGCACCCTTGACCAGATTGTCGATCACGCTAAGGACGATCGCGTGGCGACCATCTACCGAGCGATGCACGGCGATCCGGCATACGTTGCTCGCGCGCACGCTCCTGGTTTCCGGGTGCGCGCCGGCCGGCATCACGTCGACGAAAGGCTCTCCGGCGTAGCGGCGCTCGAACACCGCCTGCAGATCGTCGGGCACGCGGTCCATCGGCACGTACAGAGTCGCGTGGATGCCACGGATCATCGGCACCAGGTGTGGTACGAAGCAGACGTCGAGCTTGCGCCCGGCGATCTGGGCGAGCCCTTGCGCGATCTCCGGCCAGTGCCGATGCCCCGACACGCCATAGGCCTTGAACGAATCACCGGCCTCGCAGTACAGCGAGCCGAGCTTGGCTTCGCGTCCGGCACCGCTGACGCCGGACTTGCAATCGGCGACCAAGGCCGCGCCTTCGGCCACCAGACCGGCCTCGATCAGCGGCAGAAAGCCGAGCTGCACCGCCGTCGGATAGCAGCCGGGATTGGCGACGACGCGCGCCGAGCGGATGCGCTCGCGATTCACTTCCGGCAGGCCGTAGACCGCTTCTTCGAGCACGTCCGGACATGCATGTTCGAGGCCATACCACTGCCTGAACGCCGCCGGGTCGCGCAGGCGAAAGTCCGCGGACAGGTCGATGATGCGCACACCGCTGTCCAAGAGCTCCCGTGCCATCGTCATCGCCGTGCCGTGCGGCGTGGCGAAGAACACGGCATCGCACTGCTGGAGCCGCGCCGTATCGGGCGCCTCGAAGTGAAGATCGGTCTGTCCGCGCAAGTGCGGGAACAGCGCATCCGCGCGCTCGCCAGCCTCCTTGCGCGAGGTCAGCACGCTCACTTGTGCCTGCGGGTGCTGCGCCAAGAGGCGCAAAAGCTCGGCGCCAGTGTAGCCGGTGCCGCCGACGATACCCACCTTGATCATTGTTCAGCTTCGCCACGATTGCCGCAGACCCCGTGCCGGCGGCGAGCCTTGCATTCTAGCGGCAGCGGTATGTCCTACACTGCGCGCCCGAGGTGCCGCCATGCTATGGATCAAAGCCTTCCACGTGTTCTTCGTCGTCGCCTGGTTCGCGGGGCTGTTCTACCTGCCGCGTCTGTTCGTCTATCACGCCGACACTACAGACGAGCCGGGCCATGAGCGCTTCTGCGTGATGGAGCGCCGCCTCTACCGCATCACCACGCTGGGGATGGTCGGCACCTGGGTCTTCGGTCTGTGGCTGCTGTGGCTCGTACCGGGCCATCTGCAAATGGGCTGGCTGCACACCAAGCTGGCGCTGGTCATCGGCCTGTCCGCCTATCACGGCTGGCTGAAGACGCGCGTGCGCGCTTTCGCCGAGCGGCGCAATGCGCACAGTGCTCGGTTTTATCGGATCGCCAACGAAGTGCCTGCGCTGGCACTGCTTGCGATCGTCATCCTGGTGATCGTCAAGCCGTTCTGAAAAACGCCCCGCTGTCCGGGGCGTTTCGCGTGTCACCAGTTACGATCAGCTCTCGGTCATCTCGCCGCAGGCGAACTGCACGAAGTTCTGCAGGCCCATGCGCTCGATCAGACCAAGCTGCTCCTCGATCCAGTCGATGTGTGCCTCCTCGCTTTGCTGGATCTCGACCAGCAGCTCGCGCGTGACGTAATCGCGCACGCTCTCGCAGTAGGCGATCGCATCCTTATACAACGGATGCGCTTCTTTCTCGCGCTTGAGGTCGCACTCGAGGATTTCCTTTACATCCTCGCCGATGTAGAGCTTGCCCAGATCCTGCAGGTTCGGCAGCCCTTCGAGAAACAGGATGCGCGCGATGAGCTTGTCGGCATGCTTCATCTCGTCGATGGATTCCTCGTACTCGTGCTTGCCGAGACGCTTCATGCCCCAGTTGCTCAGCATGCGTGCATGCAGGAAGTACTGGTTGATCGAGGTCAGCTCGTTCTTGAGCGCCTGGTTGAGATACTCGATGACTTTGGCGTCGCCGCGCATGGTTTCGCTCCGGGATTTGTGTCGGAGCGAGTATAGGCAGCGAAAAATTTCGATGACGGAATCTCGACGGGAGAACAAGCGCGTCGGATTCTCAGTCGCAGCATCACCGGCGCAGCGTCGCCGGTCATGAATTAGACGGCGACGGCACCCGCGGAGAGCGGTAGCGGCGGCGCGGCCAGCGGGGTCGACGCCGCCAACTCCTCCTCGAGCAACGCGCGCGCGGCAGGGACGCACTTGCCGCAACAGGTGCCGATGCCGTGCGTGCGCGTCAGCTCGCGCAGCGACACCACCCCCTGCTCGCGAATCGCGCGGCGGGCGGTGCGTTCGGAAACGGCCTTGCAGACGCAGAGGTACATGGCGCCGCAATCGTAAAATCGAATGAGAACGATTGTCAACGCGAATCCAGCAAGCGCCTGCTTGCGGACGTCCACGGCCGCTCAGGCGGCAATGGCGTTGCGGCGGAGGGGCTCGCGCGGCTGCACCCCGATCAGGGGCGCGAGCTCGTTGAGCGCGCGGCGATACACCTCGCGCTTGAATTCGACGACCTCGTCGAGCGGCTGCCAGTAATCGACCCAGCGCCAGCCATCGAACTCGGGCTTGCAGGTTGTATCGAAGCGCACTGCGCTTTCGTCGCCGACCAGGCGCAGCGCAAACCACTTCTGCTTCTGGCCAATGCACAGGCGCCCGCGGCCGCGCCGCAGATAGCGACCGGGCAGGCGGTAACGCAGCCATCCCTTGGTCACGCCGAGGATTTGCACATGCTCGGGCAGCAGGCCCAACTCCTCGTGCAGTTCGCGAAACAAGGCCTCACGCGGCGACTCGCCGCGCTGAATGCCACCCTGCGGAAACTGCCAGGCATCCTGATTGATCCGTTTGGCCCACAAAAGACGGCCGCCCGCGCTGCAGAGCACGATACCGACGTTCGGACGAAAACCGTCTGAATCAATCACTTACGATTATCGCTAAGGTGTCTTGTGGGATTTTTCCACAGTGCGGCGCAGATCGGCAATGCTGCTATGCTCGAAGACTCCGTGCCTGCCGCCTCGCCGCGCGTCGCGATGAACCTCGCCGTCTTCGACCTCGACAACACCCTGCTCGCCGGCGACAGCGACTATCTGTGGGGCGTGTTCCTGGTCGAGAACGGTGTGGTCGACGCCGATCATTACGCCCGCAGCAACGAGCGCTTCTATCGCGAGTACGAGGCCGGCACGCTCGACATTCATGCGTATGGGGCGTTCGTGCTGCAGCCCCTGGTCGAGCACGAACTGCACGTCATGCAGGAGCTGCGCAAGCGCTTCATCGACGAGCGCGTGGTGCCGATGGTCGCGCCGGGGGCTCCCGCGCTGTTGGAGCGGCACCGCCGCGCCGGCGATACGCTCCTGATCACCACCGCGACCAACCGCTTCGTGGTCGAGCCGATCGCGGCGCTGCTCGGCGTACCGCATCTGCTCGCCACCGAACCCGAAATCGTCGACGGGCGCTACACCGGCCGACTACAGGGCACGCCGAACTTCCAGACTGGTAAAGTGGCCCGGCTACGGGCTTGGCTCGATGAACAGCGCAAACCCCGCGGGCGCATCACCGCCTACAGCGACTCGCACAACGATTTGCCGCTGCTCGAAATGGCCGATCGCGCGGTCGCCGTCGATCCCGACCCGCGACTGCGCGCGGCCGCGCAGGAGCGCGGCTGGGACGTGATCAGTCTGCGATAGACGCTGACTTGCGCCGCATCGCGGCTCAGCCCACCGACGGCGCAAGCCCGGCGAACGCCGGGTGCAGCACGCCGTTGCTGGCGAGCACGCTGCGCGTCTGCAGATCAAGCGGCCGGCCGCCGAGATCGGTGAACTGCCCCCCCGCCTCGCGCACGATCACGGCGAGTGCGGCGATGTCCAGGATGTTGACGTCAGACTCGATCACCGCGTCGATCTTGCCGGCAGCGAGATAGTGGTAGTGCAAAAAGTCGCCATAGCCGCGAATGCGGTGCAACTGCGGGATCAGGCGTCCCAGCTCGGCCCACTGAGGCGCACGCGCGAGCGTCGCCAGATTGCCGGTCGAGAGCGTCGCCTGGGCCAGCGTGTCGACCCTCGACACCTGCAGGCGCTCGAACTGCGCGAGTGGGGTGTCGAGCAACCCACGCCAGGCCCCGCGGCCGCGCGCCGCCCATGCGAGCTCGCCCAGACCTTCGTTCCAGCACGGCGCACAGGACACGCCCAGTACCAGCTCACCGCCGAGCATCAGCGCGATCTGCACCGAAAACACCGGATAGCCGCGCACGAAGGCCTTGGTGCCGTCGATCGGATCGACCAGCCACAGCGCCTCGGCGTCCATCTTCTGGGCGCCGGTCTCCTCGCCGTAGAAACCGAAGTCGGGAAAACGCGCCTGCAGCACGGCCTTGATCGCGCGCTCGGCGGCGACGTCGACCTCGGTGACCGGACTGGCGTCGGCCTTGTAGCGCACGTCGAAATTGCCGCGAAACGCCTTGCGGATGATGTCGCTGGCGGCACGTGCCGCCGAAAGCGCAGCCCCGAGTAACTCGTCCGTCATCGCCTACTCCGGTTCGACGAGCGCGCATCTTAGCGGCTCGGCTAGAATCGACGGCGCAGGTGTCC
This sequence comes from Sinimarinibacterium thermocellulolyticum, assembly GCF_040327995.1. Lineage (NCBI taxonomy): Bacteria > Pseudomonadati > Pseudomonadota > Gammaproteobacteria > Nevskiales > Nevskiaceae > Sinimarinibacterium > Sinimarinibacterium thermocellulolyticum. The sequence continues at coordinate 174,651 of NZ_JBEPIJ010000002.1, read as the reverse complement.
GCGGCATCACGGTGCCGCGGGTGAAACGGGAAGTCCGTGCGAATCGGACGCTGCCCCCGCAACGGTCATCAGGTCGCGAATCGGCTCAGCAGCCACTGGAACCCCGCTTCCGGGAAGGCTGCCGATTCCGCATCCGGCATCCGGTCTTCGTCTCCCGGGCGCCGATGCAACCTGTAAGCCCGGAGACCGGCCTGCATGACGCCGGCGCATCTTCGCCGGTCACCGACCAAGCGGCTGCGGGGACGCAGGCCGCAGGAGTACAGGCATGAAAGCGTTGTTCTTCCTTGGCGCCCTGACGGCGCCAGTTGTCGCGCTCGCGCAGCCGCCGGCGCCGACCGCTCTCGATCCCATCGTCGTCACGGCGACCGGCCAACCCACCGCGCTGGGCGATACGCTGGCACCCCTGTTGATCCTTACGCGCGAGGACATCGTGCGTGCACAAGCCACGGATCTCGCCGAGCTTTTGCGCTTCTTCGCGGGCATCGAGCTCGGTCGCAACGGGGGCCCGGGCGCGGTCACCTCGCTGTTCGTCCGCGGTGGCGAGTCCAACCATACGCTGATCCTGATCGACGGCGTGCGCATGAACCCGGCGACCGCGGGCGGCGGCGCCGTGCAGAACATCCCACCGGAGATGATCGAACGCATCGAGATCGTCAAAGGCCCGCGCGCGACGCTATACGGATCCGATGCGATCGCGGGCGTGGTCAACGTCATCACGCGTCGAGCCACGCGTTCCACAACGGCGGATCTGAGCCTGCGCGCCGGCAGCGACGCCACCCGGGAGGCGAACGTGTATGGCGCCTGGGGCAGCGACCGCGGCGGCATCTCGCTGCAGGCGCAGCACCTGAGAACCGATGGCTTTCCGGCGCTCGCCGGTCAGTCCGAAGACACCGGATATGATCGCACCAGTCTTAACCTCGGCTCGCACTGGCGCGTCGGCTCGGTGAACCTCGGCGCGCGGATCTGGGACAGCGCCGGCACGGCCGAGTACTACGGCTTCGATCCGACGGACTTCAGTCGCGTGGTGGTGGAGCAGGATTACCGCAACCAGGTCGCCGCCGTCGACGCAACCCTGCCGGTCGACGAGCGCCTGCAGGTGCAGTTGCGCGTCAGCCGCATGCAGGACGACATCGAGCAACGGCAGAGCAGCGACTACGTCGAGACGGTGCGTCTGGGCACCGACGCGGAACTGGTCTGGCGCGGCAACAGTCAGCGGATCAGCGGCAGCGTCGGCGTGGTGCGCGAAGACGTCGAGGCCCTGAGCTTTGGCAGCGCGATCGACGAGCGTCGCGACATCACGACCGTACGCTTGCAGGACGAGCTCAACCTCGGACGTCATCGCGCCGTCGCCGGTGCGAGCTGGAGCGAGTACGACGGCTTCGGCAGCCGCTGGGACGGCTCTGTGGACTACGGCTTCGATGTCACCGACTCGGCGCGCCTCGTCGCCTCCGCCGGCACCGGCTTTCGCGCACCGGATGCCACCGATCGCTTCGGCTTCGGCGGCAATCCCGAGCTCGACCCGGAGCGCGCCCGCAACTTCGAGCTGGGGTGGCAGCAGGGCTTCGGCCAGATCCACCGCGTCGACCTGCGCCTGTTCCGCAGCGATGTCAACGACCTGATCAACCTGTCCTGCGACGAGAACTTCAATTGCACGGCCGTCAATGTGGACCGCTATCGCAACGAAGGTATCGAGCTTGGCTACCACCTGCGCGCCGACGCCTGGTCGGCCACGCTCACCGGGCTGATCCAGGATCCGGTCGACCGCACCCAGCAGCGCCCCCTGCTCCGCCGCAGCAAGCGGTCCGTGGCGCTGCGTGTGCATCGCGATTTCGGCCGCTGGGACGCGGGCTTCGATCTGCTGGGCAGCGGCGAACGCCCGGACATCTCCGCGGACACGGCAGCCCCGGTCACCGCGCCTGGCTACGCGCTACTCAACCTGCAGGCCGGCGTCCGGCTGGGCTCGTCGGTCGAGCTGAGACTCAGGGCCGAAAACGTGCTCGACAAGGAGTACCAGACGGCAGCCGGCTTCAACCAAGCGGATGCCTCGATCTACGTCGGCCTGCGCGCTAGCCTGTAGATCTCGCCACGCCGCGGCAGCCCTTTCGGCTGCTGCGGCTCGTCCGAACACGAACCATGGGCCACCGACTCAGCAAGATCGCAACACGCACCGGTGATGGCGGCACCTCGGGCCTGGCCACCGGCGAGCGCCTGCCCAAAACCGATGTGCGCTTCGCGGCGATGGGCGATCTCGACGAGCTCAACAGCACCATCGGCGTGCTGCTGGCGCTGTCGCCGCCCGCACGCTTCGTCGACGTACTGCAGCAGATCCAGCATCGCCTGTTCGATATCGGCGGCGAGATCGCCATGCCCGAGTACGCCGTCATCGGCGACGAACACGTCGCCAAGCTCGATGCCTGGCTGAGCGACTTCAACGCCGACCTGCCACCACTCAAGGAGTTCGTGCTGCCGGGCGGTGGGCCGCTGGGCGCGCAGGCGCATCTGGCGCGCGCGATCGCACGCCGCGCCGAGCGCGCGCTGTGGCGCGCGAACGAGGTATCCACCGTCAACGCCGCGTCGCTGCGCTACCTCAACCGCCTGTCGGATCTACTGTTCGTGATCGCGCGCCACCTCGCGCGCGATCACGGCGGCGAGATCACTTGGCAGCGTTGAACGGCTCCAGGGCGCGCACGCGGTCCAGCCCTTCGCACAACTCGGCGATGCCGTCGAGCATGCGCGGCGACTGCCGGGTCAGCGTGTTGCCGTCGACGACCACGCGGCGCCGCGGATCGGACGGCGGCAGTTGCGGCAGACGCGCCCAATAGCGCGCCATCGCCTGCTGGTCTTCCTGCTGGGTGTGCACGACCACCTCGGGTCGCGCGGCGATCACGGCCTCCAGGCTGACGGCCGCCGCCAGCGCCGGCAGATCGGCGAACACGTTCTTTGCGCCGCACAGCGACAGGGCTTCGTGAATCGGACTACGCCGGTTGATGCTGAACGCCGGTGCGGTCTCGGTCTGGTAGAAGGCGCGCAGCCGGCGCCGGTCGCGATAGCGCGCGCGTAGTTCGTGCAGGCGCCGACGATAGTCCGCCGCCGCTCGCGCGGTATCTGGCGCATCGATACGCTCGCCGATCCGGACCATGGCCGCGCCGATGCCATCGAGGTCGCGGATCGCCACCGTCTCCACGGCGAGTCCGAGTCCGCGCAGACGCTCGATCACGGCTGCCGGCGTACCGCCATCCCAGGCCAGCACCAGATCGGGCTGCAGGCGCAGCAGCGCTTCGAGGTTGACGCCGTAGGCATCGCCGACCTGCGGCAGGCGCGCCGCCTGGGCCGGCGCATCGGTATAGGCGACGACGCCGACCAGACGTTCGCAGGCGCCGACCGCGCACGTCAGTTCTGCGAGGTGCGGCGCGAGCGCGACGATGCGCTCGCTCGCGTGCGCGCCGGCACAGCACAGCACCAGCAGCAGCCCACGCAGCCAGCGCATCAGAGCAGTTGTCCGGTCGCGGTCAACGCGAACGCGGCCAGCATGATCAGCAAAGCCCGCCATTGCATGCGCAGCACCTCGCCGAGCATCGCTTCGAGGCTGGCCGGCACCACGGCGCCGCCCTGCTCCTCGGCGCCCAGCGCCGCCGACGGCACTTCGGCGAGCACGGCCCAGGTCTGCGTGCGCCAGCCGTGTTCGGGCTCACGCCAGAGCTGACGCCAGGCGGCGAGCGCATCGTCGAGGCTGCCCGCGAGCCCGAAAACCAGTGCGGTGATGCGCGCCGGCAGCCACGCCGACACCGCGTGCAGCCAGTCTGCGAGCTGCAACGCCGGCGAGCCCGGCGCGGTTTCGTCCAAGAAACGCGGCAGGCGGCTGACGAGCCGGTACAACACCGCGCCGGCCGGCCCGAATGCGAAGAACCACAGCAGTACGCCGAACAGTTTTTCGTGCGACTGCACGAACAGCGCGCCGACCAGCGAGCGATGCGTCTCGCCGGGATTGGGTCCGTGCTGCAGGGCGCGCGCGAGCTGGGCGGCGCGTGCCTCGTCGCCGTCGGCGCGCGCGCGCAGCAATTCGTGCACGTCTTCGGCCAGATCGCGCGGCCCCAGACATAGCAGCAACACCGTCGCCGACAACAGCAGGGAAACGATCGGCCCTTCGATGCGGCCGAACGCCCACCAGGTCAGGATCACCGGCGGCGCGACGACGAGCGGCGGCAGCAGAACCGAACGCCACAGCCGCGCCGGCGAGAGCGCATGCAGGGCGCGCATCGCCGCGAGGAACACCACCGGCCGCCCCCACCCGGGCAGTTGACCGAGCACGCGTTCCAGCAGCAGCGCGAGCAGGATGCCGATCAAGCTCATGCCGCTACTTTACGCGAGCAGTGCGTGCAGGCGCTGCCAGTCGAAGGACGGCCCCGGATCGGTCTTGCGTCCGGGCGCGATGTCGCTGTGGCCGACGATTCTCGATGGCGTGATCGCCGGGTAGCGCGCGCGGATCTGTGCGATCACACGCGCCAGGCGGCGGTACTGTCGCGTCGTGTACGGCTGCGTGTCGGTGCCTTCGAGTTCGATGCCGATCGAGAAGTCATTGCAGCGCTCGCGTCCGCCGAAACGCGACACCCCTGCATGCCAGGCGCGACGGCTAAAGGGCACGTACTGCGTCAGCCGGCCGTCGCGGCGGATCAGCAGATGCGCGGACACGCGCAGCGAGGCGATCTCGGCGAAGTACGGGTGCGCCGACGCGTCGAGACGATTGCGGAACAGCGCATCGATCCACGGCCCGCCGAACACGCCGGGCGGCAGCGAGATGCCGTGGATCACCAGCAGGCTGATGCGTTCGCGCGGCGGGCGCGCATCGCAGTTGGGCGAAGGCAGGCGGCGCGCGCCGGCGAGCCAGCCCTCGCCGACGATCGCCGCGGAACCTTTGCCGGTCGCGCGCGTCTTTGCACTCATGGGCGTATAAATACGCGGAAGAAGGAACAGGATTGGGGCTCATGATGAAGCAGTGGATGGCGGCCGTCACCGCGGTCTTGGCGTTTGCGCTCGTCGCGTCCGGTGTACGCGCAGCGGACGTGGACGCGTTTCCCGACATCCGCATCAGCTACCAGCGGCACGTGCTACCCAACGGCCTGACGCTGCTGATCCATGAGGATCGCAAGGCCCCCATCGTCGCCGTGAACGTCTGGTACCACGTCGGCAGCAAGGACGAACGGCCGGGGCGCACCGGCTTCGCCCACCTGTTCGAGCACCTGATGTTCAACGGCTCGGAGAACCACAACGACGAGTTCTTCCGCCCGCTCGAAGCCGCGGGCGCGACCAAGCTCAACGGCACGACCTGGTACGACCGTACCAACTACTTCCAGAACGTGCCGACCAATGCGCTCGACCTCGCCCTGTGGCTCGAATCCGACCGCATGGGCCACCTGCTCGGCGCGATCGATCAGGCCCGGCTCGACGAACAGCGCGCCGTCGTGCTCAACGAAAAGCGCCAAGCCGAGAACCGCCCCTACGGCAAGGTCTGGGAGACGATCGCCCGCGCGACCTATCCCGCCGAGCATCCGTATTCGTGGACGACGATCGGCTCCGCCGAGGATTTGAACGCCGCCACGCTGGACGACGTCAAGGACTGGTTCCGCGAACACTACGGCGCCGCCAACGCCGTGCTGGTGATCGCCGGTGACGTCGACGCCGACGCGGTGGTCGAGAAGGTCATGCACTACTTCGGCGACATTCCCGCCGGACCGGTGCGCCAGCGCCACCAGGCCTGGGTGCCGCGCATGCAGGGCGAAAAGCGCATGGTGCTGCAGGATCGCGTGCCGCAGACGCGCATCTTCAAGGTGTGGAACGTGCCGGGCTTCTGCGATCCGCAGGCCAACATCCTCGGCATCGCCGCCGGCGTGCTCGGCGACGGCAAGAACAGCCGCCTGTACGAACGCCTGGTCTACCGCGACCAGATCGCCACCGATGTCAACGTCGGCTTGGGTCCTTTCGAGATCGCCTCGCAGTTCATGATCGACGTCACCGTCAAGCCGGGCGGCGACGCCGCTGCGGTCGAGCACGCGATCGACGAGGAATTGCATCGCTTCTTGCAGGATGGGCCGACCGAGGAGGAGCTCGCGCGCGTGCGCACCAAGACCTTCGCGCAGGCGATCCGCGGGCTGGAGCGCGTCGACGGCTTCGGCGGCAAGTCGGCCGTGCTCGCGCAATACGAGGTCTACTGCGGCACCCCGGACCGCTACACCGAGGAGCTGCGCGAGGTCCGCGAGGCCACGCCGCTTGCGGTGCGCGACATCGCGCGGCACTGGCTCGCCGACGGCCGGTTCACGCTGACCGTCGAGCCCTTTCCCGAGTATCGCACCGCCGATACCGGCGCCGATCGCTCCAAGCTGCCGGCGGTCGGCGCGCCGCCGGACCTCGAACTGCCGCCGCTGCAGCGCGCGACGCTGTCGAACGGCCTTGAGCTGGTGCTCGCCGAGCGTCACGAGGCCCCGGTGGTGCAGGTCTCGCTGATTGCCGACGCCGGCTACGCCGCGGACGCCGGCATCAAGGCCGGCACCGCGCGCCTGACGCTGGACATGCTCGACGAGGGCGCCGGCGACGACGATGCGCTGGCGCTCTCGGCACGCATCGAGCGACTCGGTGCGCAGTTGTCCGCGGGCTCGAATCTCGATACCTCTTTCGTCAACCTCAACGCGCTCAAGGCGCGGCTGGCGCCGAGCCTCGACCTGTTCGCCGACGTGCTGCTGCGCCCGCGTTTCGCCGAAGCCGACCTGGAGCGCCTGCGCCAGCTTCTGCTCGCCGCGATCCAGCAAGAAAAGGCCGAACCCTACGGCATCGCCTCGCGACTCTATCCGGCCCTGATCTACGGTGCCGGCCACGCCTACGCCAACCCGCGCAGCGGCACCGGCACCGAGGACAGCGTGCGCGCGATCACGCTGGACGACGTGAAGCGCTTTTACGCACGCTGGCTGCGGCCCGACACTTCGACGCTGCTGGTCGTCGGCGACACCACGCTGGAGGAAATCGTGCCGCTGCTCGAATCGCGCCTTGGTGCCTGGTCCGCGCCCGACGAGCCGCCGCCACGAAAGCAGCTCGATCACGTCGAACTGCCGGCTACGTCGCGCGTGTTCCTGGTCAACCGCAGCGGCGCCGAACAGAGCTTGATCCTCGCCACCCATCTCGCGCCGCCGCTTTCGGACCCCGACGACCTCGCCATGCAGCTCGCCAACGCGGTGATCGGTGGCAATTTCGTCTCGCGCCTGAACATGAACCTGCGCGAAGCCAAAGGCTGGAGCTACGGCGCCTTCAGCTCGATCTCCGGTGCCAAGGCGCAGCGGCCGTTCATCGCCTATGCGCCGGTGCAGGCGGACAAGACCGTCGAGTCGATGCGCGAGATCCGCCGCGAGCTCGAAGCCGTGCGCGGCAAGGCGCCGCTCCAGCAGGAGGAGATCGACTTCGCGCGGAACAGTCTGGTGCGCTCACTGCCGGGCGAGAACGAGACCGTGGGCGACATCGCCGGTTCGTACACGACGATCCTCGTGCACGGCCTCGCCGACGATTACTGGAACGACTACGCGGATCGCATCGGCGGGTTGACGCCGGCCGCGGTCAACGAGGCGGCACGCCGGCTGTTACAGCCGCAGGCGCTGACTTGGGTCGTCGTCGGCGATCTCGCGCGCATCGAACAGCCGATTCGTGCGCTCGGCTGGGGCGAGGTCAGCGTGCTCGACGCCGACGGGGCGCGCCTGCGTTGATCGGCGCGCCGGCGGCGTCATTTCATTCGAGTTCGCCCAGCGGCCGGCTGAAGGTGTAGGCCGCAGGTTCGACGACGAAGCGACGTGCCGGCTCGCTCGGCGGCTCGCCCTGGATCAGGGCAAACGGCAGTTGTGCGATGAACAGCGCGATGCCGCCGACGGTGGCCACCAGGCCCAAGGGACGCACCACGGCGAAGTCGAAGGCCATGGCCGCGGCCGACGGGGATTCGTCCACGCTGTCGATCTGGGCATGGGCCGCTGACGCACTCAGCACGAGCACCGCCGCCACTGCATATCGTTTCAAGGAATTCATCGTAAGCCCCGCATCCGGTGTCGCTTTTTGCGTTTACCGCAGCTTAGGCAGGGCCTGCGGAGGTGTCAAACCCGGGTCGAGACGAACTTGGCCATGCGCCTACAATGGCCCATGATTCCCGTCTATTCCGCCGCCGACCCGGTCGAGGCCGAGATTCTGCGCGCCTTTCTCGCGGCGCATGGCATCGAGACCGTCGTGCTCGGCGCGCCGCTTTGGGGCGCGCGCGGCGAACTGCAGGCGGACGTCTATCCGAGACTGGCGCTGCGCGACGAGGCCGACGAGGCCCACGCGCGCGAGCTGTTGCGCCAATACGAACGCCGCCGCCACGCGCACGCCTGCTGGCCATGCGTCTGCGGCGAGTGCTCGCCGGTGACCTTCGAGGTTTGCTGGTCCTGCGGCAGTGAGCGTCCGGCATGATTCGCGTCGTGCTGTACCAGCCGGAGATTCCGCCCAACACCGGGAACGTGATGCGCCTGTGCGCCAACACCGGCGCCGAACTGCATCTGATCGAACCGCTGGGCTTTGCCTTCGAGGATCGTCACCTGCGTCGTGCCGGACTCGACTATCGCGACCTCGCCGTGGTCCGGCGCCATGCCTCGCTCGCTGCCTTGCTCGAATGCTTTCCGGCAGCGCGCCTGCTCGCCTTCACCACGCGCGGCCGCATCCGCTTCGACAGCGTGCGCTACGGTGACGACGACCTGCTGCTGTTCGGCCCCGAGACACGCGGTCTGCCGCAGGATCTGCTCGACACGATTCCCGAGCGTCAGCGCCTGTACCTGCCGATGCGTCCCGGGAACCGTAGCCTCAACCTGTCGAACAGCGTGGCCGTCGCCGTGTTCGAGGTCTGGCGTCAGCGCGGCTTCGACGGCGCGCGAAGCTGAGCATGTCGCCGTCAGGCGTTCTCGGCCTTGGCCGGCCGGGTCGCCAGCGCGCGCACCGCCTCGACCGGGCTCATGCGCCCGTCGAGCACGGCGGCGACGGCGGCAGTGATTGGCATCTCGACGCCATGCCGCTGCGCCAGCCGCAGGACCTCGGGCGCGGCCTTGACGCCTTCGACTACTTGGCGGATCTCGGCGATCGCCTCGGCCACCGACTTGTTCTGTGCCAGCAACAGGCCCATGCGTCGGTTGCGCGACTGGTCGTCGGTGCAGGTCAGCACCAGATCGCCCATGCCGGACAGCCCCATCAGTGTCTCGGCGCGTGCGCCGAGCGCCTCGGCCAGGCGCATGATCTCGGCCATGCCGCGCGTGATCAGCGCGGCGCGCGTGTTCGCGCCGAGCCGCAGGCCGTCGGCGATGCCCACGCCGATCGCCATGACGTTCTTGGCGGCGCCGCCGAGCTCGACGCCGGGAAGATCGTCGGTCCAGTAGGCACGAAAACCACCGCCGTGCAGGCGCAGCGCGATCTTCTCGGCGAAGGCCTCGTCGCGTGCGGCGATGGTGACCGCCGTCGGCAAGCCGATGCCCAACTCCTTGGCGAAGGTCGGGCCCGACAGTACCGCGAACGGCCGATCCAACCCGAGGACGTCTGCGAAAACCTCGTGCACCAGCCGGCCGCTGCCCGGCTCCAAGCCCTTGCAGGCAGCGACCAGCCCCTGAGCCTCGCGCAGCATCGGCGCCAGGGTCTGCAGCGTCTGCCGCAGCGCGTGCGAGGGCGTGGCGATCAACAAGTCCTCGCAGGCACCCACCAGATGCGTGAGATCGGCCGTCGCCGTGAGCATGACCGGGAAGCTGCAACCGGGCAGATACTGGGCGTTCTCGCGCGCGTCCTGCATCGCGGCGACGCGCGCGGCGTCGCGCCCCCACAGCAGCGTCGGTGCGCCGCGGCGGGCGATGTGGATGGCCAGCGCGGTACCGAAAGAACCGGCGCCGATCACACCGATCGCGCAGTCGGCCATGCGTACGTCCCGGTGAGCACTGCGCCGCGCAAAGGCGGCTCAGTGCGTCGGCGCGCCCGCCGCGGCTTGCGCTGCGACCGTCTTTTGTTGCGCGCGCATACGGTTGAGGTGCTCCAGATACAGTGCCTCGAAGTTGATCGGTTGCAGCAAGAGCTGCGGGAACCCGCCGCGCTGCACCAGTTCGGCGATGGTCTCGCGCGCGAACGGGAAGATCAGGCCCGGGCAATAGCCGGCGAGCACCGCCTGGCGTTCCTCGGCGTTGGCGAAACCGCGCACGAGGAAAATGCCGGCCTGATGCGCCTCGGCGAGGAACGCGACGTCGTCGCCGAGTCGGGCTGTGACCGTCACGGCGAGCACGACGTGGAAGTTGTCGCCGTCGAGCGGCTTGACATCGGTGTTGACCTGGACATCCACCTGCGGCTGCCACTGGCGCGTGAACACCTGCGGCGCCAGCGGCACTTCGAGAGAGGCGTCCTTGCAGTAGATCTTCTGCAGCAGCACCTGCCGCTGGGGCGGGGTGCCGCCGGCCGCGGCGCCGGCGTTCGGATTGGATTCGGGCTTTTCGCTCATGGGGTCAACGTCAGTCCTTGAGGAGGGTGTCGAGGCGCCCGCAACGCTCGAGCGCATAAAGATCGTCACAGCCGCCGACGTGCACATCGCCGACGAAGATCTGGGGCACGGTGTAGCGTCCGGTGATGCGCGTCATCTCCTCGCGGCGTTCTGGGCAGCCGTCGACGGCGATCTCATCGACCTGCACACCCTTGGACGAGAGCAGGCGCCGGGCCATCACGCAGAACGGGCACGTGCGCGTGCTGTACATGCGTACCGCCTTCATCTGCACAGGCTCACTTCGTCGTCACCGGCAGATTCGCGCCGAGCCAGGCATTGAGCCCGCCGCGCAGCGGGTACACCTCGGCGAACCCCAGCTTGCGCAGCCGCTCGGCCGCGGTCACGGCGTTCGAGCCGAGCGCGCAATACACCAGCACCGGCTTGTCCTTGTCCTTGGCGATGGGGCCAAGGTGTTCGTCGAACTTGGTCAGCGGCGCGTTACGCGCCCGCAGCAGGTGGCCCTTTTTGAAGTCGGCCGGCGTGCGCACATCGAGGATGATCGGGTCGCGATCGTTGATCAGGCGCACCGCCTCGGACACCGTCAAGCGCTTGCCGCCGGTGAGATTGCCATGCACCTCGTTGGCGATCAGCAGCGCCACGACGACGCCCAGCGCGATGAACAATCCGGGGTGATTGCCGAAGAATTCGAGAAACTGCTGCATCAGCGGGCTACGGGATCGGGAAATCGGGCCAGCGGCCCGCAAAACCGGTGCGAGCCAAAGGACGGTGGACTGCTAGCATTATCGCATGATCCGCCCCGCCGCCCTGGTGGTCACGCTGCTGTGTGTGCTGTGCGGCGACGTCCTCGCCGCGAGCGCGGACCTGCGCGAGCGCCAGGCTACGCTGGACAAGCTGCGCAGCCGCATCGACGAGCTGGCGCAGTCGATCGAGAAGGATCAGAACCAGCGCGATGCGCTCGCACGCGAACTGCAATCGATCGAACGCCGCATCGCAGCGGCCGAGGCCGAACGCGCCTCCGTGCAGCAGCAGGTCGAGGCACAACGCGCGCGCATCCACGACACCGAGCAGCAGCTCGTCGCGTCGCGGCGCACGCTCGACCAGCGCCACCGCACGCTGGCGCAGCAGTTGCGCGCCGCCTATGTCATCGGCCGCCAAGGGCAGGTGCAGTTGCTGCTCAACCAGAACGACGTGCAGCGGATCGGCCGCATGCTGGTCTACTACGAGTACCTGCAGCGCGCGCAGGCTGGCGCGATCGAGGCCATTCGCAGCCGCGTCGATGAGCTCGAAGCGGTGTCCGAGCGCCTGCAGGCGGAGATCGCACGCCTGACCGAGCTCAAGTCGCGCCAGGAAGCGGCCCTCCAAGAGCTGCGCGAGTCGCGCGGCGCGCGTGCGCGTGCGCTCGCCAAGCTGCGAGCGCGCATCGTCGACGAAAAGTCCGAGCTCGAACGCCTGCGCAGCGAAGAGCGTTCGATCCGCGAGCTGATCGAGCGCGTCGAAAAGACTCTGTCCGAGCTACCGCCGCCGGCGCCGTCCAGCGACCGTTACTCCGACAATCCGCTGCCGTCGCTGCGCGGCAAGCTGCCGTGGCCGGCGCGCGGCAAGCTGATCGCGCGTTACGGCGATGCCAAGGCCGGCGGCAAGCTGACCTGGAAAGGCCATTGGATCGGCACTGCCGAAGGCGCCCCGGTCAAGGCGGTCGCCCGCGGCCGCGTGGTTTATGTCGGCTGGCTGCACCGCTACGGCTTGATCGTGCTGCTGGAGCACGATGGCGGCTATTACAGTCTGTACGGGCACGCGCAGTCGGCGACGGTCAAGGTCGGCGACACCCTGCGCGCCGGTCAGGTCGTGGCGCGTGCCGGCACGACCGGCGGGCACGAACAGCCGGGCGTCTATTTTGAACTGCGCAAGGGCACCCAGGCGGTCGATCCAGGGCAGTGGCTGACGCGCTGAGGGGGCGCGCCCGCCTGGGAGCGCCGCGCCGCGTGCGTGGCCAGATGGCAGACGGCCGCGATCCGATCTGCGCCGGTATCCTCACACGGTGAACCGCCGCGCTTTCCGATCCGTCTCGCAGTTGTTATCGTGATCGTCCGGTTCACGTTCTCCGCTATCTCATGTCTCCGACCCAACGCGTGCCGCTGGCGCTTGCCGCCGGTGTCCTGATCGGCGCCTCGGTGAGCCTCACCTCCGGCGTGCTCGCCGACAAGACCAAGTCGGCCGAAACCGTGCCGGTGAAGGATCTGCAGACCTTCGTCGAGATCCTCAACCGGGTCAAATCCGACTACGTCGAGGAGGTGGACGACAAGACCCTGCTCGAAAATGCCGTGCGCGGCATGCTCTCCGGGCTCGACCCGCACTCGGCGTACCTGGACAAGGACGAGTTCAAGGAGATGAACATCGCCACGTCCGGCAAGTTCGGCGGGCTGGGGATCGAAGTGCAGATGCAGGACGGCTTCGTGCGCGTGGTCGCGCCGATCGACGATACGCCGGCGGCGCGCGCCGGCATCCAGCCGGGCGATCTGATCGTGAAAATCGATGACACGCCGGTCAAGGGCCTGACGCTGTCCGACGCGGTCGAACGCATGCGCGGTGAACCCGGCACCAAAATCACGCTGACGCTGGTGCGTGAGGGTGAGGCAGCACCCAGGGTGCTCCACCTGGAGCGCGCGGTGATCAAGGTGGCCAGCGTGCGGGGACGCCTGCTCGAACCGGGGCTGGGGTATCTGCGCATTTCCAGCTTCACCACGGAAACGGCGCCGAACCTGCAAAAGGAGCTGGCCAAACTCGAAAAGGAATCACAAGGTGCGCTCAACGGCCTGATTCTCGACCTGCGCAACAACCCCGGCGGTGTGCTCGATGCGGCGGTCAAGGTCAGCGACGCCTTCCTCGACAAGGGCACGATCGTCAGCATCCGCGGCCGCAACGGCGAGGGCAGCCGTGAGTTCGACGCGACCGCTGGCGATGTGCTCGACGGCAAGCCGATCGTGGTGATGATCAACGCCGGCTCGGCCTCGGCATCGGAAATCGTCGCCGGCGCGATCCAGGACCAACGCCGCGGCATCGTCGTCGGCAGCCGCAGCTTCGGCAAGGGCTCGGTGCAGACCATCCTGCCGTTGTCCAACGAGGGCGCGATCAAGATCACGACGGCGCGCTATTACACGCCGTCGGGCCGCTCCATCCAAGCCGAGGGCATCGAACCCGACATCGTCATCCGGCCTCTGCGCATCGCCCGCAACGAGGACGGCGAGCCCGAGCCGTTCACGCCGATCTCGGAGGCCGATCTGGCCAAGAGCCTGAGCAACGAGAACGACGACCCCGCGCACCAAGAAGAGGTCAAGAAGAAGCGAGCCGCCGCGGAAAAGCAGGAAAAGGCCGCGCGCGAACTCGCCGAAAACGACTACGCGCTGTACGAGGCCCTGAATCTGCTCAAGGGCCTGGTGATTGCCGCGCGCTAGGCTCGAAACCGTGCGTCGGCAGCTCAGGGGGATGCTGCTGGCAATGCTGATCGGGACCGGCGCGGTCCCCGCGGCGGCGGCGCCAATGATCAGCATCGTCATCGACGATCTCGGCGACCGCTGGGAGCAGGACCGGCGCGTGGTCGAGCTGCCCGGTGCCGTGGCCTGCGCTTTTTTGCCGGAATCCCCGCACACGCCGCGCCTCGCCGCGCTGGCCCACGCCGCCGGCAAGGAAATCCTCGTGCATCTGCCGATGGAGCCCGAGACCGGCAGCGGTCATCCGCTCGCGATACGGGTCGGTGAGACGGCCGAAGTCCGCAGCCGTCGCATCGCGCGCCTGCTCGAGAGCGTGCCATACGCCACCGGCGTCAACAATCATCAGGGCAGCCGCGCAACCGCGAGCCGCGGCACGATGCACGCGGTGATGCGCCAGCTTTCCCTGCACGGCACACGCTTTTTCGTCGACAGCATGACCAGCCGCCACAGCCTCGCCTACCCGCTGGCGCGCGCCTACGGCATCCCGGCGACGCGAAGACACGTGTTCCTCGACCATGAACGCGGCGCGGAGGCCGTGCGCGCGCAGTTCGCACGCCTGATCGCGCTGGCGCGACGCAGCGGCGGCGCGCTGGCGATCGGCCACCCCTATCCCGAGACAATCGAGGTGCTCGAGCAAACCCTGCCGCAGCTTGCGCGGCTCGGCGTGGAATTGGTGCGGCCGTCGGAGCTGATCCGCCGCCTCGAACGCGAACCGCCGGTGCTGCCGCTGCAACTGCGGATCTCGACCGCGCTGACCAGCATCCACTCCGCCGGCGGGGATCTTCAGCGGCGCAGCGCGCTGAACAACAGGCCGAGCGCGGCGGCGGCAAGGCCCCAGCTCAGCAGCGGCGCACCGGCGATCAGCGGCCCCTTACCGGCGAGGTAGACCAGACCCGCCCCCAGACCGCAGCCCGATGCGATGATCGCCTGGCGCTGTCGGCGAGCGGCAAGCCGCAGCTCCTCGCGCAAAGCCTGCAGCTCGGCGCGCGTGACCTGGCTGTCGCGTGACGGCCGCGCGAGGCGGTGCAGTGCCTGCGGCAGCGCCTCGGCGAGCAGCGGAAGCTGATCGCGCAGGCGTTCGAACGTCGCCGCCGCGCCGATGCGCCGGCGCATCCAGTCCTCCATGATCGGCTTGGCGGTCTTCCACAGATCGAGCTCGGGGTTGAGCTGGCGGCCGAGGCCCTCGATCTGCAGCAGCGTCTTCTGCAGCAACACGAGCTGCGGCTGCACTTGGTAGTCGAAGCGCCGCGCGATCTGGAACAGGCGCAGCAAAAAGAAGCCGAACGAGATTTCCTTGAGCGGGCGCTGGAAGATCGGCTCGCACACGGTGCGGATCGCCGCCTCGAACTCCTCGACCCGGGTGCCGGCCGGAACCCACTCGCTCTCGACGTGCAGCTCGGCGACACGCCGGTAGTCGCGGTTGAAGAAAGCGTAGAAGTTCTCGGCGAGGTAGCGCTGATCCGACGGCGTGAGCTGGCCGACGATACCGAAATCCACGGCCAGATAGCGCGGATGCTTCGGATCGCTGGCGTCGACGAAGATGTTGCCCGGGTGCATGTCCGCGTGAAAGAAATTGTCGCGGAAGGTCTGCTTGAAGAAGATCTCGACGCCGCGCTCCGACAGCGCCTCGAAATCGACGCCGAGCGCGCGCAGGCGATCCAGTTCGCGAATCGAGATGCCGTAGATGCGCTCCATCACCAGCACGCGCGTGCGCGTGTATTCCCAGAACACCAGCGGGTGATAGATCAAGTCCGAGCCCAGCCAATTGCGCCGCAGCAGCGCGGCATTCGCGCCCTCGCGCATCAGATCGAGCTCGTTGAGGATCACCTTCTCGTATTCGGCGACCACCTCGCGCGGCCGCAGACGGCGCGCCGTCGGCGAGAAGCGCTGCGCGAGGGCGGCGAGCGTGTGCAGCAGCTCGATGTCGGCGGCGATCACGCGCTCGATACCGGGGCGCAGCACCTTGACCACGACCTCCATGCCCGGGCTGCCGTCGGCGCCCGCATGCAGGCGCGCGGCGTGCACCTGCGCGACCGAGGCCGATGCGATCGGCGTGTCGTCGAAGGCGGCGAACAAGGTCTCGACTGGACGACCCAGTTCGGCCTCGATGATGCGCCGCGCCTCGGCGCCGGGAAACGGCGGCACGCGGTCCTGCAGCTTCGCCAGTTCGGCCGCGATGTCCGGCGGCACCAGATCGGGCCGCGTGGACAAGGCCTGACCGAACTTGATGAACACCGGGCCCAGTTCTTCGAGCGCAAGGCGCAGGCGCTCGCCGCGCGGTCGCGGATCGCGCGCCGGCTTGCCCGGATCGAGTAGTTCGCGCAGCCGGTAGCGCGCGACCACGCGGCGGATCTGCAGCAGCCGACGCCAGCGCGAGATGCTGATCGCCCGCGTCATGCGGCGCGGCTCAGGGATTCGGCCCGGCGCAGGCGCGCCTCGAAGCGGGCGACGTCGTCGCGCAGCTTCTCGACCGCGGCGCTCCAGTCGGCGACATCGGCCGCCCGCGCCAGATCGCCGGTTTCCTCGCGCAGGTACTCGGCAGCGTCCAGGCCGAGCGTCGCCGCGCTGCGCCGACCCCAGGCCAACAGCTTGCCGAGACCGCGCACCGCGCGGTGGGCGAGATCGTCGCCGAGAAAGCGGGCCGCGAACTCCTCGGCGTCGAAGCCGACCTCGGCGAGCATGCGGCTGAAGCGCTGCAGCGGCTCGACATCACCCTCGACCTGCAGGCCAGACGGAATCCCGGCGTCGCGGCCCTCGCGTACGGCGTTGAGCGCGAGCTGCAGCAGGGTCCGCGGATGCCCGCTCACACGCACGTCGGGTTTGCGCGGCGGCTCGGGCGCGACGCGCACACCACCGGCGTGGAACTCGAGGCAGAACGCCCAGTCCGGCGTTTCGGTGCGCAGCTCGATCACGCGCCCGGACAACCTCGCGCATTGGGCAAGCACCGAGGGCTCCAGCCCAAGGTGGCGGTTGAGCGCGATCTCCATCGCCGCGCACAGCAGGGCCGGAGCGCTCATCGCTCGTGTCTCATGCGACGCGAAAGCCGCGATGCACGGCGACGATGCCGCCGGTCAGGTTGTAGACCTGCACGCGCTCGAAGCCGGCGTCGACCATCATGTTCTTGAGCGTCGCCTGATCCGGATGCATGCGGATGGATTCGGCGAGATAGCGGTAAGAGGCCTCGTCGTTGGCGACGTAGCGACCGAGCAGCGGCAGCACCTTGAACGAATACTGGTCGTAAACCTTGGCCAGCGGATCGAGGACCGGTTTGGAAAATTCCAGGATCAGCAGGCGACCGCCCGGCTTGAGGCAGCGCCGCATCGAGCGCAGTGCGGCGTCCTTGTCGGTGACGTTGCGCAGTCCGAAGCCGATGGTGATGCAATCGAAGCTGGCGTCGGCGAACGGCAGGCACTCGGCATTGGCCTGCACCAGCGGCACGCCGCTGACGCCGGCATCGATGAGGCGGCGCCGGCCCTCGCCGAGCATCGCCGCATTGATGTCCGAGAGGATCACCTGCCCCTGCGGACCGGCGGCGCGGCGCAAGGCGCGGGTCAGATCGCCGGTGCCGCCGGCGACGTCCAGCACCCGCTCGCCCGGCCTCACGCCGGCGAGGTCCACGGTGAAACGCTTCCACAGGCGATGAATGCCCATCGACATCAGGTCATTCATCAGGTCGTAGCGCCGTGCGACGGAGTTGAACACGCCGGCGACACGCGCTCGCTTTTCGCCGGTCGGCACTTGCTCGTAGCCGAAGTGGGTGTAGCCCGGCTTGTTGTCTTTGGACATGCGGCGAGGTTCGCGGGACGAAGACCGGCATTGTAGCGGCCCGTCCAGACTCCTCGCGTCAGGCGCCGGGCGGCGTCCAGGTCTTGACCAGGGCCGAGAGCTTCACGACGGCGCTGTCGCGCGACATCTGGTGCGCGTCGAGCCGCTCGAGATAGCGCGTCCAGTTGGCCTGCTGCCGCTCGCCCAGCTCGCGCAGGATGTCCCAGGAGTAGATGCCGCTGTCGTGGCCGTCGTCGAACACCAGACGCACCGCATAGCGGCCGACCGGCTCGACGCGGGCGATGTTCACCGCGCGCTTGCCGCCGATCAACATCGGTTCCGGCAGACCGTGACCGCGCAACTCGGCGCTGGGCGAGAACACGCGCAAGTACTCGCAGGGCAGCTCGAAGCGCTTGCCATCCGCCCACGCCACCTCGAGCACGCGCGCCTTGCGGTGCAGACGGATCAGATTCGGCGCCGGCGTGCTCACGGCCGAGCGCCTCAGAGGATGTAGCGCGAAAGATCGTCGTCGCCGGCGAGCTTGCCCAGACGCTGCTCGACGTAGGCCGCGTCGATCACGACCTCGCTGCCGGCGCGGTCGGGCGCCTCGAAGGCAATCTCGTCCATCAGCCGCTCCATCACCGTGTGCAGGCGCCGTGCACCGATGTTCTCGGTACGTTCGTTGACCTGCCAGGCCACCTCGGCGATTCGCCGCAGACCCTCCTCGGTGAAACGCAGGTCGACGTCCTCGGTCTTCATCAGGGCGCGGTACTGCTCGGTGAGCGAGTAATTGGGCTCGGTGAGGATACGCAGGAAATCCTCGGCCTTGAGCGGATCGAGTTCGACGCGGATCGGCAGCCGCCCCTGCAGCTCGGGAATCAGGTCCGAGGGTTTGGCGAGATGAAATGCCCCGGAGGCGATGAACAGGATGTGATCGGTTTTCACCGAGCCGTACTTGGTGCTCACCGTGCTGCCTTCGATCAGCGGCAAGAGGTCGCGCTGAACCCCCTCGCGCGATACATCGGCACCGGCGTACTCGCCGCGCCGGCAGACCTTGTCGATCTCGTCGATGAAGACGATGCCGTTCTCCTCGGCATTGCGTACCGCCTCGGATCTGATCGCCTCCTCGTCGATCAACTTGCCTGCCTCCTCGTCGATCAGTTCGCGTAGCGCCTCGCCGATCTTCATCTTGCGCGTCTTGGCGCGATGCTGGCCCAGATTCGCGAACATGGACTGCAGCTGCTGGGTCATTTCCTCCATGCCCGGCGGTCCCATCAGCTCGACGCGCGGCGTCGGCTGATTGAGCTTGATCTCGATCTCCTTGTCGTGGAGCTTGCCTTCACGCAACTGCTTGCGGAACACCTGGCGCGCGGCGCCGTTCTCCTGCTGGCGCTGCGGGCTGGCTTCGCCGAAGTCCTTGGGCGGCGGCAGCAACACGTCGAGGATGCGCTCTTCGGCGGCCAGCTCGGCGCGGTCGCGCACGCGGCGCATCGCCTGCTCGCGCGTCATCTTCACCGACACGTCGACCAGGTCGCGGATGATGGTGTCGACGTCTTTGCCGACGTAACCGACCTCGGTGAACTTGGTCGCCTCGACCTTCACGAACGGCGCGTTCGCAAGCCTGGCCAGACGCCGTGCGATCTCGGTCTTGCCGACGCCGGTGGGGCCAATCATCAAGATGTTCTTGGGGTGGATCTCGGCGCGCATCTGGCCGTCGATCTGCGCGCGCCGCCAGCGGTTGCGCAGCGCGATCGCGACCGCGCGCTTGGCCGCCTGCTGACCGACGATGTGGCGGTCGAGCTCGGCGACGATCTCGCGCGGCGTCATGGTGGATGAGGGTTGCGGCGTGTCGTTCATCGGGACTCGATCGTCTCGATCGTCAATTGGTGGTTGGTGTAGATGCAGATGTCGGCGGCGATGTGCAAGGCCTTTTCGACGATGCTGCGCGCATCCAGCGTGCTGTTTTGCACCAGCGCGAGCGCCGCCGCCTGGGCGTAGGCGCCGCCCGAGCCGATCGCCAGCACACCGGACTCTTCGGGTTCCATCACGTCGCCATTGCCGGTGATCATCAGCGAGGTCTGGGCATCGGCGACGATCAAGAGGGCTTCGAGCCGGCGCAGGTAGCGGTCGGTACGCCAATCCTTGGCCATCTCGACGGCGGCGCGCAGCAACTGTCCGCCGTGCTTGTCGAGCTTGCCCTCGAAGCGCTCGAACAAGGTGAAGGCATCGGCCGTGCCGCCGGCAAAACCAGCGATGACCTTGTCGTTGTGCAGCCGCCGCACCTTGCGCGCGTTGCTCTTGATCCGCGTCCTGTCGAGCGAGACCTGGCCGTCACCGCCGAGCGCGACCAGATTGCCGCGGCGGACGCAGAGGATGGTGGTACCGTCGAATTGCTTCATGTCGGATTCGTTCGCGGAGGAAGGTCCATCCTGGGGCCGCCGCGCCACCCTTTCAAGGCGCTCGCCGCGAGTCGCGGCCTCAACGTGCGCTCGGGCGCTGCTTCTTGGCGCGCGGATGGGCCTCGTCGTAGACCGCGCTCAACCGTTTCCAGTCCAGGTGGGTGTAGATCTGCGTCGTGGACAGGTGTGCGTGGCCGAGCATCTCCTGCACCGCACGCAGATCGCCGCTGGATTCGAGCAGGTGGGTCGCAAACGAATGCCGCAGGCGGTGTGGATGGATGCGCACGCCGAGCTCGCTGCTGCGCGCCCAGGCCTTGATGCGCGCGCCGATCGACGCGCGCGACAGCCGCCGGCCGCGGCTCGACACGAACAGCGCCGGCTCGTCGGCCTGTGCGTACTGCGGGCGCAGCCGCAGCCACTGCTCGAGCGCCGCGCGCGCCGCTTTGCCGATCATGACGATGCGCTGGCGCTGGCCCTTGCCGGTGATGGTGGTTTCGCTGCGCTGGCCGGCCACGTCGTCGACATTGAGGCCGTGCAGCTCGGCCAGGCGCAGGCCGCCGGAGTAGAGCAGCTCGACGATGGCGCGATCGCGCACTGCCAGATCGCCTTGCGGCGCGCGGTCCAGCGCCTGATTGAGCACGTCGGCGGCGATCACCCCGGG
Source organism: Sinimarinibacterium thermocellulolyticum (assembly GCF_040327995.1). Lineage (NCBI taxonomy): Bacteria > Pseudomonadati > Pseudomonadota > Gammaproteobacteria > Nevskiales > Nevskiaceae > Sinimarinibacterium > Sinimarinibacterium thermocellulolyticum. Next base: position 153,816 of record NZ_JBEPIJ010000002.1, on the reverse strand, counting down.
CAGGCGACGCTTGTGGCGCGGCGCGCGCACCGTCTGCGCCGGGTTGGCGTCGAGGCGCCGCTCGCGTACCAGGTATCGAAAGAACCCGCGAAGCATCGACAAATGGCGCTGCAGACTCGCCGGCTGCAGGCCGTCGCGATGGCGTGCGGCGATGTAGGCGCGCACCAGATGCGGGTCGATCTGCGCAAGATCACGGATCGCCGCCTGCGTGCAGTAGGCCGCGAACGCTGAAAGATCGCGCCGCGCCGCCGCGCAGGTGTGTGGTGAGCAGCGCCGCTGTTGCGCGAGGTGACGGACGTACTCATCGATCAGCGGCGCGAGCAGCACCGGGGCCGCGGGCGGTGTCGACGTGTCAGATGCGCGCACGGATCGCGGCGGCGACCAGATCCGCCATCAGTTCCAGAAACAGCTTGCCCTGGCGCGGCTGGAAGCGCTGCGGATCGACGCTGCCGAGCGCGAGCATGCCCAGGCACTTTTCCTTTTCCAGCGGCACCACCGCGGCCGACTGCACCGGCGCTGCCGCCTTCGGGAACAGTAGCCGCGCGCGCTCCTCGGCGATCGGCCCGCACTCGATCAGGCGCGTGCGGAAAAAGTTCTCGAACGCGCGGGCGAGTCTGCCGTCCGCGTCGATCGGGTGGATGCCCTCGATGTCGTGGCGCTTGAACTGCGCGGAAACTACGCCGACGAAGACTTCGTCGATGCCGAAGTCCTCGCGCAGGCAACGGGCCAGGCCGGCCGCGATCGCGGCGAGCGAGGGTGCGCGGATCAGCGTACGCGCCAAGCGCTGGATGCTCTGCGTACGGCGTTCGTTGTCGCGCGCGGTCTCGACCAGCCGCTGCATGCGATCTTCGAGGCGCTGGTTCTTCGCTCGCAGCATGTCGACCTGTTTTTCGATCAGGGACACCGCGGAGCCGGTCTTGTGGCGCAGCTCGATGATCTCCAACAGATCAGGATGGCGGCCGAGGAAGTCGGGATGCGCCTTGAGAAAAGCGACGACCTCGCGCTCGCTGAGCTTGGTTGCCGGCGCGTCCTCGCGCGCGACCGTCAGTTCGGCCATTCGATTTCTCCCGTGAATACCGTCTCCGCCGGCCCGGTCATCCGCACCGGGCTGTCCTGCCCCTGCCACTCGATGGTGAGGATACCGCCCTTGAGCTGCATCTCGACCCGCGCGTCGAGCAGACCCCAGACGCGCCCGATCACCGCGGCGGCGCAGGCGCCGCTGCCGCAGGCCAGCGTCTCACCGACGCCGCGCTCGTAGACGCGCAGCCGTGCGTGAGCGCGATCGACGATCTGCAGGAAGCCGACATTGACGCTCTGCGGAAACGAAGGGTGCGCTTGCAGCAGGCGCCCGACCTGCTCGACCGGCGCGGTGTCGACGTCGTCGACCCGCGTCACCGCGTGAGGATTACCCATGCTCACGGCGCCGATCTCCAGCGATGCGTCGCCGGACAGCGTCAGCGCGTAGCGATCGGCGCGCGCAGCCGCGTCGAACGGGATCTGCGCCGGATCGAACTGCGGCACACCCATGTCGACGCAGTAGAGCCCGTCGCCGACGGTTTCGATCTGCATCGTCGCGGTCGCGGTGCGCACGCGGATCTGGCGTCGGTCCGACAGTCCGGCCTCGCGCACGTAACGCGCCAGTGCGCGCGCGCCATTGCCGCACTGGCCGGATTCGGAACCGTCGGCGTTGTAGATGCGATAGTCGAAATCGACGTCCGGCGCCGATGGCGGCTCGACGACGAGGATCTGGTCACAGCCGACGCCGAAGCGCCGGTCGGCGAGTCGGTGCAGCAGCGCCGGTGTCGGCCGGAACGCCTGGCAGGTCGCATCGATGACCACGAAATCATTGCCGGCACCGTGCATCTTGGTGAATCGCAGCTTCATGCGGCGATTCTACCCCGCGAGGTCCTCACCCGGCCTTCGCGCGTGCCGGTTGCAGGGCGCACGCGGCGGACGGGATACTGCGCGCCAGCCTCCACCGATGATGGGAAACGCCGTGGAACTGGTCACGCATCTTGGCGGCTGCCACTGCGCTCGCGTGCGCTTCGAGGTGCGTGCGCCGGCGCGGCTGCGCGTACAGCGCTGCAATTGTTCGATCTGCGCGATGACCGGCTTCGAGCACCTGATCGTGCCGGCGGCGCGCTTCACCCTGCTGTCCGGAAGCGACGTGCTGCGCACCTACCGCTTCGGCACCGGTACCGCCCAGCACCACTTCTGCGGCGTCTGCGGCATCAAGTCCTTCTACGTCCCGCGCTCGAACCCCGACGGCTACTCGGTGAACCTGCGCTGCCTGGACCCGGCGACGATCAGCGCCGTCGACTACGAGGACTTCGACGGCCGCAACTGGGAGAAGCACGCGCACACGCTCGCCGGGCTGTCATCGGCCTGAGTGCCGAGCGATGCGCACCTGGTACCCGATCATCACCACGGCGGCCTTGCACGAATGCGCGGACTTCTACCAGCGCGCCTTCGATGCGCGCGTGCTGTTTCGCAGCGAATGGTATCTGCACCTGAGCGTCTGCGGCGGCGAGATCGGCTTTCTGCGTCCGAACCCGCCGACGCGCCTGCCGGTGTTTTTGCACACCACGCAGACGCGCGGCCTGTGCCTGGCGATCGAGGTGCCCGACGTGCGCGCGGTCTACGAGGACCTGCAGCGCCGGCAGATTCCGCCGCTGGGCACGCTGAGCCGCTATGGTGACGGCGAGCTGAGCTTCAGCGTCGTCGATCCGGCCGGCACGGTGCTCAACGTGGTCGCGCGCCGCGACGGCCGGGCCGACCTCGAGCCGCCATAACGCCGGCACCGGCGCCGACGCTTTTGTGTTTTGACAGGCCGCGTGCTAGAAACGCGCGCAACTTGCAAGAGGACACACCCGTGAAGGTGCTCGGCGCGGACATCGGCTTCGGCTACACCAAGGCCACTGACGGTAAGCAGTTCCAGGTTTTCAAATCGGTCGTCGGCGAAGCCAACGAGGCACAGTTCAACGAAAGCCTGCTGCCCGGCGCCACGCCGTTCCCGCGGCACATCCAGATCGGCAACCAGTCGTTCTTCGTCGGCGAGCTCGCCGAGCAGCAGTCCCGCGGTCGCGGCTTCACCCTCGACCAGAACCAGTTCCTCGGGCAGTACGCGCGCACGCTGGCGCTGGCGGCGCTGGCGCCCTTCGTCGACAGCGGCGATCCGGTGCGTCTGGTCACGGGGCTGCCGATCAGCTTCTTCCGCAGATACAAGGATGCACTGACCCATCTGCTGCAGGCGCGGCACAGCATCCACGTGGTCAAGACCGGCACGGGCGAACGCGAGGAGAAAATCATCAACATCGAGCGCGTGCGCGTGATTCCGCAGCCCTTCGGTTCGATGTTCAACCTGATGCTCAGCGACATCGGCAAGCCGGCGAGTCAGCGCTTCATCAGCGAGAAGATCGGCATCATCGACGTGGGCTTTCGCACTGCCGACTACACCATCAGCGAGAAGACCCGCTATTCCGAGCGCGGCAGCCAGTCGTCCGACTCCGGCATCGCCGTCGCCTACACCGCGATTGCCAATGCGCTGCAGGAAAAGAGCGGCGTCAACATCGAGCTGTACCGCCTCTACGACGGCGTATCCAAGGGCACGATCAAGATCAAGGGCAAGCGCTACGACCTCACCGGCATCGTCCAGCACGCCTTCCAGCAACTCGCGACGCGCATCGCCCAGGAGGTCAATCGCCTGTGGGCCGACGACTGGGACATCGACGCCATCGTGCTCACCGGCGGCGGCGGCGCCGCGCTCGCGCCGTTCCTCACCCCTTTGCTCGAAGGCGAAGTGCTGCCGCTGCCCGCCGACTCCGACGCGCGCCTGAACAACGTCTTCGGCTACTGGAAATACGGCCAGCATCTGTGGGGGGCCTAGAGATTCTTGATGCCGGCGGCATCGAGAACCGCTAGGCCGGGCGGCCAGGGATGGCTTGAACACACGATCTAGAAGGATCGGATGCCAGTGGTATCCGCCCCTCAGGCCGCCCTTTTCCCCCGCTTGCGCGCCGCCGGCTTGGCCGTCGTCGTGTGCGCCGTCCCGGTCGAGCCCAGCGCCCGCTCCAACTCTTCCAACGCCTCCCCCATGTACACCGCGAGCCGCTGCATGCTCGGCAAGGTGTCACGGCAGCCGGTGATGCCGATGTTGAACTGCCCGGCGTAGCTCACCGAGGTGATGTTCAGGGCTTGACCGTGCGAGAGCAGCGACACCGGATAGATCTGCTCCATGCGCGCGCCGTTGAAGTAAAGGGGCTCGCGCGGCCCTGGCACGTTGGAGATGGTGACGTTGAACATCGGCCGCGCACGCCCGCCGAGGCCGGCGAGCAGCTGCAGGATGAACGGTGCCATGAAGATCATCGTGTAGCTGTCGATGCCGGCCTTGGGCAGCGCCTGCAACTGATCCTTGGCGATCCGTGTGGACTGATGGATCAGGGCCAGGCGTTGCAGCGGGTCTTCGACCGTGGTGTTGAGATTGGCGATGATGAAGCTGATGGCGTTGCCGGCGTTCTCGTCGTCGGCCGGGCGCACCGACACCGGCACGCCGGCGGTGAGCGACTTGCGCGGCAAGGCACCGATCTCGAGCAGATAGCGCCGCAGCGCGCCGGCGCAAAGGCCGAGGAACACGTCGTTGAGGGTGACATCCGCCGCACGCGCGACCGCACGCACACGGTCCAGATCGTAATGCTGGGTCGCGAAGCGGCGCTGCGCCGAGACCTTGGCATTGAGCACCGAATGCGGCGCCGAGAACGGCAGGGCTTCCTGCGGATCACGCCGCTGCACCGCGCTGCGCACCACGCGCCCGAGCGCACGCGCGACGGCCGGGGCACTGCCGAGCTGGTTGCGAGCGGCTTGCATGAACTTGCGCAACTGCGCGTCGATGCTCTGCGGTTCGCGCTCGCGGCCGGCGCCGCAGCCCACCGCCCAAGGGGGAGGCTGGCTGCGCGCATGCGGATCGGGTGTGAGCATGCGCTGCAGCATGCGCATGCCGCCGACACCATCGACCAGCGAGTGGTGCATCTTCATGTACAGGGCGAAACGGCCGCCTTCGAGGCCTTCGATGACATGCGCCTCCCACAGCGGCCGGTTGAAGTCCATCGGGTGCGAGTGCAGGCGCGAGATCAGCACGCCGAGTTCGCGCTCGCCACCGGGCCGCGGCAGCGCCGAGTGGCGCAGGTGGTAGTCCAGGTCGATGTGCTCGGCCTCGACCCAGGCCGGCATCACCGCCTTGAGCTTGGGCGAGGCGAGCTTGAGATTGAACGGCCGCGCAAAGCGCGGCACCGAGCGCAGATGCTCGAACAGCCCCTGGATGAAGTCGCCGGGCGCGTCCTCGGGCAGCGAGAAGATCGCCATACAGGCGACCTGCATCGGCGTGTCGACCGTGTCGACATACAGCCACGCCGCGTCCAAAGGCTTGAGCGTCTTCATGTCGCGTTCCCCCTCCCGGCTCGTCATCGGCCGTCTTCCGAGGGCGTGACCTTAACGCAATCAGTGCTTTGCGCGGGCGGTTCGAGATGAATCTGACGGGTGTGTCATCAATCGTCGTGCCGGCCTATACTCGACCAACCGTTCAATGATGAGGCCGCGTGAGGCTCACTGCCCCGTGCCTCGCGATTCCGGAGAGACAGATGAGCTCGGTCGTTTCCTACCTGCCCGGCAGCGCCGCGGCCCCGACGTCCACCACCGCCGCCGAGATCCGGCGCGTGTTCGAGCGCCAGCGCGAAACCGCGATCCGCCTGCGCCGCTCGACCGCGCAGGAGCGCATCGCCAAGATCAAGCGCCTGTGCGACGCGATGATGCGCTACCGCGAACAGATCCACGAGGCCGCCTACCTGGACTTCAAGAAGCCGCCGGCCGAGGTCGATCTGGCCGAGGTGCTGCCGGTGATCAGCGAGGCCAAGCACGCGATGCGCGCGCTCAAGAAATGGATGAAGCCGCAAGGCGTGTGGCCCACCAGCCTGACGATCGGCCTGAAGTCCTGGGTGCAATACGAACCCAAGGGCCGCTGCCTGATCATCTCGCCGTGGAACTACAACGTGAACCTGTGTTTCGGCCCGCTGGTGTCGTGCATCGCGGCCGGCAACACGGCGATCCTCAAGCCCTCGGAGATGACGCCGCACCTGTCGGCGCTGATGGCGAAAATGATCAAGGAGCTGTACGCCGAGGACGAGGTCGCGCTGTTCGAGGGCGACGTCTCGGTCTCCACCGAGCTGCTCGCGCTGCCCTTCGATCACATCTTCTTCACCGGCTCGCCCGCGGTCGGCAAGGTGGTGATGGCGGCCGCGGCCAAGCACCTGACCTCGGTCACTCTCGAACTCGGCGGCAAATCGCCGACCATCATCGACGAAACCGCCGATCTGGAACTGGCCGCGCGCACGCTGATGTGGGGCAAGTACACCAACAACGGCCAGACCTGCATCGCACCCGACTATATCTACGTGCACGCCTCGAAGAAAGACGCTTTCGCGAAGGCCTGCATCGAGGTCATCGAGTCCTGTTACGGCAAGACAGCGGCCGAACAGATGAAGTCGCCCTACCTCGCGCGCGTCGTCAACCAGCGCCACACCCAGCGCATCAACGCGCTGCTGACCGATGCCAAGCAGCGCGGCGCCCGCGTGCTATGCGGCGGCGAGACGGTCGAGCACGAATGCTTCATCCAGCCGACGCTGCTCGACAACATCCCCAGCGACGCCAAGATCCAGTCCGAGGAGATTTTCGGGCCGCTGCTGCCGATCATCCCGTATAGCGATCTGGATCAAGTCATCGACGCGATCAATGCCGCGCCCAAGCCGCTGGCCCTGTACATCTGGAGCCGCCACGAGCCGACGATCGAGAAGGTGCTCAAGAGCACCAGTGCCGGCGGCACCTGTATCAACCACTGCGTCGTGCAGTACGCGCACGGCAACCTGCCGTTCGGCGGCGTCAACAATTCCGGCATCGGCAGCGCGCATGGCATCTACGGCTTCAAGGCGTTCTCGCACGAGCGCGCCGTGGTGCGCACGCGCTTCATGATGGCGCGCACGCTGTTTCCGCCCTATACCGACTTCAAGCGCAAGCTGCTCGATCTGATGATCAAGACGCAGTAGGGGACCGTCACCATGACGAAGAAGGCCGCTCGCGAGCGGCCTTCTTCGTTTGCGCAGTCGTGCGCGGCGGGTTCGTTGCGATGCGACTTGCCCCGCCCTACTTCTTGAACATCGCGCTCAGGCGGATGATGCCGTTGATCGCGTTGATCATGGCATCGGGAAGCTTGATCTCTTTGCTCAACATCTGCGCGACCATTCTCTTGTACTTGTCCGAGTACGGCGGAAACATGATGTTGGGATCGCCGGCCGGATAGCGGTCCTCGACCACCGCTCGCGGGTTCGAGCATTCGAGAAAACTGTAGCGGCCACCCAGGCGCCCCTGGCCGCTGGCGTTGACGCCGCCGAACGGCAAGTGCGGGTTGGTGCCGGACTGGATCAGATTGTGGTTGACCACGGTGCTGCCCGAGGTCGTGCGCGCGAGAAACCAGTCGATCGCCTCGCGATCCTTGGCAAAGATGTACGAGCCCAGCGGCTTGGGCCGGCGACGAATCGTCGCGATCGCGTCCTCACGGCGCGCGTACGGCACGATGCAGATGACCGGCCCGAAGATCTCCTCGCGCATGATGCGCATGTCCTCGGTCACCTTGCTCAGAATCGTCGGCGAGATGAACAGGTCGTCGGCGTCGGTCTCGCCGCCGAACTCGAGCTTCGCGCCCTTGGCCAGCGCGTCGTCGAGCAACGCCTTGATGCGATCGAAGTGCTTGCGGTTGACGATGCGCGGCAGCTCGGGCGAATGCGGGAAGCCCTTGCCGTCGGCGTTGTACATCGCCGCCATGTGGTTCGCCAGCTCGCTGGTGAAGCGGTCGACGACGGACTCGTGCACCAACGCGTAGTCGGGTGCGAGGCAGACCTGGCCGGCGTTGGCGACGCGGCCCCAGGCGATTTTGCGTCCGGCCTCGGCGAGATCGGCACTCTGGTCGACGATCACCGGGTTCTTGCCGCCCATCTCCAGCGTCACCGTCGCGAAGTGCTCGGCCGCGGCGCGCAGCACGATGCGGCCGACCGCGTGGCCGCCGATGTAGAAGATGTGGTTGAACGGCAAGGCGAGTAGCGCGCTCGCCGCCTCGGCCGCGCCCTGTACGACCGCGAACTCGTCCTCGCCAAAGACTTTGGCGACGATGTCGGCGAGCACCTCGGCCGAGTGCGGCGCGAGCTCAGACGGCTTGAGCGTGAAGGTGCAGCCGGCGGCGATCGCGCCGAAGCCCGGCACGAAGGCCTCGGCGATCGGCGCATTCCAGGTCGAAATGTGCAACACCGTGCCCTTGGGCTCGTAGCGGACGTAGCTCACCTTGCCCAGCGTCATCAGCGAACCCTGGACCGGCTGCGGCGCCATCCATCGTTCGAGATGGCGCACGATGAACTCGGCCTCGGTCTTGATCATCAGAAGCTGGGCGTCGACGTCGGTCGGTGCGAGCCGAAGCTCCTTATATGCCGCCTCGAGGATCGCCGGTCGCGCGTCGAGGATGGCCTTGAGCAGACGCCGGATCTTGTCGGTGCGCTGCGCCGCCGTGGTCAGCGCCAGTTCGCGCGACTTTTCGAGCTGACGATCGAACAGATCGGCGTAGGGGTTCGATTCCTTGAGCACGGCGTTCATCTGAAGCTCCCGAACTGCGGTTGCGGATTGCGTGCACAGCAGCTTTTCTGCAGCCTGGGCTCCGCAACCTGCAGCCGCCTGTGTGTCATCCCGGGTGCGCGGGAATCTTGAAGGTCTTGCGCATCACGAATTCGAGCTGGCGGTCCGACAGCAGCCGGCGCATCACGCCCATGGGCTTGACGTCCTTGCCGAGCAGTTCCATCGGCGCCCACTTCTTCTTGTCGAGGATCTTGAGCGTGCCTTCGAGCGCCTGTTCCGGCGTGCTGCCGGTTTTCTCCAGCATGTCGGGCAACACCTGCATCATCACGTGACCCAGGTGCGGTTCGTAGACCCGGCGGATCGCCTCGGGCTGCTCGTACCAGCTCTTCTTGGTGTTGGCGTGCGAGTTCGCCGACATGCCGGTGAGCACCCCGCCGGGCACGATCGACGTCACTTGGATGCCGAACGGCGCCAGCTCGTGACGCAGCGTCAGGGTCATGCCGTGGATCGCATGCTTGGTCATGTTGTAGGCACCGGCGCCGATCGGATTGGCGATGATCGCCCCCGAGCTGTAGTTGGCGATGCGCGAGCCCGGCGCATTCTTGCGGATCAGCGGCAAAAAGGCCTGGATCACCCGCAGTTGTCCGTACAAATTGATGTTGAACAGCTTTTGCACTGCCGGCAGGGGCACGCCTTCGAGCACGCCGGTGGCGATGTTGGCGACGCCGGCGACGTTCATCAGCAGATCCAGGCCCTTGCCGTCGAGCGCCGCGGTGACGATCTCGGCGCTGCGCTTGACCGAGTCATCGTCGGACACGTCCTGGTCGACGACGGTGAGATTGCCGCCGGTCTGCAGATCGGTCGGTGCGCTCGGCAACACACCGGCGAACACGCGCCAGCCGCGCCCAACCAGCGCCTTGGCGAGCAGATTCGCCTGACCGACGTTCGCTCCGGTGATGAACGCAGCTTTCATGGATCAGTTTCCAGTTCCTGGTTTCCCGTTTCCGGGAATCGGCCAAGACATGGGGCGCGCATCCGCTTTTTCCGGACAACGCAAACGGCTAGTGCCGGCGTGTCACTGCAAACCCCGGGCCGCCGCCTGCGGGCTGAAATCCGCCGGCGTGAGCGGGATGTTGATGCGCCACCAGTCCTCACCCCGTTCGTTGACCAGATAGCCGGCCTCATAGGCCTTGGCGGTGAGGTCGTGGTAGATCGACGCGCCGCGGTGGAAAGTCGCCGATTCCTGCGAATAGAAGTAGTTGGCGAAGGCCACGCGCCAGAGCTGACCACGCGCGTCGTAGTTGTCGGCCCACAGCGCGATCCAGGTGTCCTCGTCGGCGTACAGGCGGCGCTTGGTATAGATGTGACGCATGCCGTCCTTGAGGTAACCCTCGACGATCCATACGCGGTGCAGTTCGTAGCGCACGTAGTCCGGGTTGATCGTGTTCGGCTTGATCAGCTCGCTGTACTTGAGCGCCGGATCGTTGATCTTGAAATTGTGGTAAGGGACGTACATCTCCTTTTTGACCACCAGCTTCCAGGTGTAGCGCTCCGGCGAGCCGTTGAAGACGTAGTCGTCGTCCACGGTGCGTAGGCCGGCCGGCGGCACCGGGTAGTCGCAGCAGACCTCCGGCGCCTGGCGCACGCGGCGCAGACCCGGCTGGTACTGCCAGGACTGGGTGGCGTCGTTCTTGAAGTTGTTTGGCTGGTAGCCGACCGCGACGAAACCCTTGTCGCGCTCCGGCAGCAGGTAGCCGGTGTAGAAGTAGGCGTTGATCTTGTCGGTGTACGAACCGCGCTTCTTCGGGTCGTTGCCGGGATTGAGCGTCATGAACTTGTTACGCCCCCAGGCGATGCTGCCGTTGGCGTAGACATCGGCGATGTCGCAGACCGCCTTCTCGGTCCAGGCCCGGTGGGGATTGATGATATTCCACACCGCCTCTATGCCGCTCTGTGGGAACGGGAACGGGATCGCGCCGCTGGTGCCGGTGATGCCCAGGCCGTCGTCGATGACTTCGGCCTCGACGGCGTTCTTCTTCACCGTGTCACAGACCCAGTCCTGGAAGCCGAAGTCGCGATGGCTCGGGTAGACGTTCATCCGGTACGAGTCCGGATACAGCTTGAGCAGCGCCTTCTGGCCTTCGGTCAGCTTGTCCTCGTACTGCGCCATGTTCTGCGCCGTGATCGTGAACAGCGGTTTTTCGTCCGCATAAGGCCCCGGCTCGTAGCCGTAGTCCTTGGTCACGCCCGGCCACTTGCCAACCCACTTGCCGGTGTACTCGGCGACGCCGGAGGCACTGCCGGCACGCTCGGCGCCCATGCAGGTGAGCTCTGGACCGTCCAGCTCGGCCGCCTTCTCGGGCGACACCTTCGCCGCGAGCGACAGCGGTAGAACCAGAAGACACGCCAAAGCGACGGATTCGAGTTTCATGTGGATTCTCCTCCTTACGATGTCGGCAATGCTAAGCGCGGCGACGATCGGTGCATCGTCCGAACTGAGTATCCACCCTCACCCATCGCGCTTGCCATCGCGCCGCTTCAGAACGACGGGGCGATCTCGACGCACAGGCCGTCGATGCCATCGTCGACGGCGATCTGGCATGACAGGCGTGAGGTCGGCCTGAGTTCGACCAGCTCGCCGATCGCCTCGAGCATCGCCGCCTCGTCCTCGCTCTTGGGCGGCAGCCGATCCGCCCATGCCGGATCGACATACACATGGCAGGTACCGCAGGACATCATGCCGCCGCAAGTGCCCTGCACGCCGGTGTTGGCGTCGCGCAGCGCATCCATGAGCTGGCCGCCGCCGGCGACGTTCAGATTCTGTGTGCCGCCGTCACGACCGATGACGCGTACCACTGCCATTTGCCGTCCCTCAAAAAAAGCGGCTGCGCCGTGCGCAGCCGCTACCAGCCGCGTGAGCCGCGGATCAGATCTTGGTCGAGTCCTCGTAGCCGGGATAGAACTGCCTGAACCACTTGCGGAACTGCAGCACCGGACCGTCGCCGTCGCACAAAAGCGGATTGGGCCGGTACTTCTTGTGGTTCCAGACGATGAAGTCGACGCTCTCGAAGCCGGCGCTCTCCTCGCCTTCGGCAGCGCCGATCATGTGGTCGATGACCTTCTTCGACGCGGCCAGCTCGGGCGAGCCCTCGGGGTAGTCGACGTGCCGGAACGACATGTTCATCTGCGTCTTCTCGCGCGTGATCGGCACCGAGTAGGAGATCATCGTCGCGGTGATGCCGTGCTGGTTGAAGCGCATGACGTTCAAGCCCGGGCCATACGAGGTGCCCTGGATGTAACCCTGGCCGATGTCGAGCTTCATGATCGGGCCTTCGTAGGTCGTCCGCACCGGCGGAATCATCGGCGCGCCGTGCAGGAACTTCAGGTGAGCCACGTCGGGGCCGTTCTCGGCGATCTCCTGGATGCAGGTGTCGGCGGTCCAGGAGCCGCGCCGGTTGCCGGCATACCCCTTTTCGTCCTCCAGCTCCGGGATGTACGGCAGCTCGAAACTCGGCGGCTCGCAAGCGGGGTGATACCACGCCCAGAGCATGCCGTACTTCTCGACCATCGGCAGCGCGCGCAGGATCGGCTGCTTCTTGGCGATCGGCGGCATGAGCTTGGCGTAGGGGATGTGCTTGCACCAGCCCTGGGTGTCGTATTCCCAGTGATGGAACGGGCAGCGGATGTGCTCGCCACAGACCTTGCCGCCGTGACCGATGTGCGCACCCAGGTGAGGACAGTACGGATCGGTCATGCCCGGCTTGCCGGATTCGGTGCGGAACAGCACCCATTCCTGATCGAAGACGAAGACGTTGCGCATCTCGCCCGGCTTGAGCGTGTCGGCATAGTCGATGAAGAACCAGCCGACCGGAATCGGGAAGGGGCAGCGCTCCAGTGACTGCGATTCCAGGAGTGGCTTGATGTCGATGGTACCCATTCTGGCTCGCCCTCCTTAAGGCTTGCTGTGGTTGCGGCAACACGGACGCGAAACCGGCCGCGCGTGGCGCGCAGACTGCGATACTGCACCACCCCCCTGCGACCGTCTTAGTCCGTTCAGGTGAAAGACGGCCAAGCCCGCGGCGCTCATGACTCGTAGACCTCGAAGGCCGACTTGGGCGAGCCGCATTCGGGACAGATCCAGTCCTCCGGCAGATCCTCGAACGCGGTACCGGGGGCGATGCCGGCGTCGGGAATGCCCAGTGCCGGATCGTAGACGTAACCGCAGATCACGCAGATGTATTTGCTCAATGGCCCACTCCCCATCCGGTCGGCCCGAGCGCCGCGTGCGCATCGCGGACGCGGTGTATCGGGGTCATGCGACGCCGGCACGGGCATCTCGATACGCGCGCTGCGCGCGCCAGTCGATGCGAACGGCTGTTGTCGCGCCTCATGCTGCCTTGCGCGCCGCGGAAAGATTGGTCTTCACCACCAGGCGGTTGATGCGCCGCGCGTTGTGGTGGGTCCACTCGTAATCGATGCGGCCGTCGCCGTCGGCGAGCGTGGCGTCGGGGAAACGCTTCATGAACTCGGTCAGCATCAGGCTGCCCTGCACGCGCACCAGATAGGTGCCGATGCAAAAGTGCGCGCCGGCGCCAAAAACGATGTTGCCGTCGAGACGGCGCGTGATGTCGAGCCTGGTCGGCTCCGGCCATTTCGCCGGATCGTGCCAGGCGGCCATGATGTTGATACCGATGCCCTGGCCCTTCTTGATCAACTGGCCGGCGAACTCGACGTCCTCGGTGGCAAAGCGGAAGAACGGCATCTTGCCGAACGAGCCCCAGCGCAGACATTCGATGATCGCGTTCTCCATCAGCTCCGGCTTCTGCCGCAGCAGCGCGAGCTGATCGGGGTGGCTGAGCAGCGCCAGCAGCAGGAAGGTGTGCAGATCGGTCGCGGTGTCGGAACCGGCCGTGATCAGCGCGAAGATCACCGACAGGATCTCGTGGTCGCTGAGCTGCGAGCCGTTGTCGCTGGCGCTGATCAGGCTGCCGAAGAAGTCGTCGCCCGGCCCTCCGGCGCGCGCGCGGCGTTCGGCGAGCAACTCGCGAAAGTATGCAAAACCCGGCAGCGTCGCCTGCACCGCGGCCTCGCGCTCCTTGGGGCCGAGGTTGATGCGCGTGGCCTTGATGACGTTGACCGCGAACTCGTGGAAGAAGTCCTCCTTGTCGGTCGGCACGCCGACCATGCGCGCGATCGCGCGCACCGGGATCTTCGAAGCCAGCGCCTGGTAGACGTCGAACTCCTCGGCATCCCCGATGTCGTCGAAGCATTGGACGATCAAGTCGCGGATCTTGGCCTCGATCTTGCCCATCACCGGCTTGGAGAATGCCGGCATCGTCAACTTGCGCAGGCGCAGATGGTCCTTGGGCGAGACGGCGAAGAAGCCGACCTCGTAGGCCTTGTCGAAATCGTTCTTCTGATCCTCGGGCTTGGGCGGCGGCGCATGCTCCCAGTGGCCGAAGTACGGCGAGAAGCGGTTGTCCTTGAGCATGCGATCGACCAGCTCGTGCGAGCTGACGATCCACATCTGCAGATCCTTGTGCCAGGCGATCGGATAATCGCGGATCAGGGTCTGCCAGACCGGATCGGGATTGCGGATGTAGTCCTTCGAGTACGGATTGAACACCCGCGCGTCGATCTCGATGCGGCCTGCATGCGGGGTGTGGCTCTTGGCGGTGTCGTTCATGGGGCTCTCCTCGGTTTTGCGCGCTGGCGCTTCAGTCGCCGAAATCCGGCGGCGGCTCGCCGCGCGACAGCGCGATGCCGCGCAGAAGATCGCGCAGCGCGTGCAGCCAGTGCGACGGATCGGGGTTGACGTAGACGCCGCTGGCGCTGCGCACCCGCGGCAGGGCATGGCGATCGCGCTCGGCGAGCGCGCGGCGCATGGCGACGTCCTGGGGCATACCGGCGGCGCGCGCGGCGCTCACCGAGGTCGCGCCCACGGCCGCGCCGATCGCCAGCATGGCCACGGCGTGGTGCAACTGCACGCCCTGCGGCGGCGTGAAGCCATGCGGTTCGAGCGCGGCGAGAAACTGCTCCAGAAAGTCGATCTCGACATCCGGCCCGAGGCGCCCCTTCATCAGCTCGTAGACGAGCTGCGGCTCGCGCGCGAAGGACTCGAACAAGGTCTCGGCGTAACCGATCGCGATCGCCGCCCAGTGCCCGGTGGCGCCGGCATCACGGCGCGGCAGCCGGCTGCTCAGGGCGACGCGGAACGCGGCCAGGCGCACCAGCTCGTCACGATTGCGCACATGCCGGTAGAGCGTGGCGATGCCGACCCCGAGCTTGTCTGCGACCTGCTTGAGCGTAACCTTGTCCAGACCGATCTCGATCGCCGCGGCGATGATGTCCGGCGCCTGCACGCGCGGCGGCCGGCCCACGCGGGGCGGCGGCGTTGGCGCTCGGACTTTGACGGCTGTTGTCGGCATCGGACCCACATCTGGGACGTCCGCCATAGTTTCGAGAATCGATTCTCGAAAATCCTCACCCAGTCGGACGAGAATTCGCCGAACCGCCGATCCGCTCCAGTCACGGCCGGGCGCGCGCGGCGCCGCTGTCCGCTGGCGCGGTCTTTCAGACTTCCGCGCTGCGATCCTTGCGCACGAAGTCGCCCACCAGCGTGTAGCGACCGGGCCGCCACCTGGGCAGGCCGAAGCGCCGGTAGAACGCGGATTCGAGGAGGCGCCGGCGCTCCTTGCCGGTGAGATGGGTGCGCCAGCGTGGGTCGTCGTAATCGAGAGTGATCGGATGCCGCGCGATCCGCTCCTGCATGACCGCCGGATGATCGCCGCGGTAAGGGCGGATGCAGTCGCGAGCAATCCACTGGTAATAGGACTGCGCATCAAAGCGGGCGTCGTCGCCGCGCAGCTTGTGCGGCGCGTTGCGCAGCTTCCAGGTCATTGCCTCGGGGGTCAGTAGCTTGCCGTAACGGAACATGTCCACGCCGCTGTCGATGCAGCGCAACGCGCGACCGCGCTCGCCGTAATTCTCGAACACCGAGAAGGTCATCGCGCTGGTGATCGCGTAGACGCCGTTCCACGGCTTGAAGGCGCGCACGACGTATTTGAAGCGGTCCGGATAGGTGCGGATGAAGTGGCGATAGTCGCCGTAGAACACCAGGCGCTCGATCAGCAAGCCTTCGACCTTGGGGTTGTCGAGGTGCTCGGTCATCAGCGCGCGCAGCCGCGGCAGGTCACGCTCGTGGAACAGCTCGTTGCCCTGCACGTAGACGATCCAGTCGCCGCGGCAGCTCAAAAGGCCCAGGTTGGTCTGCTGCGCGAGCACGCTCGCCTTGGGCGTGACCGGGGGCCAGACCGAATCGATGATGCGGATCTTCGGATCACCGATGGCCTCGACCGCCTCGCGCGAACCGTCGTGCGACTCGCCGACGACGACGACCATCTCGTCCACGAGCGGCAGGATCGACCGGATCGCCTCGACGAAGGGGTAGCCAAGGGCAATGCCGTTGCGGATGAAGCTCAGGCCGGAAATCAGCATGGGAGGCAGCGTGGTCGGTGCGGGCGGCGCCGACGTTGTACCGGCGCAGCCGCCGGCGGGCAAGCCCCGTGCGGTGCCGCCATGTGGGAACACCGCGCCCGAGGCGACCGCTTCGGCGATCCCGCGGGCCGCGCCGCTTGCCATGGCCGCGACGGCGCCAGACCTGGCGCGGCATTGCCCTTGGCGTGCGCTGCCGCTTCAATAACGGCTCGACCCTTTCGGCCCGCTTCTCCGATCCCATGAGCGCCCGTCGCCGTCTCTCGGTATTCCTGATCGTCAAGAACGAGGCCGATCGCATCGACGACTGCCTGGCCTCCATCTGTGGATGGGCCGACCAGGTCGTCGTTCTCGATTCGGGCAGCACCGACGGCACGGTCGAGATCGCGCGCCGACGCGGCGCCACGGTGTACCAGACCGACTGGCCGGGCTTCAGCGCGCAGCGCAACCGCGCGCTCGGGCTCGTGGACGGCGAATGGGTGCTGTCGATCGACGCCGACGAGCGCGTGACGCCGGCACTGCGTGACGAGATCGACGCTGTGCTCTCCGAACCCGAGCTCGATGCGACGCTGATCAAGATGCCGTGGCGGACTTATTTCTTCGGGCGTCCCTTGCGTTTCGGCCGCTACACCGCGCCACAGGGCAAGCTGTTCCGGCGCGAGGGTGCGCGCTACAGCACGCGCCCGGTGCACGAACAGCTGCTGCTACCCGAGCGGCGCGTGCGCACGCTGACCGCACCGCTGGATCACCACAGCTGGCGCTCCTACGCCCACGCCCAGGAAAAGCACCTGCAGTACGCCATGCTGCTGGCGCAGCACAAGCACGCGCAGGGTGAGCGTGCCAGCCTGGCCTATGCCTGCTTGCGGTTCTTCACGGATTTCATCCAACAGTACGTGCTGCGCCTAGGGCTGCTGGACGGCTGGCGCGGGTTCTTGATGGCGGTGATCCTGGGTCAGTACGCCTTCCACAAGTACGCCGCGCTCAGGACCTTGAGCGAGGACCGCTGACCCAAGGAGCGGCCGCCACACACGCCGCGATCCAGCTCAGGGGCACGCCGGCAGGGTCTGCAGCATCGCGAGCACGCGCATGGTCGCGCCTTGATGGCTCTGCAGCGCCGCGCGTGCCTGCAGGCCCATCTGCCGGGCGCGCTCGCGGTCGTGCAGCAAGGAGGCCACGGCATCGGCGAGCTCGGTCGCATCAGCGACTTCGCGCGCCGCCCCGGCCTCGAGCAGCAGCGCGCGCGCCGGCCGCTGCTTGTGCATGTGCGGGCCGAACAGCACCGGCAGCCCCAGCGCCGCCGGCTCCAGCACGTTGTGTCCCCCCACCGGCACCAGGCTGCCGCCGACGAAGGCGAGATCACTGGCGGCGAGATAGCAGAACATCTCGCCCATGCTGTCGCCCAGAAGCACCTGGGGCGTGGGCGGTGAGCCATGAGCCATGGGCTCGGCGCTGCGACGGACATAAGTGCAGCCGCTGCGCTCGATCAGGCGCACCACGGCGTCGAAGCGCTGCGGGTGGCGCGGCACCAGGATCAGCACCGCATCGGCATGGGCCTCGAGCAGGCGCCGGTGCGCCTCGAGCGCGGCCTGCTCCTCGCCCTCGTGCGTGCTCGCCGCGACCCAAACCGGGCGCTCGGCGCCGAGCGCGTCGCGCAGCGCGCGCCCTGCGGCCAGTTGCGCGGGCGGGGGTACGCAATCGAACTTTAGATTGCCGGTGATTTCCACGCGGCCGGCACCGAGCGCGCGGTAGGCCGCGGCATCGTGCGCCGACTGCGCGGCGATCGCGCTCGCCGATGCCACTGTCTCGCGTACCAGCGCGCCGAGCAGGCGGTAGCGACGCTGCGAGCGCGGCGACATGCGCGCATTGGCGAGCAGCAGCGGGATCCTTCGCCGCGCCAGCTCGCGGTACAGCGTCGGCCACAGCTCCGACTCCAGGACCACGACGCGGCGCGGCCGCCAGCGCGCCAGTCGCCACCGCACGCACGCCGGCAGATCGATCGGCAGGTAGGCGTGGACCACGCGCGGTCCGAAGCGCTGGCGCACGAGATCGGAGCCGGTCGCGGTCATCGTCGTCACGCCGATGCGGCCATCGCCATGACGTTCGAGCAGGGCTTCGATCAGCGGCGTTGCCGCCTGCACCTCGCCGAACGAGGCGGCGTGCACCCAGACCTCGAGGCCGCCAGCGACCGGCATCGCCCATCCGAGCCGCTCGCGCCAGCGGCCCGCCTCGGCGCGATCGCGTCCGCGTCGCCGAAGCAAGAGCAGCACGAACGGCGTCGCCAGGGTCAGCAGGAGCAGATAGAGCGTGCGCACTGGCCGTCCGCCTATCGGCCGCGATAGCCGGCGAGCAGGGCGTCCCAGCCGCGTTCGACGGCCTCGCGCTGCGCCGGGTCGCCCGCGAGCTTGTCGACCGAGCGCCGCAGGCGCGGCAGTTCGCTGCGCAGCAGACGCGACGGGGCGTCGAGCCGGCCCTTGTCGAAATCGAGCAAGTGGATGCGGCCGTCGGCGCCGCGCAAGATGTTGCGCAGGTTCAGATCCGGATGGTGCACGCGCGCCTCGTGGAAGCGTCGCAGCACCGCGCCGGCGGCGTACCAGTCCGCAAGCTGCAGGCGTTTGGCCTGCAGCAGCTCGGCGAAGGGCTCGGCGTCGGCGATCAGCTCGGACAGCAGATGTCCCTGGTATTGCCAGAGCGTGCGGCGCACGTGCGCGGCCACCGGTCGCGGCACCGGCAAGCCGCGCTCGCGCAAGGCGGCGAGCAGATGCCATTCGCGCCACGGCCGCGTCGCCGCAAGACCAGTCCAGACGTAACTCTGCGCGGACAGACGCGCCACCAAACCGCCGCGCAGGTAGCGGCGCAGCACCCAGCGCGACTCGCCGTGACGCACGACGTGCGCCTTGGCACGACCGGCGAAGCTCGCTTCGACCGCGCCGCGCGCCTGCCACCAGTTAAGGTCGAACAGCTGCGGCGAGGGCGCGGCGATGAGCGTCGCGTCGTATACGATAAACTCGTTGGCGTGCCGCCAGGAACCGACCTGCATGCTGTGTTGCCTTCCCCGCCCGCGTCGATCTGCGTGCTGCGGCTGTCGGCGATCGGGGACGTCTGCAACGCGGTGCCCCTGTTGCGCAACCTCCAGTCCGCCTGGCCAAAGACCGCCATCACCTGGCTGATCGGCACGACCGAGGCCAGTTTAGTGGGTGACATCGAGGGAATCGAGTTCCTGCGCTATGACAAGAAGACCGGCCTGCTCGAAGGCCGGCCGCCGCGCGCGATTCTGGCGCGGCGCCGCTTCGATCTTTTGATCCACCTGCAGGCGTCGTGGCGCGCCAATGCCCTGGCCCTGCGGGTGCGCGCGCCGGTCAAGCTCGGTTTCGACCGCGCGCGCGCGCGCGACGGCCAGTGGCTGTTCACGACGCACCGCATCGCGCCGATGGCCAACGCCCACGTCGCCGAGGGTTTCCTGTCCTTCGGCGATGCCCTGGGCGTGCCGCGCGGACCACGGCGCTGGGACATCCCGCTGTCCGCTGCCGATCGTGCCTTCGCCGCGGCGCAGATCGGCGGCGATGCGCCGGTGATGATCCTCAGCCCCTGTAGCAGCCAGCGCGTCCGCAACTTCCGCAACTGGCCCGCCGAGCGCTATGCCGCGGTCGTGCGCGAGGCGCGCATCCGTCACGGCGTGCGCACCATCCTCACCGGCGGTCGCAGTGAACTGGAGCGCGACTACGGTGAACGCATCAGTGCGCAGGCCGGCGTCGACCTCGTCAACCTGATCGGCCAGACCAGCCTCAAGCAGCTCCTGGCCCTGATCGAGCGCGCCTTGTGCGTGCTGGCCCCCGACTCCGGCCCGGTGCACATGGCCAGCGCCGTCGGCACGCCGGCCATCGGCCTGTACGCGACCTCCAATCCCGGCCGCACCGGCCCGCTGGATGCGCGCTGGTGCGTCAGCGTCTACGACGAAGCGGTCCGGCGTTACCTCGGCGCCTCGGCGCAGCAGGTGCGCTGGGGCCGCCGCGTGCGCGACCCGGCGGCGCTCGAACTGATCACGGTCGAGGCGGTGCTCGAACGGCTGCAGGCCGTACTCGACGCCCCGCCGGCGGTGCGCCGGCCGCCCTGGCTGCGGGGCTGATCGAAAACCGCCATGCACATCGTCCACTACTGTCCGACCGCCTACCCGATCCCGCCGGTGGGCTATGGCGGCACCGAACGCGTGGTGTACTGGCTGATCCGTGCGCAGATCGCCCAGGGTCTGCGCGTGAGCCTGATCGCCAACGCGGCGAGCGGCATCGAGCACGCCGTGCCGGGCGCCAAGCTGATCCCATGCGATCGCGACACACCGTTGGCGCAGGTGATCCCGCGGGACTGTGACGTCGTCCATCTGCACCGCATGCCGCCCGACCCGGAGGCGATCGCGGTCCCGTACCTGATCACCGAGCACGGCAATCGCGGGCCGGACGCGCGCCTGCTGACCAACACCGTGTTCGTCAGCGAGTCGCACGCGCGTCTGCATGGCCGCCGCTGCTTCGTGCGCAACGGCGTGCCCGCCGATGATTACCGCTACTCCGAGGAAAAAGACCGCTATCTGCTGTTCCTCGCGCGCATGGAATGGCCGCACAAGAACGCGCGCACGGCGATGGATCTGGCGCTCGATCTCGACCTGCCGCTGAAGATGAGCGGCAAATACTCGCCCTGGCTGCGCCCCGGCGTCTGGGGCCACTGGTGCCGGCATCCGATCAAGACGCAGCGTCTGGTGCAGCGGCTCGGTTACGTCGACGGCGCGATCAAGCTCGATCTTCTGGCACGCGCACCGGTGCTGTTCCACGCCGTCAACTGGCACGAGCCGGCGGGCCTCGTGGTGCTCGAAGCCATGGCGAGCGGCACGCCGGTGCTGTGCACGCCCAACGGCGCCCTGCCGGAGTTCGTGCAGCACGGCGAGACCGGCTGGCTGGTCGACAGCTATGCCGCGGCGCGCGAGGCGGTGCGCGAAGCGCTCGCGTTCTCGCCGCAGCAACGCCGGCAATGGGCGCGGCGCTGCCGCGAGCGCGTGTCGCGCGTGGAGGACATGGCGCGCGGCTATCTCGCCCTCTACGAGCGAGTCTTGCGCGGCGAGCGGCTATCGACGGCGGACGAGCGACGCCCCGCGCATCCACGCCCCGTGGTCAGCGTGCGCAAGACCCGCTGATCGGCGCATGTTCCGCTCGTTCCGCTCGCACGCGCATGCCGCTATGCTGGGCGTCATCGCCAGCACCCAACGCAAGCGGAGACCGACATGCTGCTGACGCTCGGCGTCTTTCTGTGGGCCGCGATCCATCTGTCCGTCGCGCTCGCGCCCGCTGCCCGCCGCGCGCTGATCGAGCGCATCGGCTTGAATCCGTACAAGGGCCTGTTCTCGCTGGCGCTGGTCGCGGCGCTGCTGTTGATCGTGTTCGGCTGGCGCGCGATGCCGCCGACCAGTCTGTGGCTGCCGCCGCCGGGCATGCGCCACGCGACCATGCTGCTGGTGCCGATCGCGGTGATCCTGTTCATCAGCGCGCGGGCGCCCACCGACATCAAGCGCATCATCCGGCACCCGCAGCTCACCGGCGTGAAGCTGTGGGCCGTCGCCCATCTGCTGGCCAACGGCGAGACGCGCTCGATCATCCTGTTCGGCGGCCTGCTCGCCTGGGCGGTGCTCGAAGTGATCTTCATCAACCGCCGTGACGGCGCCTGGGTCAAGCCGGCGCCGGTCGGCGCCGGCAAGACCGTGCTCAGCGCCATCGCCGGACTTTTGATCAGCGCGCTCTTGATCTTCCTGCATCCGTGGATCGCCGGGCGAGCGCTGATCTAAACGATCGCGTGGCGGCGGGCCGTGGAGGATTACCCACTCGTCCGCCGAGGCGGACCTGGCGTAGGATGACGGCCGACCCGCCAAGACCGGGCATCCCCCGTCCCGGCACGGACGCCGCATCGCCCAAGAGGTTCGTGCACCATGCCTCATCCCCTCGTCCGCCGCGCCGCGCTGGTCGCGGCGAGTCTGCTGGGTGGCCTCGCGCAAGCGGCCGATCCGGCCTCCCAGGATGTCAGCGTCCCGAGCGCGCCCGGCGAGTCCGTCGTCGCCGAATGGACCGGCACGGCGCTGCCCGGCGTCTCCGGCATCGGCACCACCGGCGGCGTGGTCGATGCGCCGGTCCCCTGCCTCGATGGCGGCGTCGACGACACGCACGTCATCCAGCTGACGGTGCCTGAGGGCGTTTACGACGGGCTGACCGTCACCGCCGAGTTCCACATCGAATGGGACGAAGGCACACCGGATCCGGCCGGCCTGTTCACCGACCCCGACCTGGTGCTCGCGGTCTACCGCGACGGCGAGATGGTCGGCTACAGCGACGGCGGCAGCCCCGAGGAGAACGTCGGCGTCAACAATCCCGAGGCCGGGGTCTACAGCATCGTCGCCTGTCCGTTCATCGCCTCGCAGCCGACGCCTTACCGCGGCCGCCTGACGCTGACGGCGTTGGCACCCGCTTCCTGTGTGCCGGCACCGAGCAAGGCGCTGGCGCATTCCACCCTGGCCTCGGGCTTCGGGGGACTCAAGGACCAGGAGCTGCCGGGGCTGGCCAACTTCGACGTGTTCAGCCTCGCCAACGCCGGCGTCGCTTATCCGGTGGTCGATCTGCACGGCCGCCACCAGGCCGCGCTCTACGACCGCAGCCTGGGCAAACCGACCTTCCTGTGGGCGAAGCAGGATGCGCCGGTCGCCGCCGTCGGCGCGCTGACCGAACGCGAGCTTTTGATCGCGCATGCGCGTGCGCACCTGCGCAGCGAGGCCAAGCACCTGCGCCTAACCGCCGCGATGATCGACGAGGCGCAGGTCAGCGACGCGCAGTTCAACGGCAACGGTCCGGCCGTGGTGCGCCTGCGCCAGCGCGTCGGCGGCATCGAGGTCTTCTACCGCTCGCTCAACGTGCTGCTCGATCGCCGCTACAAGCCGATCGCCGTCTCCGGCTACTTCGCGACGGATTACGACCCGGCGCTCGTTTCCACGCTGAGCTTCGCCCACAGCGCGCCGCAGGCCATCGCCGCGGCCTGGGCCAGCCTCGGCGGCGCCGTCGATGCGGCACTGCTGCGGCCAACCGAAGTGCGCGGCGACTGGACCCTGTTCTCGATGCCGGCGCTCGCTGGCAGCCACGCCTTCGAGCGCGCACCGCGCGTGCGCCGCGTGTGGTATCCGCAGCGCGGCGGCTTGATCCCGGCCTACCACGTCGAGTTGTTCGCGCGCGCCAAGGCCAATCACGACCTGAGCGCCTACGCGCTGGTGGTCTCCGCCAACGACCTGCGCATCCTGCATCGCAAGAACTTGAAGTCGGACGCCGCCTTCACCTACCGCGTCTTCGCCGATGCCACGCCGCCGTACCAGCCCTACGACGCGCCGCTTGGCAACGCCTATGCGCCGTTCCCCGGCAGCGCGCCGAACGATCCGATCACGCGCACCGGCGCACCCACGCAGCTCGTCACGCTGGAGCATGCGGGCATCGTCACCGGCGATCCCTGGCTCGCCGACGACGCCACGACCACGACCGGCAACAACGTCGATGCCTGCCTCGACAACATCGACCTGCCGTCGGTGGGCCTCGCGGTGCCGCCGCCGGTGAACTCCTGCGTGCCGGAGCTCGAACTGCGCGCGACCACGACCGGCGACCGCAGCTTCGACTACCCGCTCGAGGCCGACGAGGACCCCGCGACCGCCAACGCCCAGGCGGCGGCGGTGGTGAACCTGTTCTTCATGAACAACTGGCTGCACGACTGGTGGTACAACCACGGCTTCGACGAGGCCGCCGGCAACGCGCAGCGCGACAACTACGGCCGCGGCGGCGTCGACGGCGATCCGATCCTGGCGCAAGGCCAGGACGGCTCGGGGCGCAACAACGCCAACATGGCGACGCCGGCCGACGGCAGCTCGCCGGTGATGCAGCAATACCTGTTCGACGGCATCACCGTCGGCGAGGTGCGCCAGACCGGCCCGGTGCAGGGCGAGCCGCTCAAGTTCGCCGCCGCCGCATTCGGTCCGACCGAGTACAGCATCGACGGCACGCTGGTGCTGGCGAGCGAGTCCGAGGGCGTGGCCGCGAGCGACGGCTGCGGCGAGGCAGTGCCCGACCCGGGCCTGCCGCTGCCGCCGCCGGCGGTGCCGGCGCTGCCGGACCCGGCGCTGGCCGGCAACATCGCGCTGATCGACCGTGGCAACTGCAACTTCACCACCAAGGCCCAGCATGCGCTGCTCTCCGGCGCGCAGGCGCTGATCGTGGTCAACAACGCCGACGGTGATCCGATCTCGATGGGCAACGGCGACATCCCCATCAACGCCGGTGCCAGCCCCACCGACCCGATCTACCAGATCCCGGCGGTGATGATCCGCAAGGCCGACGGCGAGGCGCTCAAGGCACAGCTCGCCGCCGGTGCGACGGTGACCATGCACCTGCAGCGCGAGCCCTCGATCGATCTCGACGGCACGCTCGACAACCAGATCATCGCGCACGAGTTCTTCCACTACGTCCACCATCGCCTGACCGATTCGAGCAACCAGCAGTCGAGCGCGATGAGCGAGGGCTGGGGCGACATCGACAGCCTGATGTTCTCGGTACGCGCGGACGACCGCCTGGTCCCTGGCAACGACGCCTACCAGGGCGCCTACGGTCTGGCGTGGTACGTGAGCAACAATTTCTTTAGCGGCATCCGGCGCGTGCCCTACTCGACCGACTTCGCCAAGAACGCGTTCACCTTCCGCCACATCGCCGACGGCGAGCCGACCCCCGACGGCGGCCCCGGCACGAGCAACTCCGCCGTGCACAACGCCGGCGAGATCTGGGCCAACGCCATGTGGGAGTGCTACGCCGCGCTGCTCGCCCGCCACCCCTTCGACGAGGCGCAGCGCCGCATGAAGGACTACATCATCGGCGGCTTCAAGATGACGCCGGCGGACGCGACCTACACCGAGGGCCGCGACGCCGTGCTCGCGGTGGTGCTCGCCAGCGACTACGACGACTACGCCGCCTGCTCGGGCGGCTTCGCCAAGCGCGGCATGGGCTTGAACGCGATCGCGCCGTCGCGCTCGAGCACCGACCTGGTCGGTGTGGTCGAGGACTTCAGCGCCTTTGCGTGCAAGGCCGATGACGGCGGCGATGGCGGCGGTGCGCCCGGCGGCGAGCCCGATCGCGGCCGTTTCGGCGGCGCCTTCGGCGCCGGGGCGCTGCTGGCGCTATTGGGCTTGCTTTGCTTGCGGCGACGTGCCGCCGCCCGCGCGGTACACCAGCGCGCCGTCGATGACACAGGCGCGCACGCGCACCGCGGCCGGATCGCGCAGCGCCTCGGCTAGTCCGCGGTCGAGCAGACACAGGTCGGCGCAGACCCCGGGGCGCAGACGGCGCGCGTTGCCCCCAGGCTGCGCGGCCGGCGTCAGAAAACGCGCGAGCGCCTCTGCCGGCGATAAAGCCTCGCCGGCGCCGAGCACCGCGCCGCTGGTGGTGCGCCGCGTGGCCGCGGCGGCGATCGCGGCCCAGGGATCGGCATCGGTGTACGGCGCATCGGTGGACAGCGCCAGCGGCACGCCGGCATCGACGAAGCCGCGCAGGCGGTAGAGCCACGGCTGGTCCTCGCGCTCGACCTCGCGCAGATAATCGTCGCCGCGCGCGGCGATGAAGCCCGGCTGGGTGACGACGGTGAGCCCCAGCGCGGCGATGTCCTCGACCAGCTCCGGCGGCGCGACCGCGGCATGCTCGATGCGGTCGCGCCAGACCCCGGCCGCCCGCAGCGCCGCCAGCGCGAACACCAGCTCGGTGCGCGTCACGCAATGAAAGGCACAGCCGCGGCCGTGATCGTGGCTGCGGCGGATCGCGTCGATCAACGCATCGAGCGCCGGCAGCGCGTGCTCGTGCAGATGGAACTTGTGCTCGCCACGCTCCGCGCCGGCGCGATCGGTTTCATCGTCCAGTCGCGCATCGCCCATCACGCGCACCCGCTGCAACAGCTCACCGCGCGCGCGCGCCGCGGCAAAGTCGGCGAGCGCCGCGGGGCCGTTGTGATGGGTGGTGTCGGTGACGCCGGTGACGCCATGGGCGGCGAGCTCAAGGCTGATCGCGCGCAGCGACGGCGGCTGCGTGCGCAGGCGTGCGCGCAGCCAGTCGTCGGAATCGAGCAGATGCCCGCGGCGCCGATCCAGCGGCGCCGCGGCATCCGGCGCGAGCCGCTCGATCGCCGCGCTGTTGAACACCCACAGCCGGCCGCTGCGGTGCTGGATGCGCAGCGGCCGCTGCGGCAGCAGCGCGTCGAGCGCGGCGCGATCGAGCTCGCCCATCACCGACTCGTGATAGCCGATGCCGCGCAGCCAGGCGCCGGCTTCGAGGCGCGCATCGGCGGCGCGCAGCGCCTCCGCCAGCCCTGCCGCATCGCGCACCTTGGGCGGACCGCAGTCGACCGAGGCGCGCGCCGCGGCGAGTGCACGCAGATGGATGTGGTGATCGTGCAGGCCCGGCAGCAGCGCGGCGCCATCGGCGTCGATCACCTGCGCACCGGCGGTGGCGATCAGCGCCTCGCCGATCTCGGCGATGCGTGCACCGGCGATGCGCACGTCGAGCCGGCGACCGTCGATCTCGGCGGCGCGGATCAGCATGCGATGCCCCAGTCCGCGAACACGCGCGCATTGTCGGCGCCCAGCGCTGGCGCGCGCGCCGCTGCGCGGCGTGCCTGCGGCGCGCGGATGTCATCAGACCCGAGCGCATCGGCCCAGTCGCGCGCCCGCTGGCGCCAGCCGGCGGCATCCGCCGGCGCCTCGAAGCCGACGATCTGGCGCACGACATCGACCAGCGCGATCGACACCAGACCACCGCCGCCCGCGCACCAGCCGGCCCAGGCGGCGAGCGCCGCGTGCAGGCCGGCGAGCGGATCGGCGATCGCATCGCCGACGAACATCGGCGCACCGTGCACCTGGCGCATCAGATACGCGAGCCCTCCAGCCACGCCGGCGTCGTCACCGTAGGCGATCCACTGTTCCTGCGGCGCGCCGCGGCCGTAGCCGGTGAGGCTGATCCAGGTCAGGTGCGGCCGCTTTGCGACGATCGCCTCGGCGTCGATGCCGAGCTGGCGCAGCGCACGCGGCCGCGAGGCCTCGATGACGATGTCGGCCCTCGATATGAGCTCACGCAGACGCGCGCGGCCGTCGTCGCTGGCAAAGTCGAGCGCGACGCTGCGCTTGCCGGCGTTCAGCAGATCGAAGAACGTTGCGGGACCGTTGCGCGCGCCGTCCGGCCGGCGCGTGCTTTCGAGCTTGACCACGTCGGCGCCGCAGCGCTGCAGCAGATGGCTGCACAGCGGGCCGGCCCACAGCGACGAAAGGTCGAGCACGCGCGGATGCGAATCCTGGCGTCGCTGCCTGCGCACTTCGTCCGCTGGCTCGTTCCTCGCCGGGACGGCGAGGAGCGCTCGGCGCAGCGGCGCCGGCACGACGGGCGCGATCGCCAGCCCGAGCTCGCGGCCGCGCTCGACCAACTCGTGCATCGTGGTGTCGCGTACCGCGGCCGCCAGCGCCGGCCAGTCGAGCGCGATCTCCCGTTCGAGCAGCGCCGGCAGTAGCGTCCAGTCGTCGTCGCGCGGAAGATTGAGCGCGACGGCGCCGTCGCGCGTGTCGAGCAGACGCGCGCTGCCGCCGGGCGAGACGCGGCCGCGCCGCGCATGACCGAAGATCGCGGCACGTTCGGTCAGCAGCGCGGCGCCGCAAAGATCATCCAAGGCCCGCGGCGGCGCGAGCGCGGCCAGCGCCGCCAGCGCGCCGTCCGCGCAGGCGGCGAGCGGCGCCGGGCAGAGCCGCGGCGGCGCCTCGCTCGGTCCGGTCAGCGCCAAAAGGCCGCAGCGCGCCGCGGCCACGGCCGGATGCCGCGGCGCGACGGCCGCTGCGACGTCCGCGCGCCCCAGCGCGCGCAGCAACGCCGCCGCGTAACGGCTCGCGGTGTGCTCGACCTCGGCCTGCGGCGCGACCATGCCGCAAGTACAGCAGATTCGCCGCCGCTTCAGCGGCGCGCCTTGGCCTCGGCCTGGCGCTTCAAGCCCAGCGCCATCGCCTCGAAGCCTTGGCGCATGGCCTCGCCGAAGATCGCGCTGACCAGCGGCTGCAGCCAGCCGGCGAGCTCGAAGTGCGAGATATAGCGCGTGCGGTTCGGCCCCAGCGCTTGGAGCATCTGCACGCGTTCGCTGCGCAGCGCGCCCAGCGGCACCGGCTTCATGCGGTAGCTGAAGGTCTGGCCCGGCCCGACGCTGTGAACCCACTCGCGCTGGAATTGTGGCTTGTCCCGCAGCTTCACCTGCATCTCGATCGCCCCGCCCGGGCGCAGCTCGCAGCGCGCCTCGGGTACAAAGGGAT
Source organism: Sinimarinibacterium thermocellulolyticum (assembly GCF_040327995.1). Lineage (NCBI taxonomy): Bacteria > Pseudomonadati > Pseudomonadota > Gammaproteobacteria > Nevskiales > Nevskiaceae > Sinimarinibacterium > Sinimarinibacterium thermocellulolyticum. The sequence goes on along the minus strand of NZ_JBEPIJ010000002.1, from coordinate 125,279 downwards.
TCCACTCGCCGTAGTGCGCAAAGTCGGTGAGCACCTGCCAGACCACATCGGCCGGCGCATCGATGTCCAGCGTGCGGTCTACCGTGAACACTGGGCGAACTCCTGTCGGATCACGCGACGCAACACCTTGCCGGTCTCGTTGTACGGCAGGCTGTCCTTGAACACGATGGTCTGCGGCACACGCGAGGAGCGCAGCCGGGCCTTCACCAGATCCTGCAGCTCGGCAGGCTCGACCCTGGCATCCGGCTTGAGCACGACGGCGGCGGCGACCGCCTCGCCCCACTGCTCGTCGGGGATCGCCACGCAGGCGCAGTCGGCGACCGCGGGATGGGTCAGCAGCACGTCCTCGATCTCGCCGGGCGAGATGTTCTCGCCACCGCGAACGATGACATCGTCGGCACGGCCGTCGAGATACAGATAGCCATCGGCGTCGAGATAGCCGCGATCGCGCGTGCAGAACCAGCCGTCGGCATCGAGCTGGCTGCCGAGCGATTCGTACTCGCCCGACACTTGGGGCCCGCGCACGAACACCAGGCCGGCTTCTTCGGCGCCGAGGACCTTGCCGCTTTCGTCGCGGATCTGGATCTCGACTGCGGCCGGCTTGCCCACCGAGCCGAGCCGGCGGCGGATCTTCGGATCATCACTGACGGCGGCGGCGCGATGATCCTCGGGGCCGAGCACGGCGATCGTGGAACTGGTCTCGGTCAGGCCGTAGGCGTTGGTGAAGTCGACGTCCGGGAACAGCGCCATCGCCCGCGTGATCGTCGACAGCGGCATCTTGCCGCCGCCGTAGGCGAGCGCGCGCAGCGCCGGCAGCTTGGGCGACTCGCCGAGCGCGTCGAGATACTCGACCACGCGCTGCAGCATCGTCGGCACCAGAAACGCGTTGCTGACGGATTCGCTGCGCATCGCATCGAGCCAGGCACGAGGCTCGAAATTTTCGAGCAGGACGATGCGCCGGCACGCCCAGGTGCTCGACAGCACCGCCGAGATGCCGGCGATGTGATACGGCGGCACCGTCACCACGATCGCATCGGTCGCATCGGCGCTGGCGAACTCGACCGTGCCCATGATGTAGGACATCAGGTTCTCGTGGCGCAGGATCGCGGCCTTGGGCTTGCCGGTCGTGCCGCTGGTGAAGAGCTGCACCGCGATCGCACGTGGATCCTCGTCCGGCTGCAGCGGCGCGTCAGCGGCCGGCGGCAACGCGAGAAACTCGGCGCGCGAGACGAGCCGCAGATCATCGCGCGGCTCGATCGAACCCCGGTAAGCCTCGCCGACCACCACGTAGGCCGGCGCGACGCGCGCGAGCAGCTCGTTGATCTCGGGCTTGGTCAGGCGATAGTTGAGCGGCACGTAGGGCACGCCGGCATAGGCCGCGCCGAAGATCGCGATGGGCACCGCCGGGCTGCTGACATCGAGCATCGCCAAGTAACGGGCGCCGCTGGCCTCGATCGCCCGTGCGGCCGCCTGTGCGCGTTCGCGCACGGCGGCGTAGTCCATACGCATGTCGCCGTGGACGACGCCGATGCGCTCGCCGTGCGCCTCGGCGGCCATGTCCAGGATGGTGGAGATGTTCATGGTGTCACTCGCTGCGCTCTCGCCGCGCTGCCCGCCCTGCTCTTGCGAGCACAGAAGGGGAGTCGGCTCAATCCGACGACGGCAACTGCTTGGCCTGCTTGATCGTCAGCGGCGTGCCGTTGAACACCAGCGTGCCCTTGCCGCCCTTGGTGCACAACAGCTCCAGCGACTCGTCCTCGTTGACGTAGCGCTTGCCGATCAGCACTTCACCGGTATCGTCCGCGGGCAGGCTGCCGCCCCCTTGGGCATGGGCCGGGATCATGTCGCTGCCGCCGCAGCGCAGCTCGTGTTCGCCGGGCGGCGCCTTGACCACCATGACCTGGGCGTCGCTGACCGCGCTCTTGAAACGGCCACCGGGCTTGAGTGCCGTTTTCGCCATCGTGATGCCTCCATATCGTCGAATCGGGCCGCGTGTACGAGGATACGGCCCGCTACACGCCGGCGCACTCTACGGCCAGCGCGGTCCGCCGCGCCCCGTCCACTTGCAGGAGATCGCACCGGCCGGCGGCCAGATTTGTCGTCGCCACCGCCCGCGTGCATCATCCGTCCTGGTTCCAGGCCGGGGAGGGAGCGTGGATCCGTTCGAGCGCATCTGGCAATTGCACCGCCTGTTCACGGGGCGGCGCACGGTGCTGACGGCCCAAGACCTGCGCCAGCAGCTCCGCTGCTCCCGCGCTACCCTCAACCGCAGCCTCGCCTTCCTGCGCGACGCCCTCGGCGCCCCGCTGATCCACGACCGCGAACTGGGCGGCTACCGTTACGAAACCGGCAGCCGCTTCGAACTGCCCGGTATGTGGTTCTCTGCCGAAGAACTGGCGGCGCTGCTCTTGCTCGACGAGATCCTGGGGCGCCAGCCCCTGGGCATGCTCGCCGAAATCCTCGGCCCATTCCGCAGCCGCCTGGAAGCGCTCGCCCAGCAACGCGGCGTCGGCGTACCCCAATGGCGTGCGCGCTTGCGCCTGCTGCGCATGGCCGCACGGCCCGCTGGGGACTGCTTCCCCATCGTCGCCGGCGCGCTCGCGCAACGCCGCCGGCTGCGCATCCAATACCACGCGCGCCACGACGACCAGCTCAGCACACGCACCGTCTCCCCGCAGCGACTCACTCTGTACCGCGACAACTGGTACCTGGACGGCTGGTGCCACGCCCGTTGCGACCTGCGCACCTTCGCGCTGGACCGCATCATTGCCGCCGAAGCGCTGGACGAGACCGCGCTGGACATCGCCGAAGACCGGCTCGACCGCACCCTCGCCACCAGCTACGGCATCTACGCCGGCGAGCCCACCGCCACCGCGGTGCTGAGCTTCTCACCACGCGCCGCGCGCTGGGTGGCCGCCGAAACCTGGCATCCGCAGCAACAAGACCAAAGCCACCAAGACGGCTCGCTGATACGCCGCCTGCCCTATCACCGCAGCGAGGAACTGGTGATGGACCTGATGCGCCACGGCCCCGACGTGCAGGTGCTGGAACCGGCCGAGCTGCGCGAAGCCGTCCTGCAACGCCTGCGCGCGGCGCTCGACGCCCATGCCGCGACCGCGCGCCGTCCGCCGCCCGTCCCGACGGACACAGGCTCATCTGGTGAGCCTGTGGGGGGTTAGCGTAAGTCCGAACCCATACCGAGGTACGCCATGAACCGCAGACGCTTGCTCTCGCTCATCTTCGCTGTGCCCGCGGCCGTGGCCAGTGCACCGAGCCAGGCCGCTCCCTCACGCCGCGTCCTGCTCCAACAATCGCCGCTGGCCGGCTTTCAGTACCACGCCGGCGAACGCCTATGGGCGCTGATGCAGCCCGGCGATCCGCTCCAACTGGTACGCGAACCCACCAACCCCTACGACCCGCGCGCCGTGGCCGTGCACTTCCAAGGCCAGCGCATCGGCTACCTGCCACGCGCGGAAAACACCGCCGTCGCCCAGATGCTCGACCGCGGCGAGCGGCTCGCCGCCCACATCCAGGCCCTCGCACTCGACGCCGACCCGTGGAAGCGGGTGCGGGTGAGTGTGGAGCTTCTCGCCTGAACGCCAGCTCGACCATGAACCTGCCCAACGCCTATGACGACTTCTTCCGCGCCGCCTTTGGCCGTGCCGGCGATCAGAATTTCCGGCCCTTCGATTACCAACGACGGCTGGCGGAAAAGCCCTGGCCCGACTTGCTCGAAGTGCCGACCGGCATGGGCAAGACCGCCGCCGTCGCTCTCGCCTGGCTGTGGAAGCGCGGCTGGCGCAGCAACGGGCGCGAGGCCGAGATCGACGCGGCGACGCCGCGACGCTTGATCTACTGCCTGCCGATGCGGGTGCTCGTCGAGCAGACTTATCGCAATGTTCAAGACTGGCTCAAAAATCTCGGGATCCTCGGCAAGCCCGGCGACGGCAAGGTCTCGGTGCATCTGCTGATGGGGGGCTCGGAGGATGTCGCCCAAGCCACCTGGGCCGAGTACCCGGAAGAAGACATGATCCTGATCGGCACGCAGGACATGTTACTGTCGCGCGCATTGATGCGCGGCTACGGCATGAGCCGCTATCAATGGCCGGTGCACTTCGCGTGGCTGCATAACGATGCCTTCTGGATTTTCGACGAAGTGCAGCTCATGGGGCCGGGGCTTCCGACCAGCGCGCAGCTCGAAGCCTTCCGCAAATCGCTTGCGTCCGCCAAACAGAGCCGCAGCCTCTGGATCTCCGCCACGCTCAACCGCGCTTGGCTCACGACTGTGGACCATGCAGCCGATGGCCTCAACACCCTGACCCTTACCGAGCAGGAATCCCAGCACCCCGCGGTGCGCGCACGGCGTGAGGCCGTCAAACATTTGCAACAAGCTGAAGCTCGGTTCACCGGTACCACCAAGGCGGACGTCCGAAGCTACATCGAGTCGCTGGCGAGGGCGGTATCGAAGGCGCATCGTCCTGGCACGACAACCCTGGTCATCCTCAACACCGTCGAACGTGCGCAGGCGCTCTACGAATCGCTCAACCCCAAACCCGCCAAGCGGGGTAAACAAAGCGACTTGGCGATCGAGCCTGCATCCCGCCCGCAACCGCTGCTGATCCACTCCCGTTTCCGTGGACCCGACCGCCGCGCCATCGAGGCACGGCTTCAGGAAGAGCCACCCCCAGAGGGCCGCATCCTCATCGCCACCCAAGCCATCGAAGCCGGAGTGGATCTATCCAGTTGCGTGCTGTTCACGGAACTCGCGCCCTGGTCTTCGCTGGTGCAGCGTTTCGGTCGCTGCAATCGCTACGGTGAATACAACGACAGCGGCGGCGCGGACATTTACTGGATCGACCTCGCCGACGACAAAGAGGCGGCACAACCCTACGATACCGACGCGTTGACCGCGGCGCGAAGAAAAATCGAGAACCTGACCAGCGCCAGCCCCGCGGATTTGCCGCCGACCGACGAAGCCGCGCCTCTGCACCCGGTTCTGCGCAAGAAGGATTTCCTCGACTTCTTCAACACCGACCCGGACCTGTCCGGCTTCGACGTGGACATCGCGCCCTACGTGCGCGATGCAGACGACGCTGACGTGCTGATCTTCTGGCGCGATTTCGGCGATGACCCGAACAACCCCTTGCAGCCTGCGCCGAGCCGCGACGAGCTGTGCCGGGCCAGTCTTGGCAGGTCGGCTGTGCCGGCACTGCTCGATCGGCTCGAACCTGGTCAGGTCTGGCGCTGGGATCCGCTCGCACGGCGCTGGCAGCGACACGCCAAGAACGATCGGCTCCGCCCGGGCCTGGTCTTGATGATCGCGGCCGGTGCGGGTGGCTATCGCAATGATCTGGGCTTCGCCGCAGGCGAAAAAGTCTGTGTCGAACCGTTGCTCAGTGAAACGGTGGTCGAGCAGGAACCCGAAGCCTACGACGGTGACCCCCGCAGCTTGCTCGTCAAGGCCGTGCCCCTGCCGCAGCATCTGGCGGATGCGCAAAGTGAGGCCGAACGGCTGTGCATCGCACTTGGCCTTGCCGGGGCCGAGCGAGATGCCGTCGTCACCGCCGACCGCTGGCACGATCTCGGCAAAACCCACGAAGCCTTCGACACCATGCTGCGCGACGCGCATCGCCAAGGCACCAATCAAGACCTCGGACCCGGTTTCTGGGCCAAGGCCGGGCGTAAGCCGGACCGCAAACCGCCACGCGCGAAGTATCGCGTCACCGTTGATGGACGTGAAATCGAACGCAAGCACTTCCGCCACGAACTCGCCTCCATGCTCGCCTGGCTGCATCGCCAGAATCACAAGAGCGACGACCACACCGATCTCATCGCCTATTTGGTCGCCGCGCATCACGGCAAGGTGCGCATGAGCCTGCGCGCGCTGCCCGACGAAAGCGAGCCGCCCGACAATCGCCTGTTCGCGCGCGGGGTGTGGGCTGGCGATCGCCTGCCAGCCTTTACCTTTGCTGATAGCGAGCGGCTCCCCGAGACTACGATCGCGCTCGATCTGATGCAGCTTGGCGAAGGGGTACAAGGCCCCTCGTGGACCACCCGCACCCGTCGTTTGCTCACGACACTCGGCCCGTTCCGCCTCGCCTACCTCGAAGCGCTCGTGCGTGTCGCCGACTGGCGAGCCTCGCGCAAGGAGCAGGTATGAAACTCGATGCCTTCGAGGCTGTGGCCAAGGCGCTCAACGACGCGGCCGTGCGCTACCTCGTCGCCGGTGGGCTTGCGGTGAACGCCCATGGCTACCTGCGCTTTACCGCCGACATCGATCTCGTCATTGCGCTCGATGCGAGCAATATCATCTCGGCTTTCGATGCCCTCGCCCGCATCGGTTATCGGCCCGTGGTTCCCGTCACCGCTGCCCAGTTCTCCGACGCCGCACAGCGTCAGCACTGGATCGAGGACAAGGGCATGCAGGTGCTCAATTTCCTCAGCGATCGCCACCGCGAAACCTCCGTGGATGTGTTCGTCCACGAACCATTCGACTTCCACCAGGAATACGAAAACGCGCTGGCCGGGGAGATCGCCCCCGGCCTCCCCGCACGGTTCGTCGCCATCCCGACCCTGATCCGCATGAAGGAAGCGGCCGGAAGACCCCGAGACCTGGACGATGTCCAGCATCTGCGCTGGATCCTCGAAGACGAGGGCAAGCCATGAGCGAGCAAGAGCCTATCGATTGGTCCAAGACCACGTTCGACGGCAGCCGCCGCGAACAGTTGAAGCGCTGGCGCGCGCTCTCCCTGCGCGAGCGGCTGCAGGCGCTAGACCGGCTGACCGCCCACGCCGAGCGCACGTGCCAGGCGGCAAGCCGGGCGCCGAGCCAGGAGGCGCGCGAACCGCAACCGAGTCATTTCAGTGGCCGCGGTCGCAACGAAATCGTGCTACCTGGCTGCACGCCGACGCCGCTGGCGTCCTACCTCAAGGCACTCGCAATCCTGCGCCTGGTCGCCGAACAGGCGGGCGATCCAGACGTCATGGGCTTTTGGCGCGATGATCAGTTCGTACTGCGTACTTGGTTGAAGGAGAACGAGCTGCTGGAGTTTTTCCTGCAACGTTATCAGCCGACGCCCATCGTTGCGCCCTGGAATGGCGGCAGTGGCTTTTTCTCCAAGGATAATCAGGATGGCATCCGTGCGATCGGAACAAGCAAGGCACAACGCTTCGAGTCATATCGCTCCGCCATCGACTGCGCGCGCAAATCGCTCGAAGAGTTCAAGCTGACTGAAAGCCCCAAGGAAGAACGAAAAGCGGCATTTCTAGCTGCAATGCGCAATCGCGCACCGGAGCAGCTTCTGCGCTGGCTGGATGCCAGTGTCATTCTGACCAACGAGAGTCCCGCTTATCCGCCACTGCTCGGCACCGGAGGCAACGACGGACGGCTGGACTTCACCAACAACTTCATGCAGCGGTTGGTTGAAGTGTTCAACACCGATACGGGTGATGCACTACCGAACGCGAAGGAGCTGCTCAGCACCGCCCTGTTTGCTACGCCCTCCGCGACACTCGTCGAGCGATCCATCGGCCAGTTCTCGCCCGGCAGTGCCGGCGGTCCGAACGCCACTTCGGGCTTCGAGGGTGATGCGCGCATCAATCCCTGGGATTTTGTTCTGATGCTGGAAGGCGCCGTGCTTTTTGCAGCATCCGCAGTACGAAGGCTGGAATCAAACAGTGCCGCAATGCTCTCGGCACCGTTTACTGTGCGCAGCCGTCTGACCACCGCAAGTGCCGCGAGCTTGGCGGATGATGCCGACGCCCGTGGCGAGATCTGGATGCCCCTCTGGTCTTCACCTTTTGGCATCGCAGAGGTTCTCGCCTTATTGAATGAGGGCCGGGCAGTGCTCGGCACGCGCCCTGCGCGTGATGGACTGGATTTCGCACGCGCCGTCTCACGGCTCGGAGTGGATCGCGGCATTACAGCCTTTCAGCGATACGCCTTCGTGATGCGCTCGGGCAAGGCGTTCTTGGCGACTCCCCTTTCACGTATCGCTGTCCGGCGAAATCCCGAAGCCGATCTCATCGACGAACTCGATCGGCGCGAATGGCTGACATCGGTGCAGCGCTACGCTCGAGACGACAAAGCCCCCAATGCCTTGCGCGCCGCCGCAGCGCGCCTGGATGCCGCGTTGTTCGCGCTTACGCAAAACCCCGGACGCACGGTGGTGCTGGAGGTGCTGCGGCAGCTTGGTCGGATCGAAGCTCTGTGCGCAGTGAGCCCCAAGACACGTGAGGCGATCCGCGTCCCGGTGCCTACGCTGTCATCGGAGTGGGTGCGCGCGGCCAATGACGGTAGCCCCGAATTTCGCATTTCGCTCGCACTTGCGGGTCTTTCTTTACCCGTGGAAGGAAACGGCAAAGAGCGATATCTGAGCCTGCGTCCACACCTCGCGCCGATGACTTGGGATGCCCAGTCCTGGGACAAAGACAGCTACCTCGCTTGCTGGGGCTCAGGACCACTCACGCGCAATCTGGCAGCGGTATTGCATCGCCGTCACCTCGAAGCGGTGCGCCTGAACGCCGAGGGTGAGCTGCTGCGCAGCCGCAAGGGCGCCACACTTGCCGACGTGCAGCGCTTTCTCGACGGTGAAACCGACGACCGGCGCATCGGTGAACTGCTCGCAGGCCTCGCGTGTGTAAAGCTGGAGCAAGTTACGCAGCCGCAGGCCGCAGAGGTCGTTTCACCGCTGCCTGCGTTTGCGCTGTTGAAGCCATTTTTCACCCCGGAATCCCTGCTCCGTGCGATCAAGATCGATGGGCGCGAGTGGCTGCAACCGGACCGCAGCCTGCGCCTGCCCGCGGAGATCCCCGCACGGCTGGCCAGCGGCGACATCGACAGCGCTTTGCAGATCGCCTGGCAACGCCTGCGCGCGCTGGGTGTGAAGCTGCCCGGGCGCAAGCCGCCGCGCGCGGCAGGCCTCGATGGCCCGCGGCTGCTTGCCACGCTGACGATTCCGCTGACCTTCGCCGAGACGGGCCGCCTGCTGCGCTGGCTCGATCTCACCCCCGAGTCCGAAACCCCCGAGGAATCTCTCGAATACACCGCTTGAAGGAGGATGCCCATGTCGCTCGACTTTTCCGCACTCAAAAGCGTCCCGCGCCTGCTCATCGAGGCGCGCCTGAAGCCTCTCCAGGGCACGCGCTTTCAGCCCACCGGGTTCCCCAACCTCGGGGCTGCGACCTACGACGGCCCAGACGGAACGCGCATGTTGCTCGTCGAGTCCGCGCAGAGCATGGCGAATCGCTTGGAAACTGTCTGTTGGGACAAGGTGGCGGATGATTGGGTGACACCGCTGCAAGGGCTGCCTGTGATCAAAGTGCTCGACAAAGGCGGACAACCACTCACCAACACGGTGCTCGAAGCCCATCGCACCAACTCGCCGTACATCCTCGAGGGCAAGGACGGCTCGGTGCTGAATCTACTCAAGCGGGAACTTGCCGGCATGGAGGAGGGCCCGGTGGATATCCGCAAGCTTGCCTCTGTGCTGCTGGGACTGGATACCAACGCGCTTCTGCACGGCGTCTTTCTCGCCAAGTCGGACCTCGCCGGCGGCCGGCTGCGGCTCCCGCGCGCGCTGTCGGCGTTCATCGAAGCCGAAGACGTGCGAGAAGCGCAAAGCGGCGGTGTCAAAAACGATCACGTTAATCCCTCGGGAGACACGGCTCGCGGCTTTGGAAACGTTCCGTTCTCGCGCTCCGAGTTCAGCGCGCCCAGAATCACCGCCTACTTCAACCTCGATCTCGCGCAGATCCGCGGGTACCGCTTGGGTGATGCAGTGACCGAGCTTCTCATCGTTTTGGCGCTCTTCAAGATTCGCGCCTTCCTCGATGAAGGGCTGCGACTGCGCACCGCCTGCGACCTTGAGTGCGAATCGCTTACTGTCACACGTCCGCCAGAATTTGCGGTGCCAAACCGAGGTACGCTCGAAAGCGCACTGCCTGGGCTCATCGCGCGTGTCGCGAAGGAAAAGGACTGGCCGGAAGATCCCAAAGCGCGGATCACGACTGTGACCTGGGACGGCTCTGGTAAGGCGAAGGGTAAAGGAAGCTCCGCAGCCAAGTCTGATACTCAAGACAATGATGACAAGGGCTGAGCGTCATGCTCGCGGTAGCTCTCACTTTCCCTGCCGGCCGCTATCACGCTACGCCATGGGGCCGGCACGTCAACGAAGCGGATGTCGCCTGGCCGCCAGATCCCTGGCGGTTGGTGCGCGCGCTGATCGCCACCTGGCATCGCAAGCTCGATTCGGATCGTTATCCGCGGGAACGGCTCAAATCCCTGCTGGCACGCATCGCCGAGGCGCCGGCGCCAAGCTTCCGCCTGCCCGAGGACGTGATTTACGCGCACACGCGGCATTACATGCCCACCAAGGGCGACAAGCGCACCATGATCTTCGACGCCTTCGTACGTTTGCGTCCTGATGATCCCGTCGTCATCGCCTGGCCGGAGCTGGAACTTTCAAATGATGAGCAAGATTTGCTCGACGCGCTGCTCGACGTGCTCGGCTACTTCGGCCGAGCCGAGTCGTGGGTCCATGCCGAGCGTGTCAGGTGGGCAGATGGCTGCAACTGCGTTCCCGCGGAACAGGACGTGGACACCGAAACCGGAGAAGTTGGAGAAATCGTGCGGTTGCTCAAGCCGCTGTCGCCGCAGCAATACAGCAAGTTTCGTGCGGAGCAGCTCAGCGCTCGCAAGAAGCCGCCCAAGACCGTGACCGCAACCCTTCCCGAGGATTGGCTTGATGCGCTCAGCCTCGATACGTCGGGTATCCAGAAAGCCGGCTGGAACCTTCCGCCTGCCGCTCGCTGGGTCAGTTACCGCCGGCCGCTGCATGCGCTGAAGACGGTGGCCACCCGGGCGGTACCGCGACAGGTCGCGCGCAAGACTGCGCACACCATCACCACCGCCCGCTTCACGCTTTACGGCAAGCCGCTGCCGCGGATCGAGGACGCGGTGCGTATCGGCGAAGCGCTGCGCCAAGCCGCGATGGGGCGAGCACGGAAACTCCTCGGGCCGGACCGCATTCCTGCTGAACTCTCGGGTCACGAACTCGGCGAGGACAACCGCCACGGCCACGCCTTCTGGCTGCCCGAGCCGAACGAACGCGGCGAGGTGGCCCACATGCTCGTGCACGCGCCCGCAGGCCTTACGCCGGAGGCGGTTCGCGTTCTCACGGCCTTGCAAACCCTGCAACATGGCGAGGACAAACCGCTGCGTCTGATGCTGGAGGGCTGCGGCCCAGCGGAACTGTTCGAGAAGCTGACACCGCTCGTCGGCGAATCCGCCGTCTGGCACAGCCTCACCCCCTGGCTGCACCCCTGGTATCTCAAAAAGCCCGCGACGCGCTCACCGGAGGCACTGCACGAAGCCCTGCTCGCACAACTCCGCAAGGAATGGCGAGCGCGCGGGGAGAATCTGCCGGAGCTCGTGGATTTTCGCGAATTGCCCGACGTCGCATTCGGCGGTTGGCGCCTGCGGCCCGTGCATTACCACCGCTTTCGCAACAAGCGCGGGCTCAGCCAGCCGGACACGCTGGGGCGCATGATCGAGCTGCGGTTCGAAGCACCCGTGCGAGGGCCGCTGGCCCTGGGTTTCGGCTGTCATTTTGGATTGGGCGTGTTCTCGGCGGAACATCGAAGTCACGCAACCTGAAGCGTTTCTGACGCGGGAACCCTGGCTCAACCAAGTTGGCGAGGGACGCCAACACTGATCCCACCCAGAATGAAGATTCCGGAATCCATTCGATGAACCCCGGCCGCAACGATCCCTGCCCCTGCGGCAGCGGCAAGAAGTACAAGCACTGCTGCCTGGCTGCAGCACGATCCGCTGCCGACGGCGATGCGGCCGAGCTGGTGTGGCGCCGCCTGCGCCGGCTGAAGGATGAGGCCGCCTTCGCCACGACGATGCTGCGCTTCGTCAAAGACGTCTACGGCCCAGGTGCGATCGGGCAAGCTTGGGACGAGTTCACGCTCTGGGATGAGAAGCCTTTCGATCCGGCTTCACCGCACATGACCGTGTTCATGCCTTGGCTGTTTTTTCAATGGGCGCCGGACCCGGAGCAGAACGCGGTGGCGGACACAAGCCTGCACCAGGTGCCGCCGGCGCGCGCGTTCTTGGAGCGCAAGGCGCGCACGCTCGATCCGCTGCTGCGCGAGTATGTGCAATCCTGCCTGGACTCCCCTTTGAGTTTCTTCGAAGTGCTCGACGCGGTGCCGGAGCAGAGGCTGCGCTTACGCAACGTCTTCACCGACGAGGAGCACGACGTGCGCGAGCGCTCGGCCTCGCAATTCTTTCAAACCGGCGACTTGCTGTTCGGCCAAGTCGCGGTTGCGCAGGGCGTGACTCTCCTCGAGGCCTGCGGGCCGGTGGTGATTCCGCCGCTGCACAAGATCGGCGTGATCGCGTTGCGGCAGAAGATGGAGCAAGGCTCGCGCGCCACGCCGCGCGAGCGGCTGCGCGAGTACGACGTCGAGCTGCGCGAGCGGTATCTGGATCTCACCGATCAATTGCTGCATCCGCGCGTGCCGGAGCTGCGCAACACGGACGGTGAAAAGCTCGTGCCGCAGCGCCTGGTGTTCGACATCGAGTCCGCGCGGCAGACCTACGATGAGCTCAAGCGCCTGGACTTCGAGGCGGACGACACCACGGCGCCGGAAGACGCGATCTACGATGCCGACGGCCGCTTGCAGGGCGCGACGATCATCTGGAAAAAGCCGGGCAACCGCCAGAACAAAGGCTGGAGCAACACGATTCTCGGCACGCTCAGGATCGAAGGCCGGCGCATGATCGCCGAGGTCAACTCGCACGAGCGCGCCGATGCGCTGCGCAGAATTGTCGAAGACAAACTCGGCCCGCGCGCGCGGTATCGCGTCGCCGAAGTCCAGTCCGTAGAGCGCTTGTTCGAGGACGCGCGTTCGGGCGAGGTGCCGCAACGTGGTGCCGAAAGCCAGGCGCTGCGCGAGTCGCCGCAAGTCCAGGCCCTGCTCGCGGAGCACATGGCCCGCCACTACGAGGACTGGGTCGAGCAAGAGATTCCGGCACTCGGCGGACGCAAGCCGTTGCAGGCGATGCAGCAAGCCGACGGCCCGGAGAAGGTGGAAGCGCTCGTGCAAAGCATGGAACGCAAAGCCCGCGAGATGGACCCGCCGGTGGATGGGGCGATCTTTCGGCGCCTGCGCGAGCGCCTGGGGCTGCCCATCACCCCATGACGGCACGCGCCCGCACGGATTCGGCCCTCTAGCGTCATGACCGACGAGGCGTCAGTCCAGCGCGAGCTGCCGCTACCCTTCCCCGAACTGTCAGGCGACCTGCCGCTCTTGCCCGCGCGCATGGTCAATGAATACGAATACTGTCCCCGCCTGGCGTATCTGGAGTGGGTGCAGGGCGAGTGGGCGGATTCGCACGACACCGTGCAGGGTCGCCATGCGCATCGGCGTGTCGATCGACCCAAGGGCGATCTGCCGCCGCCGGATGAGCTGGAAGACACCGAGCGCCTGCACGCGCGCTCGATCACGCTGTCGTCCAATCGCCTGGGCCTGATCGCCAAGCTGGACCTGATCGAAGCCGACGACGGCCGCGTCGTGCCGGTGGACTACAAGAAGGGCAAACGGCCGCACGTGGCGCGCGGCGCTTACGACCCGGAGCGCGTGCAGCTTTGCGTGCAGGGCTTGATCCTGCGCGAGCACGGCTATGTGTGTGACGAGGGCGTGCTGTATTACGCCGAGTCGCGCGAGCGGGTGCCGGTGGTTTTCGATGACGAACTCATCTCGCGCACACTTTCCGCCATCAACGGCCTGCGGCTCGTCGCCGCCGGCGGCCGCGTGCCGCCGCCGCTGGAGGACTCGCCCAAGTGCCCGCGCTGTTCGCTGGTGGGCATCTGCCTGCCGGACGAGGTCAATTTTCTCAATCGCGCGCAGACCCCGCCGCGGCCGTTGGCCGTAGGGCTGGATGAGGCACTTCCGCTCTACGTGCAGGCCAACAAGGCCAAGGTCTCCAAGGACGGCGAGACGCTCGTGGTCAGCATCGACGACGAGCCTGCGGCGCGGGCACGGCTGGGCGAGATCTCGCAGCTCGTGCTGCAAGGCAATGTCTACGTCACCACGCCCACGCTGCACGAGCTCATGCGGCGCGAGGTGCCGATCGTCTGGCAAAGCTACGGCGGCTGGTTTCTTGGCTACACCGCGGGCATGGGTCACAAAAACGTGGAACTGCGCACGGCCCAATACCGGGCGAGCTTCGACGAGCAGGTGTGCCTCAGACTCGCCAAGGGCTGGGTGGCCGCCAAGATCCACAACCAGCGCGTGTTCTTGCGCCGGAACTGGCGTGGCGAAGAAGCGCCGCAGGCCGCGCTGGACACCCTCGAACACGCCGAGAAAGCCGCACGCCGTGCGGCGTCGCAGGCCGAACTGCTCGGCATCGAAGGCAACGCCGCTGCGGCGTATTTCGGCAGCTTCTCGTATCTGATCAAATCCGAGCAGGGCGGGCCCAACTTCGCGTTCGACTTCCACAAGCGCAACCGCCGGCCGCCGGCGGACGCCGTCAATGCGCTGCTCTCGTTCGCCTATGCCACGCTCACCCGCGCCTGCACCATCGCGCTCGTCACCTCGGGTTTCGATCCCTATCGCGGCTTTTATCACCAGCCGCGTTACGGACGGCCCTCGCTGGCGCTCGACCTGATGGAGCCGTTCCGGCCGCTGATCGCGGATTCCAGTGTGATTCAGGCCATCAACAACGGCGAGGTGCGGCCCGGTGACTTCGTGGCCGCCGCCGGCAGCGTCAATCTCGACGAATCCGGCCGCAAGCGCTTTCTCGCCACCATCGAGCGGCGCATGTCGCACGAAATCACCCACCCGCTGTTCGGCTACAAGCTCAGCTACCGACGCCTGCTCGACGTGCAGGCCCGACTGCTCGGGCGCCATTTGCTTGGTGAGATTCCGGAAAACCCCAATCTGATGACACGATGACCGAGCATCTGTACATCGTCACCTACGACATCCGCGACCCCAAGCGCTGGCGCCGTGTGTTCAAGCTCATGAATGGCTATGGCGAATGGCTGCAGCTTTCCGTGTTTCAATGCCGCCTGTCGCGCCGTCGCCAGGCCGAGATGGTGCAGTTGCTTGACGGCATCCTGAACCATCAGCACGATCACGTGATCATTCTGGACATCGGCCCCGCGGATGGCGTGACCCCGCGTGTGACCAGCCTCGGCAAGGCCTTCGAGGCGGTCAAACGCGAGCCGGTGATCGTGTGATGTTGTGCCCGATTTCCGCGAGCGCTCGAGCGCTGCTCGGTTCACCGGGCAGCGCTCGCGACGCAGCAAGTCTTTAACAATGCGACGATTTTCGGTAAGTTCGGCAACACGCCTCCGGCCTCTGACCGGCCACGCCCGGCCGCCGGGGCCCAGCGCTCGCAAACCCGTCGATCACCGGTTTGACAACAAAGGCTTGCGAGTGGACAGTGTTTCCGCGGCGATATCGCCGCGGCCTCATTGAAGCCGCGTCATGTCAGCCTCCTTCCGTCAAGCTCTTGACGTGTTTCCGCGGCGATATCGCCGCGGCCTCATTGAAGCGCGCTCGATCGCGCGCTTGAGCGCCTTGCCGATCGCCGTGTTTCCGCGGCGATATCGCCGCGGCCTCATTGAAGCGACGGAAAGCGGTGCGCGATCGTTTGTCTGCGCGCGCCAGTGTTTCCGCGGCGATATCGCCGCGGCCTCATTGAAGCCCAGGCCGAAATCGGCCACAGGATTAAGCGCAGTCAGTGTTTCCGCGGCGATATCGCCGCGGCCTCATTGAAGAGGCGAGAGCAGCGCGCTGCTCCGGAGTGCATCTGCGTGTTTCCGCGGCGATATCGCCGCGGCCTCATTGAAGATGAAGTCCTGGAACCGCTGCGCCGCTTCGTCCGCGGTGTTTCCGCGGCGATATCGCCGCGGCCTCATTGAAGCGCCACGTTCAGCGCCGCGCTGGTCGGCGCGCCGGCATCGTGTTTCCGCGGCGATATCGCCGCGGCCTCATTGAAGCTCCTGCCTCTCGGCCCGCTCTTCGCCGCGCTGGCGGGCGTGTTTCCGCGGCGATATCGCCGCGGCCTCATTGAAGCGGCGATCTGGCCGGCCCTGCGCTGACCCGGTTCCGCGTGTTTCCGCGGCGATATCGCCGCGGCCTCATTGAAGCTGCGGGGCGTACCTTGCGCTTTGCGTTAGGCATGCCGTGTTTCCGCGGCGATATCGCCGCGGCCTCATTGAAGCACTGCGCTGTTGAACGCCCGTTGCTCGCGGTCGGCAAGTTTCCGCGGCGATATCGCCGCGGCCTCATTGAAGCGGCATCGGCGTGGCCGAGCAGATCGAAGTCCCGCAGGTTTCCGCGGCGATATCGCCGCGGCCTCATTGAAGCCCGACCAATACGCGCGTGCAAGGGACGAAAGAGCCGTTTCCGCGGCGATATCGCCGCGGCCTCATTGAAGCTCGATATCGCGCAGCTCCGCGCGCAGGACGCGGATGGTTTCCGCGGCGATATCGCCGCGGCCTCATTGAAGCGGCTCGAGGCCGAGCTCGACCTCGAACTGGTCGCCCTCGTTTCCGCGGCGATATCGCCGCGGCCTCATTGAAGCTCGCCGACCGTGTACGGCGTCGCCCCCACGGTGTAGCGTTTCCGCGGCGATATCGCCGCGGCCTCATTGAAGCTCGCCGACCGTGTACGGCGTCGCCCCCACGGTGTAGCGTTTCCGCGGCGATATCGCCGCGGCCTCATTGAAGCGGCGCGATGCGGTTCGGTGCCGCAAGCGCCGGATGGTTTCCGCGGCGATATCGCCGCGGCCTCATTGAAGCTCATCGGCCATCGCGGCAAGGCTTACGCCCAATTCTGTTTCCGCGGCGATATCGCCGCGGCCTCATTGAAGCGCCTTGCTTCCCCGCCCGCACGCATCCAGCCTTCCATGGCGCAGCCACCTGCCGCGCCATCCCTGGCGCGGCTCCCTTGGCGATCCTGGTTGAAACGCAGACTCGACCAACCACGTTTAAGACAAAGTCGTAATAGCAGGAACACGCCGTCCGGCCTGTTTTCGCGTCAAGCCGGCGCGGCCTGTCGGCGGGTGCGCGTCGTCGGTCGGCAGGCTCAGCGCATCGACGGCGCCGGTTCACCGTCCAGCGCGCGGAGCCAGGCACTCAGACGGTTGAAGAGTCGCGTTCGCGCGGGGAACAGGAAGTGGCTGTGACCGGCTTCGGGGAGGATGTATAGGGTGAGGTCGTGGCTGCCGGTGAAGGCGGCCGGCACTCGATGGGCGGGGCCGACCATGTCGCGCTCGCCGATGCCGAGAAACACCGGCACGTCGAGCGCCGCCGCCTCGGGCGCGACATTGCCCGGCATCATGGACATGGCCGCAGGGATGGGTAGCAGGCAGTCGGTGGCGGCCTTGAGTGCGGCGATGCCGCGCGGGTCGGCCTTCTTGCTGCCGAACAGCTCGGCGTTGCTGCCGCGTTCGTTGCCAGCGCCCTGTCCGTGAATCAGCGGGTACGGCTGGCCGAACATGGTCTTGGCGATTGTGGCGAGCTGCGGCCTGACGGCGAGCGGATCGGCCACGTCCTTGACCGCGGGCGGTGCGTACTCCGGCAGGCCGCGTGTCGAGAACCCGAGCAGGACGACCGCCGCATGCTGGCGCGCGGCGTGCTGCTGCAGGATGGTCAGCATGGCGCCCATGGAGTGGCCGACGCCGATGCTGCGCAAACCGCTCAGCGCGGGCAGATCCGGATGGAGCCGGCCTTGGTGCACTCGTGCGAGCAGCTCCGCCGTGGCGTCGATGTTGGCCTGCACGAGCACCTCGGCGCTCAGTTGCCAACCATCGCGCGGCTTGCTGCTGTCGCCCAGGCCCAGGTGATCGAGCGCAGCAACGATGAAGCCGCGCGCGCTCATCTGCGCGGCGAAGGAGAACGAGTCGTCGCCGTCCGGCGCTCGTAGATCGAAGTAGCGGCGATTCATGTTACCGCCGGGCAGGCACAGCAGCAGGGTGGTGACTTGCGTGACCTGCCCAGGCCACCAGACCGAGGCGCCGATTTTCAGCACCGGCTCGCCGGGCAGCGCAACGCCGGTGTCGAGTGTCAGATGCAGCGCGTTCACGGCGCGCTTCAATCCTTCGCCAGAATCGCCCCGGCCATGCCCGAGGAAACCAGTACGTTTTGCACGCGCTGTACCTGATTGGGCGAGGTGCCGCGGATCTGGCGCACGCCTTCGGCCATGCTGTTCAGACCGTGGATGTAGGCCTCGCCGATGAGTCCGCCGTGGGTGTTCACCGGCAGCGGCCCGTCTATGGCCATGCCGCCGGCCTTGACCCATTCGGCCGCCTCACCGCGCTTGCAGAAGCCATAGGCTTCGAGCTGCAAGAGCACGTGCGGCGTGAAGGCGTCGTAGAGCATAGCCGCCTGGATGTCGCTCGGACGCAAGCCGGTCTGCTTCCACAGACGCTTGGCCACGCCCTGGGCTTCCGGCATCACCGTCAGATCGTCGTGGTAGTAGTTGGAGATCACTTCCACGTTGTACGGGATCGACTGCGCGGCGCCGAGGATGCGCACCGGCTTCTGCTTCAGATCGCGTGCGCGCTCGAGGCTGGTGACGAGGATCGCGACGCCGCCGTCGGACTCCTGACAGCAATCGAGCATGCGCAGCCACGGCTCCTGGATCCATTTGGAGTTTTGGTGATCTTCGAGCGTGATCGGCTTGCCGTAGAACCATGCCGCCGGATTGTTGGCCGCGTACTTGCGCTGCTGAACCGAGATGTAGCCGAGGTCACGGTTGGTGACGCCGTAGGTGTACATGTAGCGCTGCGCCTGCAGCGCGCCCCAACTCGCCGGCGTCATCGCGCCGAAGGGCACGCACCACAGCAGCGAGCCGGTGCCGTTGCCGGACTGGTAGCTCATCATCTGCTGGTTGGGGTTCTGGCCGAAGCGGTACTGGCTGCGCTCGTTCATCGCGCGCCAGATCAGCACGTAGTTGCACAGGCCGGCATTGACCATCGCCATGGCCTGGTAGATGGTCGCCGCCGCCGCGGCACCACCGCCGGGAATGCGCGTGGTGTAGGCAAGATCCTTCACGCCGAGGCAGCGCGCGAGATTGATCTCATCGCTGTTGTCGATGGTGAAGGTGATCATGCCGTCGATGTCGTGCGGCGAGATGCCGGCGTCCCGGCAGGCGGCGAGCGAGCACTCGGCGGCGAGCTGCAGCTCGCTGCGGCCGGAGGCCTTGGAAAACTCGGTCTGGCCGATGCCGGCGATCGCGGCTTCGGTGAAGGTGCGGGCCATGGTCGTTCCCTTACTTGGTGCGCGGCCGGAACACCGGCACCTTGTGATTGTTCATCGTCGGCTCGAAGCAGACTTCCACTTCCATGTCCTGCCGGATCTCGTCGTAGCCGATGCCGACGACGTTGGAAACGAAGCGGATGCCCTCTTCGAGCTGGATCACCGCAACGATCGGCGACTCCTTGAAACCGAACGGATGCGGATGCCGCGGAATGGTCCACGCATGCACGGTGCCGCGCCCGGACAGCTCCACGTCCTGACGGTTGAGGCTGTGGCAGTGCGGGCACATCGGCCGCGGCGGGAACGTGAACTTGCCGCAGTCGCCGCACTTCTGGCCGATGAATTTCTCCTGATCCGCCGCTTCCCAGAAGCTCTTGGCGTCGAGCGTGACGATGGGCGCGATGCGCGTCGGCTTGGGCGTTGAGGCTTGGTCGGTCGGTGCGGTCATGGCGGGTACTCGTGGCGCTTTCTCGGGCCGCGGATGCAGGGGCAGATCGACGATAGCGGCGCGCTCGCGCGCGTTGCCTGACTCAAACGGATGATTCGGGGGATCGCTCACCGCCCCGCCTGTGCCGCCGCCTGCGGCGAGAACTGCGCCGGCGCCATCGGCCGGTTCAGTCGCCACCAGTCCGCAGCCGGACGCTCGTTGACCAGATTCACGGCGGCATAGGCCTTGGCGGTCAGATCGTGGAAGACCTGCACGCCGCGGTGATGCGAGGCGGATTCCTGCGAGTAGAAGTACAGGATCATCGGCACGCGCCACAGCGCGCCGTGGTTGTCGTAGTGGTCGGCGGTGAGGATCTGCCAGCTATCCTCATCGATGTAGATCGTGCGCCGCGCATAGATATGGCGCATGCCCGGCTTCAGATGCGCCTCGACCACCCAGACGCGGTGCAGCTCGTAGCGGACGTACTCGGGATTGAGCGTGTCCGGCGTCAAGAGCTCGGCGTAACGCAGCGCCGGATCGTTGATGCGGAAGTTGTGATAAGGCACGTAGATCTCGCGCTTGCCGAGCAGCGTCCAGTCGTAGCGATCGGGCGCGCCGTTGAAACCCGAGTCCTCGTCGGAGGTATGCAGCCCGCCCGGCGGCACCGGGTAGTCGTAACCGACCTCCGGCGCCTGGCGCACGCGGCGCGTGCCCGGCTGGTACTGCCAGGCCTGGGTCGAGCCCTCACCGTAATGATTGAACTGCACGCCCACCGAGGTCAGCCCGCGGTCGCGCTCGGGCAGCAGGTAGCTGGCGAAGAAATACGCCGCGATCCTCTCGGTCAGCGCGGGCCGCGGGACTGCATCCGGACGGTTCATCATGCTCATCGAACGCAGCGCGTAGCGCCCCCAGGCGATCTTGTCGCCGGGATAGACGTAGGCGATGTCCGCCACCACCTGCTCGGTCCAGGCGCGATAAGTGGTCTTGGCCGACCAGATCGCCTCCAGGCCGTTGCGCGGCAGCGGAAACGCCGGCGCGCCGCCCTGGCCGTCCACGCCATGGCCGTCGTCGATCAGCCGCGCATGTTGCGCGTTGTGCCGCGCGACCGCGCAGGCCCAGTCGGGCACGCCAAAGTCGCGATGACTCGGGTACACCCGCATGCGGAAAGTGTTGGGATACTGGCGGAACAGGGCCTTCTGCCCGGGCGTCAGCCGGTCCTCGTGTTGTGCGAGGTTCTGCGCGGTGATGACGAACAGCGGCTTTTCGTCCGCATACGGCCCGGGTTCATAGCCGTGCTCGCGCTTCATGCCCGGCCACGTGCCGATCCACTGTCCAGCGTAGGCGGCGACGCCGGCCTCGCTGGCCGCACGCTCGGCGCCCATGCAGGTTTTGTCCTCGCCGGCGACATGGGCCGGCACGGCCTGCACGCACCAGGCGAGCACGAGGCCGAAGGCGATGGTACGGCGGCGCGTCAATCGCATCTCTTGCTCCTCGATCGAAGCCCCATGCTCCCGGCCCGACGATGCGCGCGCCTCCCTCAAACCGATGAACCGGGAGCCTGGGCGGGGAGAAACGCGCGCGCAGAGTCGAGTCCCGGTCCCGCGGCGCATCCGCGCCGGCTCCGACGTTGGGCGCACCACGAGTGGATGCCGGACGGGGCCGGCCGGCTGCTTTACGGCTGCCGCGGCCGCGTGAGCCGTTCCAGCCGCGTCAGCCGCTGCAGCGCCTGTTCACGTGAGGCGCCGCACATCTCGACGCTGGCGCGCAGGCTCGAACACACCACCGGGCGTCGCGGATCGCCGAACAGCCGGCAGCGCAGATCGTCGTCGAGCTGCACACAGCGCACGCCGGCCGGTTTGCCATCGGCCATGCCGGGAATCGGCGAGGAGATCGACGGCGCGATGCAGCAGGCGCCGCAGCCGCTGCGGCAGTTCATCCGACGCCAGCGCCCGCCCGGCGCCGAGTGGCGCCAAGCCCGCGCCGATCCGGTAGTCTTTGCGCGTTTTTTCGGCTGCACGTGGTCATGAATCGCATTCTGCAGGATCTGGTCAATCTACTCGACCTCGAGAATCTCGAGGTCAATCTGTTTCGCGGACAGTCGCGCGACCTCGGCGGCAAGAGCGTGTTCGGCGGTCAGGTCATCGGCCAGGCCCTGGTCGGCGCCAGCCGCACGATCGGCTTCGGCGTACCGCATTCGTTGCATGCCTACTTTCTGCGACCGGGCGACATGAGCTTGCCGATCGTCTACGAGGTGGACCGCGTGCGCGACGGCCGCACGTTCACGACGCGGCGCGTGCAGGCGATCCAGAACGGCCAGCCGATCCTGACCATGATCGTCTCTTTCCAGCGCGAGGAGGCGGGGCTCGAACACCAGTTGCCGATGCCACAGGTGCCGCCGCCGGAGAAGCTGCGCAGTTCTCGCGAGTTGCACGACGACTGGCTGCAGTCGGTCCCGGAGGTGTCGGACCGCGTGTTCCATGCGATGACGCGCGAGCTGGCGATCGAGTTCAAGCCAGTGGAGCCGTGGAACCCGCTCAAGCCCGAGGTGCGGCCGCCGCAGCAGCACATCTGGTTTCGCGCGGCCGGCAAGCTGCCGGACAACCCGATGTTGCACCGCTGCGTGCTGGCCTACGCCTCGGACTTCAACCTGCTGTCGACCGCGGTACGTCCGCACGGCCGCACCTGGTACGCCGAGGACATGATCATCGCCAGCATCGACCACGCGCTGTGGTTCCACCGCGACATGCGCGTCGACGACTGGCTGCTGTACGCGATGGACTCGCCGACCGCACAGGGCGCGCGCGGCCTGTCCCGCGGGCTGATTTTCGATCGCCAGGGCCGCCTGGTCGCCAGCGTCGTGCAGGAGAACCTGATGCGTGAAATCGGCGCGGACGCGCCCGGTCAGGACTGAAGCGAAGGCGTCGCCGCGACTTCAGCCGGTCGCGACCACTCCGGCGGCCCCCACAGGTGCTTGAGGCGCTGCCAGAGCGGGCCGGGCCGCAGCACGTCGCGCCACATCTGCACGAACTCGTGCACGTTCAGCGTCCAGATGTTGTTCGAGCGAATCTGGCGCGGAATGCCGTAGTCGACCGGTTCGTCTTCTTCCACATAGGTGCCGAACCAGCGGTCGAAGATGATCAGCACGCCGCCGTAGTTCTTGTCGATGTATTTCGGGTTGCGGCCGTGATGGGCACGGTGGTTGCTGGGCGTGTCGAACACGTATTCGAACCAGCGCGGCAGCTTGCCGATCGCCTCGGTATGCACGAAGTACTGGTAGGCCAGATCGCAGGCATACAGAAAGAACACCACGCCGGGCGGCACGCCCAGCCACACCAGCGGCATGAAGAACAGCCACCAGCCGGTGATCGAGTAGAGCATGCTCTGGCGCAGCGCGGTCGTGAAGTTCATCTGCTCCTCGGAGTGATGCACGACGTGCGCGCTCCAGAACCAGCGGATGCGGTGGCTCGCGCGATGGAACCAGTAGTAGCAGAACTCCACGGCGACGAATATCGGCACGATGGTCCACGCATTCACCGGCACGTCGAACAGCCGGTGCTGGTAGATCCACAGGATGATCGCGCCGCTGACCAGCGCATGCACGATGAACTCGGCGACCTGGTAGCTGGCGCCCAGGCCCAGATTGGTGGCGACGTCGCGCCAACGTGGCAGCGGCCTGTGCGCGCGCCGGCGCAGCACCTGATACTCGATCGCGAACGCGAGCAGGAAGATCGGCGCCATGCCGGTCAGCACCACCTGCTTCCAGTCGACGTTGGGCCCGAGCAGTGCATGCACGGCGTGGATGAAGTCCTGCAGCATCGGCAAGCCTCGCGGTGGATCTTCGGATCATGGCATCTTGCACGCGTCCCGGTCGAAAGGTCCTGACACCGCACGCCAAGCCGCATGACCGCTCGCGCCAACACCGTCGCCGTCGGCTATCTGCACGCCCTGCTCGACTACGCCCGCGCGCGTGGCCTTGCGCTCGATGCGCTGCGCGCGGCCTTGCCGTTCGACCCTTCCGATCGCGATGCACGCGTGCCGGAGGCACTCGGCGCCGCGCTGTTCGACCGCGCCGCCGCGCTGCTCGAGGATGATGCGCTCGGCCTGCACGTCGGCGAACAGGTCCGGCCCGGCCATTACGGCGCGCTCGGCTTCGTCGCGATGAACTGCGAGCGCCTCGGCGAGGCGCTCGATGCGCTGCGCCGCTACCAGGCCTTGGTCATCGATCTGGGCGGCGTCGGCCTCAAGCGCGACGAGCAGACCTGCACGCTGAGCTGGAACCCGGGCACCGACGGGCCGTATCGCCAGCTCGCCGAGTTCAACCTGGCCGGCCTGGTGACGTTCGCCCGCTGGATGGCCGGCGCATGGGCCAAGCCGCTTCGCATCGACGTGATGTATGCCGCGCCAGCCGACACGCGCGAGCACACCCGCATCCTCGGCTGTCCGCTGCGCTTCGCCCAGGCCTGCTATCGCGTCGTGCTGCCCATCGACGCGCTCGATGCGCCCTTGATCCAGCCGGACCCGGCGATGCGCGAGCTGATGCAGCGGCTGGCCGATCAGCAGTTGCGCGCGCTGCCGCGCGGCGACGATTGGCTGACGCGGCTGCGTGCACAGATCGCGCGGCGGCTGCGCCAGCCGCCGGTGGAGCTCGATGCGGTGGCCGCTGCGCTGGCGCTGTCCTCGCGCAGCCTGCAGCGACGCCTGCAGGCCGAGGGCCTGCGCTTCAGCGCACTGGTCGAGCAGGTGCGCCGCGAACTCGCCGAGCGCCACCTCGCCGACGCCAGCCTCGATCTCGCCGACATCGCCTTGCTGCTCGGCTACTCCGAGCAGAGCGCGTTCCAGCGCGCGTTCAAGCGCTGGACCGGACAAACCCCGGCGCAGTGGCGCGCCGCGCACACAGAACCGCGAAACTAGCAACGCGGTGGGGACTCAATGGCGCACGAAGTCCGCGTGCATGCGCTCCAGGCCGTCGCGGTAGTAATGGAAGCGCTGCGCAAGGTCGCGGAACACCTCGCGCACTCCCAGCACCTCGGCCATGCGGTGGCGTGAAGCGGTGAAGTAGTATGAGCTACCCATGCGGCAGTAGTACTCGAGATCGACCGGACGGCGCTTGTAGCGGTGGCGCGCGTCGATCCAGTCGCGGCACAGCCCGGCGAGATACAGCGCGTAGTTGCCGATGTGCGAGTGCACGACGAAGCCGCGCTCCGGGCCGGCCTGCGCCGCCTCGGCGACGAGGTCGACCAGGTACTGGAAGCGCCGCTCCTCGTCCGGCTGCACCGAATACAGACGCTCGGTACGGGTGAACAGCCCGAGCAGATGGGCAAGGTAGTGGATGGTCTGGCGCTCCTGCGCGTGACGACGGCCGGGCAGCGCGCGGCGCAGTAGGACGTCGAAGAACAACTGCGGCGAGACTTCGAGCCACATCGTCTGCTGGTCGCGGATCGCGTCGAACACGTAATCGCTTTCGAGCAGGGATTCGAGCGTGTTCGGCCGCTCGTTTACGAGCTGCACCGCCTGCGCCGGGTCGATGCCGGGCACCGGAAAGTGCTCGAACAGGAAACGCAGGTCCTTCTCGTCGAACGGCGGCGTGCCCAACTGGGCGAAATCCGGCGCGTGCATACGATGACTCCGTCGCGGGCCGAATCGGCTCGTCACGAAAATCTTGCAAAAGCCGGACCAGGGTGTGAAGCCCCGGTGACGTGCTCACGGCCGCGCGCGATAAGCGGTCGGCGAGCGCCCCTCCCAGCGGCGGAACGCGCGGGTGAAGCTGGACGGATCGGAAAAGCCGAGCAGCCAGGCGATCTCGCCGATGCTCGCGCGCGGATCGGCGAGATAGCTGCGCGCGAGCGTATGCCGGGTGTCGCGCAGCACCTCGCCGTAGCGGGTGCCGGCCTCGGCGAGCCGGCGTTGCAGGCTGCGCTCCGACAGATGCAGCGCCGCCGCGACCGCGGCGGCGCCGGGTTCGCCGCGCGGCAGAAGGTCGGTGATCGCGTAACGCACGCGCGCGACGATGTCGTCGCGCTGCAGCCGCTGCAGGTAGCGCTGCACGATCTCGTCGTTGTGCCGCGCCAGCTCCGCATGCGCGCCGTCGAGCGGCTCACGCAGCACCTTGGCGTCTAGATACAGCGCGTTCTCGTCCGCGCCGAATTGCAGCGGCGCGCGGAACAACTTGTCGAAGGCGGCACGGTTGCGCGGCTCGGCGCGGCGCAGGCGCAGCAGATGCGGCGCGAACTCGCGGCGGCCGAGCAGGCCGCGGCACAGACGCACGATCAGCGCCATGAAGGCGTCGATGGCCTCGTCCGCGGGCGGCACCGCCGTAGCCGCGGCGCGGATCGAAAAACGCCAGCCCTGCGGCGTCTGCTCGAAGCCGAGCTCGGCGACATCGCTGACAACGGCGAAGTAGCGCAGCACCCGCTCGAAGGCCTCATGCAGCGTTGCGCTCGCGCTCAAGGCATAGCCCAGCGCGTGAAACGTGGTCTGGCCGACGTGGCGGGCAACGGTGAGTCCGAAGGCATCGTCGCCGGTGGCGGCGACGGCGAGCCGCCACAGCCGCGTGGTTCTCGCCACCGGATAGCGCGCGTCGGGATCGGACAACAGCGCCGGATCGAGCCCGGCCTCGGCGAACAGGCGCGCGCTGTCCTGCCCCGTGGCGTCGAGGGCCTTGCGGATCGCTCTGGCCCAGCTCGTCAGCGCGGTAGCCGTGGTTGGCGGCATCGGTCAACTACTTGGCGGCTTCGGTCAGGCGCAGCGGCCCCGGCTGTGCGTACGCTGCGCGTGATTCATGGGTATGTCCTGCGAGGAGCATGCGGTGAGCCCGACCCCTCTGGCAAATCCTGCGGCGAGCACGATGAGCGACGCGCAGAAGACCGAACACATCAAGGCCGTGGTGCTGAAGGCCGGCGCCGAGCTGCGAGAGCGCCATCCCTGGCTCAAGCATCAGAACGCGATCGGCATGAGCATCCTGCTGGTGTCGCTCGCCGGCATGGCCGGCACCGCGTGGCTGTATCTCGCCGGACACATCGCCTGGTGGATCTGCCTGCCGGTGGTGGCGATCTTCGCCTCGTTCACGCACGAGCTGGAGCACGACCTGATCCACTGGATGTACTTTCGCAAGCAGCCGCTGCTGCATCACCTGATGATGGCGCTGGTGTGGCTGGCGCGGCCGAGCACGATCAATCCGTGGATCCGGCGCAGGCTGCATTTGCGCCACCACAAGTACTCCGGTACCGAGAAGGACGCCGAAGAGCGCGGCATCACCAACGGCCGGCCCTGGGGGCTCGCGCGTCTGCTGATGCTCGCCGACGCGACGCTGGCGCTGCTGCTGCGCGTGCCGCAGGCCAAGGACCGCAAGCATCGCCTGCTGCTGCTGATCGGTGGCCCGATCGCCTACTTCCCGCTCGGTTGGGCGTGCTGGGGCCTGTGGTATGCCTTCCTCGGCTACCACGGCGCCAACGCCGTCGCCGCGCTCGCCGGCGGCGAGATCGCCTGGTCGGCGGCCACGCTGGCGCGCATGCAGTGGCTCGATCCGCTGGTCGTCGTCTGGATCGGTCCCAACGTGCTGCGCAGCTTCTGCCTGCACTTCGTCAGCAGCAACATGCACTACTACGGCGACGTCGAGCCGGACAACGTCATCCAGCAGACCCAGGTACTCAACCCGTGGTGGCTGGTGCCGTTCCAGCTCTTCTGCTTCAACTTCGGCTCGACCCACGCGATCCACCACTTCGTGGTCAAGGAGCCGTTCTACATCCGCCAGTGGACGGCCCCGCAGGCGCACGCGGTGATGCGCGAGATGGGCGTGCGCTTCAACGACTTCGGCTCGTTCACGCGCGCCAACCGCTGGTCGCGCGCCACCGCGCCCGCGGCAAGCGGCGAGCTCGCCAGCGGCTGAGCGCAGCGCCCGGCGGCGCGATCCAGGCGGGGCAGCGACTCAAGGCTGCGCACGCACGGGCCACGGCGGGTCCGCGTGCGTCTCGACGGCCGACTTTAGACACTTGTCTAATCACTGACACAGTGTCAGACTGGCGCCCCATGAGCGAACCCAAGCACGATTTGATCCGGCGCCGCGAGGAGGAAAAGGAGCAGCGCCGCGAGGCCATCATCGACGCCGCCGAGCGCGTCTTCACCGAATCCGGTTTCGACGCGGCCAAGATGGAGGACGTCGCCCGCCAGGCGCGCGTCTCGCGCGCGCTGGTCTATCTGTACTTCAAGAACAAGGCCGAGCTGCATCTGGCGATCTGCGCGCGTGCGCTGACGCTGCTGCGCGAGCGCTTCCTCGCCGCCGCCGCGCAGCACACCAGCGGCCACGACCAGGTGCTCGCACTCGGGCGCAGCTACTTCGCCTACGCCGACGAGTTTCCGTGCTACTTCCAGGCGCTGACGCGACTCGAAGCGCATCCGCCGGAAGAGGTCGCGCCGGATTCGATCGAGCAGACGGTGATGGACTGCGGGCTCGCCGTGCACATGGTCACGGTCGCATGCATCGAGCGCGGCATGCGCGACGGCTCGATCCGCGCGGACCTCGAACATCCGCTACTCAGCGCGCTGTCGCTGTGGGCCTTCACCCACGGCCTGATCCAGCTCGCGCGCACCAAGCGCCATTTCTTCGCGCGCATCGGCATCGGCACCGAGCGCTTCGTCGAGTATGCGATGGCGCTCGCGGCGCGCGGCCTGCGCCCCGTTGCGGAGAAGCACGCGTGAAACCTGCCCGCCTGATCGCCATCGTGGTCGGCCTGCTGGCGCTGCCAGCGCATGCCGACGAGCTGCTGGAGCGCTACGTCGCCGAGGCCCTAGCGGCCAACCCGGCGCTGCAGGCGCGCGACGCCGCGGCACGCGAGAGTGCCCAGACCGCCGCCGCCGCGCGCGCACGGCGCCTGCCGAGCCTCGCGCTCGATGCCCGCTACACGGCGGCCTCGGGCGGCCGCACGATCGACATTCCGACCGGCGATCTGCTCAACGGCGTCTACGCGACGCTCAACCGCTTCCTCGCCGAGCGCGGCGAGCCACCGGTGTTTCCGCAGATCGAGAACCAGTCCATCGCGCTGCTGCGAAAGACCGAGCAGGAAACCAAGCTCAGACTGACCGCGCCGCTGTACGCGCCGGCGCTGTGGGCGAATGCCGAGGCGCAGGCGGCGCGGCACGGCGCACGCGTCGCCGAGCACGAAGCGTTCGCGCGCGTGCTGGTGCGCGAGGTCAAGCGCGCTTACTACGGCGCGATTCAGGCCGAAGCCGCCGAGCGCATTCTCGATGCCAGCGTGGCACTGCTCGCCGAGGATGTGCGGGTGTCGCAGGCGCTGGTCGAGGCCGGCAAGGCCACCCGCGATCGCGTGCTGCGCGCCGAGGCCGAGCGCCTCGCCGTGCAGCAGCGCCGCGACGAGGCCGCGGTGCTCGCCGAGCAGGCAAGGCGGCGTCTGAACATCCTGCGCGACCGCCCCGCCGACGCACCGCTGAGCCTGCCCGCGCCTTCGGCGCTGCCGCGTCCCGACACCCTGGCGCCTGCCCGCGCACGCCCGGAACTGCGCCAGCTCGACCGCGCCATCGACGCCGCCGATGCCGGCGTGCGGGCCGCGCGCGCGGCGCGTGCGCCGACGCTGGCGCTGGCCGCCGACTACGGCATCCAGGGCGAGCGCTACCGCGTCGAGGCCGAGGATGATTTCGGCACCGTGTCGCTGCTGCTCAACTGGTCGCTGTTCGACTTCGGCCAGCGCCGCGCCGAGGCGCTCGCCGCGAGCGCCGAAGCCGAGCAACTGCGCGCGCAGCGCCGCGACCTCGATCATCAGCTCGACCTCGCGCGCTGGAGCGCCGAGGCCCAGCTCGACACCGCGCGCCGCGCGATCGACGCCGCCGAGGCGCGGCTTGCCGCCGCCGAGGAAGTGTTCCGCATCGCCGAACGCAAGCGTGCGGCGGCGAGCCTCGCGCAGATCGAGTTCCTCGACGCCCAGCGCGCGCTGACCGAGGCGCGCCTGAACGTCGCCATCGCGCGCTGCACCGCGCTCGATCGTGCAGCCGAGCTGGAACTGGCCAGCGCCAGTTATCCCTTGCCCGCGGCGGCCGTCGCCGGCACTCCGGAGTAAATCATGACGAAGCGGTTTGCAGTTTCCAGTTTTGAGCTTCCAGTCGTGCTGCTGGTCATGGCGGCGTCGCTGGCCGCGTGCTCACCGGCAGCGACCGAAAGCACCGAAACAGCACCGCTGCGCGCGGTTCGCGTCGCCGCGGTCGAATCCGGTCCGGCGCAGCCGCCGGTGGTCGCCACCGGCGTGGTCGCGGCGGCCGCTGAATCGCGGCTCGCGTTCAAGACCGCTGGTGTGATCCGCGAGATCACGGTGCAGGCCGGCGACACCGTGCGCGCCGGAGAGCGCCTTGCGCGCCTCGAAACCACTGAGATCGACGCCGCGGTGGCGCAGGCGCGCGCCGCCTTCGACAAGGCGCAACGCGATCTCGAGCGCGGCCGCGGCCTGTTCGCAGACGATGTGCTGACGCAGGAGCAGCTCGACGCGCTCGAAACCGCCGCCGCAGTCGCGCGCGCGCAGCTCGATGCCGCCGAGTACAACCGCCGCTACGCCGAGATCGTCGCGCCGGCCGACGGTCGCGTGCTACGCCGGCTCGCCGAGCCGCGCGAGCTGGTCGCACCGGGACAGCCGATCCTCGAGGTCAGCCGCGGCGGTGACGGCTGGACGCTCAGGCTTGGCGTGCCCGATCGCGATTTCGTGCGCCTGCGCGACGGCGATGCGGCGACGCTGCGCTTCGACGCCCATCCCGGTCGTGCGTTCGCCGGTCGCGTGAGCCTGCTCGGCGGCGCCGCCGATCCGCGCAGCGGCACCTTCCCGGTCGAGATCGGCTTCGACGCCGGCGACGCGCGCTTTGCCGCCGGCATGATCGGCCGCGCCGAGATCGCGGTCGGCAACGGCCAGGCGCAGCTCAGCTACGTGCCCCTGTCGGCGCTGGTCGAAGGCAGCGGCGAGGCGATGCTGCTGTTCGTCTACGACGCCGATACCGGCGCCGTTGCCGGACGCCGCGTGCCGGTGGCCTTCGTGTCCGGCACGCGCGCGGCGCTGGCCGAACCGCTGCCCGCCGGCGCGCAGGTGGTCACCGACGGCGCCGCCTATCTGCGCGACGGCGAAGCCGTGCGCGTCGTCAACTGAGCCGTTTCGCGGAGCCCCGCCGTGCGCATCTCCGACTTCGCGGTCCGCAACGTCCCGTTCATGCTGGTCGTGTTCCTGCTGCTGGTCGCGGTCGGCGTCTCGTCGTGGAACAACATCGCGCGTACCGAGGATCCGTACTTTCCGATCTCGGCGTTCTCGATCATCGCCGTCTACCCGGGCGCCGATCCGATCGAGGTCGAGCGCCAGGTGGTCGAGCCGATCGAGGACGCGCTCAACAAGATCGACGATCTCAAGGAGATGGTCTCGACCTCGGACGACTCGCTGGGCATCGTGCGCGTCGAATTCGAGGCGGATGTGGATGTCGACAAGAAGTACGACGAAGTCACGCGCGAGCTCGCCGCGCTCGGCCCCGAGCTGCCGGCGGGTCTGGCCAGCCTGGAGGTCAAGAAGATCAATCCGGGCTATGTGAACATCGTGCAGATCGCACTGGTGTCCGAGACCGCCTCGTGGCGCGCGCTCGAAGACGCCGCCGAAGAACTGAAGGACCGGCTCGAACGCATCCCCGGCGTACGCGAATCCCAGACCTGGGCGTTTCCGCAGCGCGAGCTGCGCGTCGAGCTCGATCTGGCACGCCTCGCCGAACTGAAGCTGCGCGCGACGCAGGTGTTGCAGGCGGTCTCGGCGCGGAACACCAACGTGCCGGGCGGCGGCGTCGAGATCGGCAGCCGCCGCTTCAACCTCAAGACCACGGGCAGCTATGACGCGCCGCAAGAGGTGCTCGATACCGTCGTCGCCGGCCACGGCGACAGCGTGATCCGCGTGCGCGACGTCGCCGAGGTGCGCTGGGACCACGGTCCGCTCGACCACACCGCGCGCCTCGACGGCCGCCGCGCGGTCTGGGTCACGGCCAACCAGAAGCCGGGTCAGAACATCTTCGTCACGCAGCAGGCGATCATCGACGTCGTCGATGCCTACGCCGCGGAGCTACCGGCCGGCATCGAGCTGGTGCGCGCCTTCGACCAGTCGAAGAACGTGCGCAAGCGGCTCGACCGCCTGTCCGCCGACTTTCTGATCGCCATCGTGCTGGTGTCGGTGACGCTGCTGCCGCTGGGCCTGCGCGCGGCCGGCATCGTCATGGTGTCGATTCCGCTGTCGCTGCTGACCGGCATCGCCGCGCTGTACTTCACCGGCTTTTCGCTCAACCAGCTCTCGATCGCCGGCTTCGTCGTCGCCCTTGGGCTCTTGGTCGACGACTCGATCGTCGTCGTCGAGAACATCGCCCGCTTCCTGCGCATGGGCTATCCGCGCCAGCAGGCGGCGATGCTGGCGACGCGGCAGATTTCGCTGGCCGTGGTCGGCTGCACCGCGGTGCTGCTGTTCGCCTTCCTGCCGCTGCTGTCGCTGCCCGGCAACGCCGGCAAGTTCATCCGCTCGCTACCGGCGGCGGTGACGTACACCGTCGCGGCCTCGCTGTTCATCGCGCTGACGATCATCCCCTTCCTCGCCTCGCGCGTGCTGCCACGCGAGGCGCCGGCCGAAGGCAACCGCGCGCTGCAGGCACTGCTCGGCGTGATCCATCGCATCTACGCGCCGTGGCTGCGGCGTGCGCTCGCGCGTCCGCGCACGACCGTGCTGCTGTCGCTGGCTGCGGTCGCGGCGAGCTTCGCGCTGGTGCCGCTGATCGGCCTGAGCATGTTCCCGAAGGCGGACACGCCGCAGTTCCTCGTGCAGATCACGCTGCCCAACGGCAGCAGCCTCGCGCGCACCGACGAAGTGCTGCGCGAGGTCGAGGACATCCTGCGCGCACGCCCCGAAGTCGAGCACACCATGGCCAATCTCGGCCGCGGCAATCCGCAAATCTACTACAACGTGTTCCAGCGCGAGTACGCCGCGCACGCCGCGGAGGTCTTCGTGCAGTTGCGCGCGTTCGAGGGCGACAAGACCCGGCGCCTGCTCGACGGCCTGCGCGCCGAGCTCGATGCGATCCCCGGCGCCGAGATCGTCGTCAAGGAGTTCGAGAACGGCCCGCCGATGGAGGCGCCGATCGCGATCCGCGTGATCGGCCCCGATCTCGACACCTTGCGCCGCATCGCCGCCGAGGTCGAGAGTCTGATGCGCGCGACCCCCGGCACGCGCAATGTCGTCAACAACCAGCGCCGGTCGCGCGTGGATTTGGACCTTGGCATCGACACGACCAAGGCCGGCCTGCTCGGCGTGCCGCCGCTGGAGCTGGACCAGACCGTGCGCATGGCGGTGGCCGGCATCACCGCCGGCGAGTTCCGCGAGGCCGACGGCGACAGCTATCCGATCGTGCTGCGCGCGCCGCTCGCCGGACGGCCGACGCTGGATGCGCTCGACGGCCTGCACGTCGGCAGCGCCAGCGGCGCGCAGATTCCGCTGGCGCAGCTCGCCGCGCCGCGTCTGGTCGAGTCGCCACCGCTGATCTACCGCCGCGACCGCGAGCGCGCGATCCTGGTCTCGGCGTACACCGAGACCGGCTACAACACCGAGCGGGTGACGCGCCAGATCCTCGACCAGATCGCCGCGCGCGACTGGCCCAGTGGCTATCGCTTCGTCGCCGCCGGTGAGATCGAAAGCCGCGAGGACAGCTTCGCCGGCTTTGGCACCGCGATCCTCGTCGCGGTGTTCGGCATCCTCGCGGTGCTGGTGCTGGAGTTCGGCAGCTTCCGCTCGACGCTGATCGTCGCCACCGTGGTGCCGCTCGGCATCATGGGCGGCATCCTGATGCTGTGGATCACCGGCAACTCACTGAGCTTCACCGCGATGATCGGCTTCATCGCGCTGACCGGCATCGAGATCAAGAACTCGATCCTGCTGGTGGACTTCACCAACCAGTTGCGCCGGCAGGGCCGGCCGCTGATGGACGCGATCGTCGAGGCCGGCGAGATCCGCTTTTTGCCGATCCTGCTGACCTCGGTCACCGCGATCGGCGGCCTGCTGCCGCTGGCGACACAGGGCGCGGCGCTGTACGCGCCGATGGCCTGGGTCATCATCGGCGGGCTGATCACCTCGACGCTGATCGGCCGCCTGGTGACGCCGGTGATGTACAAGCTGCTGCCGCCGACGCTGGACCCGGAGGCCGCGGGCGGCGTCGCCGTGCCGGAGCGACGTCTGGCGCATTGACACCGACGCCGGCGCGCCCGTCACCAGACGCGCTCACTCCGGCCGCCACGACGGCAACAAGTCGGCGACCATCGGCGTCAGCACCTCAGTGGCGAGCAAGGCATCGGCGGCGGCGATGTCGGTGGCGAGCACGCGATCCTCGCCGAGCGCGCCGACCTGCTCGCGCAGCGCCAGATGCACCGCCTGCAGCGGCTCGGAGGTCTGCAGCGGCGCGTGCAAGTCGATGCCCTGGGCAGCGGCGAGCAGCTCGATGGCAACGATGCGCCGCGTGTTCACGCACATCGGCAACAAGCGCCGCGCCGCATACGTCGCCATGCTGACATGGTCCTCTTGGTTGGCGGAGGTCGGCAGGCTGTCGACGCTGGCCGGATGCGCCAGCGACTTGTTCTCGGACGCCAGCGCCGCGGCGGTGACGTGGGCCAGCATGAAACCGGAGTTGAGTCCGGCGTCGCGCACCAGAAACGGCGGCAGGCCGGACAGCGTCGCGTCGATCAAAAGCGCGATGCGCCGTTCCGACAGGGCGCCGATCTCGGCGACCGCCAGGGCCAGCGTGTCGGCGGCGAGGGCCACCGGCTCGGCGTGGAAATTGCCGCCCGAGAGCACCTCGGCGGATTCGGCGAGCACCAGCGGATTGTCGGTCACCGCATTGGCTTCGATCAGCAGCGTGCGCGCGGCATTGCGGATCAGGTCCAGACAGGCGCCCATGACCTGGGGCTGGCAGCGCAGGCTGTACGGGTCTTGCACGCGTTCGTCGTTGACGCGGTGGGAGGCGCGGATTTCGCTGCCTTCGAGCAGCCGGCGGTAGACGCCGGCGACGTCGATCTGCCCCGGCTGACCGCGCAGCGCCTGGATGCGCGCATCGAAGGGGGCGTCGGAGCCGCGCGCCGCGTCCACGGACATCGCGCCCACGACGGTGGCGGCGGCGAACACGTCCTCGGCCTCGAACAGCGCGCGGATCGCCAGCGCAGTGGACACTTGCGTGCCGTTGAGCAGCGCCAGCCCCTCCTTGGGCGCGAGCGACAGCGGCGCGAGCCCCGCCCGCGCCAGCCCCTCGGCCGCCGGCAGCCTGCGGCCGTCCACGCGCACCTCGCCCTCGCCGAGCAGGGCCAGCGTCAGGTGTGCGAGCGGCGCGAGATCGCCGGAGGCCCCGACCGAGCCCTGCGCCGGGATGCACGGTAGTACGCCGGCGTTGTACAGCGCTAGCAGTCCCTCGATCAGGGTGCGCCGCACGCCGGAGGCACCGCGCGCCAGACTCGCGGCCTTGAGCGCGAGCACTAGGCGCACGGTCGCATCGTCCAGGCAGTCGCCGACGCCGACGGCATGCGAGCGCACCAGGTTGATCTGCAGTCGATCGAGCTGGTGATCCGGGATGTGGACCTTGGCCAGCCGGCCGAAACCGGTGTTGATGCCGTAGGCCGGTGCGCCGCGCGCGACCACGGCGGCGACCGTCGCCGCCGAGGCCTCGACCGCCGGCCAGTAGGACGGCTCGATCGACAGGCGCACACCCCCGCCCACGAGATGGCGCAGCTCGCTCAAGGTCAGATGTCCGGGGCGCAGATGCCATTCAGCCATGCGCGATCTCCCCGGTGCTCGGACGCAAGGTCTGCGCCGGGGCGCCGGCCGCGGCGTGACGCGCACCGCTGACCGCGCGGCTGATGGAACCCGCCCGTCGCTCGTGCATCGCGATTCCCCCGTTCGTGCGCGGCGGCGTCAACCGGCGCGCACCGTGCGCCCATTCAATCCGCGCGACGATGCGCTGTCATGAGGAGCAACCCCCGGTCCTCGACCTCGGCGAAGGTGATGATGCCCGGGCGCTTCGCGACGCTTATCGCTGGCACAGTCAACCGGCTGCATCCGGCAGCGGACACCGATTTGCAACCCCGTCGCGGATGATTCTCGCGAGGCGCTGCGCGCCCGGCCCTGCGGCATCGCCGTGCGTGACGATGAGATAGAGCGCGACCTCGCGTTCGCCGCCTTCGACCAGCGGCAGCGGCTTGAGCGCGCCGCTGTCCAGTTCCTCGCGGATGATGTTCTCGGCGTACCACGCAAAGCCCAGGCCCATGGTCGCGGCGCGGATCGAGGTGGCCTTGGCCGACACCGTCCAGCGCTGCTCGGCACCGAGCCAGGCGCCCTCGCGCTTGCGCTGCGTGCCGGAGTCGCGGATCACGAGCTGACGGTGCTGACGCAGATCTGCCAAGGTCAGCGGCCGTCCCAGGCGATGCAGGGGGTGATGCGGAGCCGCGGCGCAGACGAATTTGATGGTCATCAAAGGATCGAGCAGAAAACCCGGCGGCAGGCGCGAGGCGATGGCGAGGTCCACGCGCGCTTCGAGCACCGCCTCGTCGGTGCCGCCGAGCACGGTTTCGTAGAGTTCGATGCGCGTATCTGGCCGCTCCTTGGCAAAGCGGTCCAGGCACTGGAGCAAGAGCCAGGTCGGAAACACCACCTCGACCGCGAGCCGCAGCTCCGGCTCCCAGCCTTGGGCAAGACTCGCGGCGGCGCGCTCGACGCGCGCGGCCTCGTCGAGCAGCGCGCGGGCATGTCGGTAGAGCACCTGCCCGGCGGGCGTGAGTTGCGCCTTGCGTCCCTGCAACTCGAAGACCTCGACCCCCAGCAGCGCTTCGAGCTTTTGCACCGCATAGGTCACCGTGGACTGGGTCTTGTGCAAGACCTCGGCCGCCGCTGCGTAACCGCCGGCCTCGACCACCGCGACCAGCGCGCGCCATTGTTCGAGCGAAATCTTGGGCGCCGGCATAGGTCGATCCCTTCGATGATTTTTGGCGAAATATTCGGCTTTTTTATCGATTCAAGCAATCTTTAAATGGCGACACTCGCAAGACGTACGGAGCACCGCCATGACCCCACGTCTGCTGCAACGGATCATTCCCAGCGTCGAGACCTCCGACGGCGCCGGCGTCAAACTGCGCCGCAGCATCGGCGCGACGCCGGCGCTGCGCCTCGATCCGTTTCTGATGCTCGACGAGTTCGGCACCGAGAACCCGGACGACTACATCGCCGGCTTTCCGCCGCATCCGCACCGCGGCTTCGAGACCGTCACCTACATGATCGACGGCCACATGCGCCACGAGGATCACCTCGGCAACGTCGGCGAGCTCAAAAGCGGCGGCGTGCAGTGGATGACCGCCGGCCGCGGCGTGATCCACTCGGAGATGCCGCAACAAGAGTCGGGCCGCATGCGCGGCTTCCAGCTGTGGATCAACCTGCCGGCACGCGAGAAGATGAAGCCGGCGGCCTACCGCGACATTCCCGCGGACGCGATTCCGGCCGTTGCACTGTCCGATGGCGGCTACCTCAAGCTCATCGCCGGACGCGTGCAGCACGAGGGCCGCGACATCGCGGGGCCGATCAACGCCGAGCCGGGCGCAATGGCCACCGATCCGCTGTATCTCGACATCGGCATGGCGTCCGGCGCGACGATCACGCAGCCGGTCCCTTGCGGCCACAACGCGCTGGTCTATGTCTACGAAGGCGAGCTGCAGATCGGCGAACGTGCGTTGCCGCGCCATGTCGCCGGCGTGCTGTCCGACGGCGATGCGGTCACGGTCCGCGCCGGTGTGTCCGGCGCCCGCTACCTGCTGCTCGCTGGCAAACCCCTGCGCGAGCCGGTCGTGCAATACGGACCGTTCGTGATGAATACACGCGACGAGATCGAAGAGGCAATCGACGACTACCGTCGCGGACGCCTCACAGCCTGAGCCCTTTGCACGTTTGCGTCGCCGTCGCGCAGCCTCGCAGGACGGATTGTCGCCTGTCCCAGTTGAGTGCCGCGAATTGTTGGAGGTTTCGGGCGGCTGGTGAAGTCCGTACTCGATGGGGGTGAGGTCGCTGGGTGACTGCGCCTCACGGCTCTTCCGGCTGCGGCAGCGGGTCGAGCACGTCGATCGGCGGGTCTTCGACCGGCGCTTCAAGCGGCGCGGCATCGGTGGCCGGTGCCTGCGGCGCGGGCGGCGGTATCGCATCCGGACCGCGGACGCCGCTGAGCGCTTCGGACCTTGGTTCGGGCGTCGGTTCGGCCGCGTCCGGCGTCACGCCCGGCGGCGGCCACGGCGGGCCCCACACCTGGCCGTCCTGCGGTTCGGGCAGCAGGTGCTCGCGCAGGAACAGGGCGACGGCGTTGTTGTAGAGGTCACGGTTGGACTTCTTGCGAAAGCCATGGCCCTCGTCGCGGGCGAGGAAGTACCAGACTTCGCCGGCATCCGGGTGTGCGCGGATCGTGCGCACCATCTGGTCGGCCTCGGACTGCGGCACGCGCGGATCGTTGGCGCCCTGGGCGATGAACAGCGGCCGGCGGATGCGGTGCGCGTTGGTCGTCGGTGAGATCGCCTGCAAAAACGCGCGCATCTTAGGATCGCGCTCGTCGCCGTA
Organism: Sinimarinibacterium thermocellulolyticum; assembly: GCF_040327995.1. Classification (NCBI taxonomy): domain Bacteria; kingdom Pseudomonadati; phylum Pseudomonadota; class Gammaproteobacteria; order Nevskiales; family Nevskiaceae; genus Sinimarinibacterium; species Sinimarinibacterium thermocellulolyticum. Next base: position 86,943 of record NZ_JBEPIJ010000002.1, on the reverse strand, counting down.
CTCCTCGCGCCGCAGGTGGCGGCGATAGTCCTTGGTGTTCTCGAGAAAGGTGACGAAGTTGCTGATGCCGACGACGTCGATGCCGGCGCGTAGGCGATCGCCGAAATGGATCAGGCTGGCCAGCACCATGTAACCGCCATACGAGCCGCCGATGATGCCGACGCGGCGCGGATCGAACTCCTCCTGCCAGCCGATCCAGTCGAGCAGGCTGCCGATGTCGCGCAGGGCGTTCTCGCGCAGCATGCCGTTGTCGAGCTGCTGGTAGGTCTTGCCGTAGCCGGTGGAGCCGCGCACGTTGGGCGCGATCACGGCAATGCCGAGTTCGCGCACCCAGTATTGCAGCACCGGGTTGAAGGTCGGCCGCGTCTGGCTCTCAGGGCCACCGTGCACCAGGATCAGCACCGGATGCGGTCCCTTGCCCGGCGGGCGATAGACCAGCGCTGGGATCATGCGCCGCTGGCCGGATTCGTCCTCGTCGAAGGCCGGGTAGCGGATCAGCTCGGGCTCGATGAACTGCGAGGTGTCAAGGCCGCCGACCTCGCTCTGCGTCCAGCGCGTGAGCTCGGTCTCGGTGACACGGAAGGAATACACGTCACCCGGGCTGCGCGGCGAGTTCAGGGTGAAGCCGATGCGCCAGCCATCCTCGGAGAAGCGCAAACCACTGACCACGCCCATCGGCAGCTTGGGCGCCGGCAGCTTGCGCCAGCCACGCACGGCGCGCACATGGATTTCCGAGCGACCGTCGGCGTTGACGACGAAGGCGAGATAACGACCGTCGCGCGACAGCGCAAAGCCGGTGACGTCCCAGGGGATGTCGCCCGACAGCAGCGTGCTCTCGCCGGTGGCGAAGTCGTGGAAGCGCAGATGGCGGAACTCGGTGCCCTCGTCCGAGGTGTAGTAGATGCCACGGCCGTCGCGCGCGAAGCGCCCGCCGCCGAAGGACACGCTGCCGCTGCTCGGCCGGAACGGCAGCAAAAGGCCGCTGTCGAGATCGAGCACGTGCGGATAGCTCTCGGAGCGCGAGACGTAGCGCAGCACCAGCAGGCGGCTGTCGTCGGGTGACCAGTCGAGCGCGTACCACAGACCTTCGCGTTCGAGCACCGCTCGGCTCTCGCCGCTGGCCATGTCGTAGACGTGGATGTCGGTGTCGCGGCCGTTGCGCGCGGTGGTCGAGTAGGCGAAGCGATCGCCCAGATTGGACCACAGCGGCGCGGTGTTGCGCGCACCGTCGGTAAGGCGCCGCTGCTTGCCGGTGGCGACTTCCTGCACGTAGAGCTGGTAGAGCTCGTTGCCGGCGTCGTCCTTGCCGAACAGGAACACCGACTGCTCCGGATCGCTCGACGGCGCGACGTTGGTGACCGGCTCGGGAAAAAAGGTGAGCTGCTGGCGGTCGCCGAGCGGCTCGCGCACACGGTGCACTTGCCGCGTCTGGCCGAAGCGCGTCGTGATCAGCAGGCCCTGCGGCGCAGGCAGCCAGCCGGCGAACGAGGCGCCGCGCGCCTGCTGGTATTGGAACAGGGTGTCGGCGATCTCGGGTGGAATCGGCGGAATGTTTTCGAGCAGCAGCGCGCCGTACTCGCGGCGCTCGACGCCGTCGGCACTGCCGACCGCTGCCGCCGCCGTGGCCGCCAGCAGCAAGCCGGCGGCGACGCCGCCGAAGCTAGCGACCATTGCGCGCATCCGCGGGCTCATCCCGAAGCCGTCCCGATCGGTTCCTCGTCCGGCCGGCGCTCGTCCAGCGCCACGCGCAGCACGTCACTCAAGAGATAGCGCGCCGTCGGCACACCGAGCAGCATGCCCCAGATGCCGAAGGCGTGGTAGGCGATGAACAGGATGATCAGTGTCAGCACCGGATTGAGCTGCAGCGTGCGTCCGTAAATCAGCGGATTGAGCCCGTAGGCCTCGACGGCGTGAATCGCGACGATCATGACCACGCTCCACACCGCAAGTTCGACGCCGCCGGTGTTCAGTGCGACCAGCACGATCGGCACCGTGGAGATGAACACGCCGAGCACCGGGATGAAGCTGCAGACGAACACGATCATCGACAGCACCGCGATCGACGGAATACCGAGCAGCAGCAGACCGAGCAGGGTCAGCACGGTGTTGGTCAGCGCGATCATCGCCTGCGCGCGCAGCCCCTGTCCGATCACCTGGGTGAAGCGCACCAGCGGACCGGCCGCCTCGGCGTAGACATCGTGCAGCCGTGAGCCCTGCAGGGCGCGCACCAGCCGCTGCAGGCGTTCCAGGTCGATGAGGATCAGAAACGAGAACAGCAGTGCCAGCGCCATCGTCGCCGTGGCCTGGTAGACGAAGTTGATGAAACGCGGCGTGAGCTTGCGCAGACGCTCGGCCTGTTCGCGGAACAGCGCCTCGATCAGCAGCTTCTCCTCGGCCAAGAGCAGCTCGCGTCGCCGGCGCTCGGCGGCGGCATCGTCGGCCGCCGGCTCGGCTTCGAGCGCCAGGCGCTGCTCGGTCAGGCGCTCGTGCATCTGCTGCGCGGCCTGCGAGTCGAGCAGGCTGCGCAGATAACCCGAGAACGGCTGGTGCAGCGCCGGATACTCGGTGGCGAAACGCTGATCGAGCTCGATCAGCCGCTGCTGGATCGCGCCGAGATTGGCGACCAGACGCGTGCCCTCGTTGACGACGTTGGGCGTGACGAAGCGCCCGAAACCAGCGAGCGCCCCGAGAAACAAGAGATAGACCACGACCAGCGCCGCGCGATACGGCAGGCGCAGCCGCTCGTGCACCCAGCGCGCCGCCGGCATCGCGAAGAAGGCGATCACGAAGGTCAGGAACACCAGCCCGAAGAAATCGCGCAGCAGCCACAGCACGACGGCGAGCGCGAGCCAGATCAACGCCTTGCGGTTGAGTCGGTAGAACTGGTCGAGGCTGAAGGCCATGGGATCAACGAAGCTCGGGAACGGGCCGCGCGATGATGGGCTGATCGGCCAACCGACACAAGCCGAGGGTGGAGTTGCCCCGCTGTCACGGACAGGTGATCGCTTGATTCTCAAGCGATGGGTTGGATCTCCGCTGTGCGGATCTTGGCGACTGCCGACGGCGCTTGGCAATGCGGGTTCGGAATTCTCCGTTCGTAGTTGAGGGGCGACTGGCAGCCCAGCGCCGCGCAGCCGGTCGGCCAGCTCAACCCCGCGGGTTACGCCGGCTACGGCCTCACCGCCGGGCTCATCATCGCCGTCAGCATCGTGCTGTCCACGCTGGGCACGCACGGGCGCATCGCGCTTCTGCGCCGACCGGATCGTCCACGACCCTCGGACCTGGGCACTCTGCGCCAGCGGCTGCGTCTGCTGATCGCGGATGCCAACTATGCGAGCCTGCTCGCCTGCATGCTGTTTTTCTCGGTGGGCGCCGGCATCATGACCTCGCTGGCCACCTACATCCAGACCTACTTCTGGAAACTCAACGCCGGCCACCTCGCCGTGCTCGCCGGTGCCACCGGTGTCGGCGTGATCCTGGGCCTGGTCACAGTGGCGCTGCTCGTCCGCTCGGACAAAAAGCGCACCACGATCTCGCTGTACTGCGCTGCCGTGGTTGCGGCCACCGGTCCGGTCGTCCTCGGGCTGGTCGGGGCCATCCCGCGCGACATCGGCGCCCTGATGCCCATCCTCTTCCTGCAGCAGACCCTTTTGATTCAGTGCGTCTTCGGCGCCATGATCATGGGCTGGTCGATGATCGCCGACGTCGCCGATCACATGGAACTCAAAACCGGCTGGCGCATGGAGGGCCTGATCTTCGCCGCGCTGGTGATGATCAACAAAGCCGTGTCGGGCGTCGGCGTATTCCTGTCCGGGGCCATCCTCACGGCGATCGACTTTCCCGAGAAGGCGGCGCCGGCCGATGTGCCTGCGACCACCATCGACGCGCTGGCGCTGATCTACGTCAGCGCTGTCGCCCTCATGATCGCGGCCGCGATGGGCTGCCTCGGCTTTTACGGCATCACCCGGGCCGCGCATGCCCACACGCTGCGGGAGCTCGGGGCGCGAAGGCCAAACCGGTGATCGCGTGCGCGCTTCAAGCCCGCAGTGCCCCCAGCAAACGCCCGTGCACGCCGCCGAAGTCGCCGTTGGACATCACCAGCACGCGGTCGCCCTCGCGTGCCGCGGCGCAGACTGCGGCGACCAGCTCGTCGAGATCGGCGTGCACGTGCAGGCGCGCGCCGAGCGCGCCCAGCGCCGCGGCGGCGTCCCATTTGAGATCCGGGCGCGCGTAGACGAAGCACAGCTCTGCATCGCGCAGGCTGTGCGCGAGTTCGCCGGCATGGGTGCCGAGCCGCATCGTGTTCGAGCGCGGTTCGAGCACCGCGAGCACGCGACCCGGCCCTTGTGTGCGCAAGGCCTCGATGGTGACGGCGATCGCGGTCGGGTGATGGGCGAAGTCGTCGTAGACGGTCACGCCGCGCGCGCGGCCGAAGACTTCGAGGCGGCGGCGCACGTTGCGAAAGCCGGCGAGCCCCTCGATCAGCGTCGGCACCGGCACACCGGCGTGGTGCGCAGCGGCGAACGCGGCGAGTACGTTGCTGCGGTTGTGGCGGCCGGCGAGCGGGCTGTGGACGCGGCCCTGGGCGCGACCGCCGACGAACAGTTCGAAGGCAGCACCGTCGCCGCGCGCGTTCCAGCCGTCGTCGCGGTCGAAGTATTCGACCTCGCTCCAGCAACCCTTGTCGAGCACGCGTTGCAGGTTGCCGTCGGCGCCATTGACGATCAGGCGCCCGCTGCGCGGCACGGTGCGCACCAGATGATGGAACTGGCGCTCAATGCTGGCGAGGTCGTCGAAGATGTCGGCGTGATCGAATTCGAGGTTGTTGAGCACGCAGGTACGCGGCCGGTAGTGCACGAACTTGGAACGCTTATCGAAGAACGCGGTGTCGTACTCGTCGGCCTCGATGACGAAGTACTTGGATGCACCGAGCCGTGCCGAGATGCCGAAGTTCTGCGGCACTCCGCCGATCAGAAAGCCCGGCGCCAGGCCGGCGTATTCGAGCAGCCACGCCAGCAGCGCCGAGGTCGTGGTCTTGCCGTGGGTGCCGGCCACCGCGAGCACGTGACGCTCGCGCAGCACGTTGTCGGCGAGCCACTGTGGGCCTGAGGTGTATGGCAGGCCGGCGTCGAGCGCGTATTCCATCGCCGCATTGCCGCGGGTGACGACATTGCCGACGACGACGATGTCCGGCGCTGGGTCAAAGTGTGCCGGCTCGTAGCCACGCATCACTTCGATGCCGAGCGCTTCGAGCTGCGTCGACATCGGCGGCCAGGCATTGGCGTCGGAGCCGGTGACCCGATGACCCGCCTCGCGCGCGATCGCGGCGATGCCGGCCATGAAGGTGCCGCAGATGCCGAGGATGTGCAGGTGCATCAGCCGAGCACCGAGGGCGCCGGCGGCGCCGCGCCGGCGCCGAACAGCACGCCGGCGATGAGGCCGGCGAAGATCACGCAGAACAGCACGACGAAGGCGAGGATCAGCGCGATCACGACGCCGAGCCAGAGCTGCACGTTGGCGGCGTGGCGGAACACGAAGGCGGTGACCGCAAGGTTCCAGAAGTTGATCAGGTTCATCAGGAAAGCGAGGCCCTGCGGCACTTGCATGACGTCCGGCTGCTCCAGCAGTTCCGGCTTGCCGGCGAGCTCGCGCAGCACCGGCGCCATCTGCGCGAACAGCGGCAGCATCAGCAGCGTCAGCGCCGCGGCCGTCGCCAGCAGTGTGTTGAAGGTCTGATTGAAACGCTCCGGCACGTCGCGCGCGCGCAGCACCGAGCGCGTGACCAGTGCAGTGCCGCCGACCATCGCCGCCGCCATCGTCAGCGCCGTGGGCAGCGGCAGCACCTGCGCGAACAGCATCGCGTTGGCGCCGCCGGCGATCAGCACCAGTGGCATCGTCAGGCGAGGGTCGAAGGGAAAGTCCTGCGGTCCGGCACGAAAGGCGAGGATACGCAGGGTGACGGCCAGGACTTGCGCGTACATGGGCGGGGATTCGGATGACGAGCCGCTATTCTACGGGCCTTGAACCGCCGCCCACAGCGCATGATCCAGACCCTGATTGCCGAACCCGACGCGCTGTCACGCGCGATCGAGAACTGGGCATCGAGCCCGTTTCTCGCCGTCGACACCGAGTTCGTCCGCGTCGACACCTACTATCCCAAGCTGTGTCTGGTGCAGGTCAAGGCGCAAGCCTGTGCCGCGGCCGATTTGATCGACGCCACCGCGCTGCCGTCGCTCGACTCTCTGCTCGATGTGCTCTACGCGCCGCAGCGCGTCAAGCTGTTCCATGCCGCCGGTCAGGATCTGGAAATCCTCGTGCGCCTGCGCGGCGCGGTGCCGCAGCCGATCTTCGACACGCAGATCGCGGCCACGCTGCTCGGCTACGGCGATCAGATCGGCTATGCCGCGCTGATCGAGAAGCGGCTTGGCATCACGCTCGACAAGCGCCTGTCGCGTACCGACTGGGCACGCCGGCCGCTCAAACCCGCGGAACTCGCCTATGCGGCCGCCGACGTCGAGCATCTGGCCGCGATCTACCCGGCATTGCAGGCAGAGCTGCACGCGCGCGGCCGCATCGGCTGGCTCGCCGAAGACTGCGTGCGCCTGTGCGATCCGGCGCAGTACCGCATACGCCCCGAGGACGCCTGGCAACGTCTGCGCGGGCTTTCGCGCCTGAGTCCGCGCGAGCAGACGATCGCCGTAGCGCTCGCCTGCTGGCGCGAAGAGGAAGCACAGCGACGCGACCGGCCACGCAAGTGGATCCTCGACGACGAGGCGCTGTACTGCCTCGCGCAGCGGCAACCGCAGACGCGTGCGGCGCTCGACGCGCTGGCGGTGCTGCCGCCCAAGACGCTCGAGCGCCACGGCGAGGCGCTGCTCGCCGTGCTCGACACGGCGCTGCGTACGCCGGAGAGGGTTTACGCGCAGGACGACGCGTTCAGCGATGCCGACAAGCGGCTGCTCAAGGCGCTGCAGGCACACGTGGCCGCATGCGCGGCGGAATTGGAACTGCCGGCGAGCTATCTCGCACCACGCGCCGATCTCGCGCGGCTGGTTCGAGCCGGCGCCGATGCCGACGTCAACGTGCTGCGCGGCTGGCGCCGCGAGGTGTGCGGGTCCGGACTGCTGGCGCTGCTGCCGTGAGCAGCGCCTAATCCAAGACTTTGACGATGCGCTCGAACACCTCGTCGAGCGCACCGACGCCGTCCACGGTGACGAGCTTGTTCTGCGCGCGGTAGTAGTCGAGCAGCGGATGGGTTTCGGCGTTGTAGATCTCGATGCGCCGGCGGATCACATCTTCCTTGTCGTCGGCGCGGCCTTCCTTTTGTGCGCGGTCGAGCAGACGCTTGATGATCTCTTCATCGTCCACCGCGAGGTGCACGGCTTTGTCGATCGCCGGCTGGCCGAGCCGCTGCAGCATCGCGTCGAGTACCTGGGCCTGCGCGGTATTGCGTGGGAATCCGTCGAGGATGAAACCCTTCTGCGCGTCGGCCTGGCCAAGGCGCTCTTCGACGATGCCGATGACGATCTCGTCAGCGACGAGTTGGCCGGCGTCCATCGTCGCCTTGGCCTTGCGGCCCAGCTCGGTTCCGGCGGCCACGGCGGCGCGCAGTGCGTCCCCGGTCGAAACCTTGGGGATGCCGTAATGCGCGACCAGCTTTTCTCCCTGCGTGCCCTTGCCAGAGCCGGGCGCGCCCAGCAGAACCATTCTCATCGTGGATAAGCCTCTGTTACAGATGGGGATTCGCAGCAGACCGCCGCATCCCTGGGTCGCGCGAACCCGGAAAAGTACCCGCGCCTTGGGTTCGGCGTCAATGCGCCCGCGCGCTCGCGACGCGCGCCTGCCACACGGGTTTGCCGCCCGTGCACCTTCGTGCGATAGTCCGGGCGCCCCGGTTCGGGGCGTTCGTCGTGGTCTCGCCCATCACTTTTCAGGGAGTCGCACAACAAATATCGCCGACGACGGCATGACGCCGCCCGCGGGCACGTTGCACCTGTCCATCGCTTCCATCCGAACGCAAATCACAGGAGGTTGCTCCGATGCTGGTTGAGTACGGCTTGTGGATTGCCATCGCCTGCGCCCTCGTGGCGCTGGTTTATGGCGTGGTCTCCGTGCAGTGGATCCTGGCCAAGCCCAGCGGCAACGATCGCATGCGCCAGATCGCCGCCGCGGTGCAGGAGGGCGCGAGCGCCTACCTCAATCGCCAGTACACGACGATCGGCATCGTCGGCGTCGTTCTCTTCGTCGTGCTCGGCTTTGCGCTCGACTGGCTGACCGCGATCGGCTTTCTGGTCGGCGCGGCGCTCTCCGGCGCCGCCGGCTACATCGGCATGAACGTCTCGGTGCGCGCCAACGTGCGCACCGCCGAAGCCGCGCGCGACGGCCTCAACGCCGCGCTCGCGGTGGCCTTCCGCGGCGGCGCGGTCACCGGCATGCTGGTCGTCGGCCTCGGCCTGCTCGGCGTCGCCGGCTACTACCTGGTGGCGATGCAACTGACCGGCGACGAGGGCAAGGCCCTGCACGCCCTCGTCGGTCTGGCCTTTGGCGGTTCGCTGATCTCGATCTTCGCGCGTCTGGGCGGCGGCATCTTCACCAAGGGCGCGGACGTCGGCGCCGATCTGGTCGGCAAGGTCGAGGCCGGCATCCCCGAGGACGATCCGCGCAACCCGGCGGTGATCGCCGACAACGTCGGCGACAACGTCGGCGACTGCGCCGGCATGGCCGCGGATCTGTTCGAGACCTACGCGGTAACGGTGATCGCGACCATGCTGCTCGGCAGCCTGATGGCGGCGACCGTTGGCCCCAACGGCGTGCTCTACCCGCTGGTGCTCGGCGGCGCGTCGATCATCGCGTCCATCGTCGGCACCTTCTTCGTCAAGGCCAGCCCCGGCGGCAAGATCATGACCGCGCTGTACAAGGGCGTGATCGTCTCCGGCGTGCTCGCGGCGATCGCCTTCTACCCGATCACGACGATGATGATCGGTGAAGGCGCGATGAATCTGTACTTCGCCGCGCTGATCGGTCTGGCGCTGACGGCGGCGATGGTGGTCATCACCGAGTACTACACCGCGACCGAGTACAAGCCGGTGCGACACATCGCCGCGGCCTCGGAAACCGGACACGCCACCAACATGATCGCGGGTCTGGGCGTGTCGATGAAGTCGACCGCGCTGCCGGTGATCGCGGTCTGCGCCAGCATCTGGGGCGCCTACGAGCTCGCCGGCCTGTACGGCATCGCCATTGCCGCGACGGCGATGCTGTCGATGACCGGCATGATCGTCGCGCTCGACGCCTACGGCCCGATCACCGACAACGCCGGCGGCATCGCCGAGATGGCGGAACTGCCCAAGGAGGTGCGCGACGTCACCGATCCGCTCGATGCCGTCGGCAACACCACCAAGGCGGTGACCAAGGGCTATGCGATCGGCTCGGCGGGGCTGGCGGCGCTGGTGCTGTTCGCCGACTACACGCACAACCTCGAAGCGGTCGGCAAGCTGGTCAGCTTCTCGCTGTCGGATCACATGGTGCTGATCGGCCTTTTGATCGGCGGCGCGGTGCCCTACCTGTTCGGTGCGATGGCGATGGAAGCGGTCGGCCGCGCGGCCGGCAGCGTGGTGATCGAAGTGCGCCGCCAGTTCCGCGAGATCAAGGGGATCATGGAGGGCACGGCCAAGCCCGACTACGCCAAGTCGGTCGACATGCTGACCACGGCGGCGATCAAGGAAATGATCCTGCCCTCGCTGCTGCCGATCCTGGTGCCGGTGCTGGTGGGCTTCATCCTCGGCAAGGCGGCGCTCGGCGGGCTTTTGATCGGCACCATCGTCACCGGCTTGTTCGTCGCGATCTCGATGACCACCGGCGGCGGCGCCTGGGACAACGCCAAAAAGTACATCGAGGAAGGCCACCACGGCGGCAAGGGCTCGGACGCGCACAAGGCCGCGGTCACCGGCGACACCGTCGGCGATCCATACAAGGACACGGCGGGGCCGGCGATCAATCCGCTCATCAAGATCATCAACATCGTCGCCTTGCTGATGATTCCGTTGCTGTAGCGTTTCGCGCTGAAACTTCAGGGCGGCCGGCAACGGCCGCCCTTTTTCATGGGCGGTCGTTATAATTGCGGCCTTTTTGCAGCGCACCACGGGAGCGAGTCGATGAGCTGGGACCTGGTACCGACCGGCAAGGACGTGCCGAACGACATCAACGTGATCATCGAGATCCCGATGAACGCGGATCCGGTCAAGTACGAGGTGGACAAGAAGTCGGGCGCGATCTTCGTCGACCGCATCCTCACCACGCCGATGCGCTACCCCTGCAACTACGGCTTTGTCCCGCACACGCTGTGCGGCGACGGCGATCCGCTCGACGTGCTGGTGATGACACCGATGCCGCTACTGCCCGGTTGCGTCATCAACTGCCGGCCGATCGGCATGCTCGAAATGGAAGACGAGTCCGGCAGCGACGAGAAGCTCGTCGCGGTGCCGAACAACAAGATCTTCCCGATGTACAAGAACATCAGCAGCGTGCGCGAGCTGCCGGACCTGTTCCGCGACCAGATCCAGCACTTCTTCGAGCACTATAAGGATCTGGAAAAGGGCAAGTGGGTCAAGGTCAAGGGCTGGCACGGTCCCAAGGATGCGGCCAAGGCCATCGAGGCGAGCGTCGAGCTGTACAACAACGCCAAGACCAAACCGGCGTTTTGACGCGATCGGCGCGCGCAGAGCGAGCACGGGGCGGGCACTGGCCCGCCTCGGTCGTTTCCACCGCCCGGCGGGGGCGAGGCTGTGGCAAGCTGCGCCAAGACCTCCACGAGGGACCCCCCCGATGAACGAACTGCAGACCTCGGACGCCGAGCTGGCCGAATCCGGCGAGCGCACGACCTTGATCATCGCCTACGCGCTCGATCTGATCGCGCCCTTCACTGGCTTTCTCGTCGCCATCGTCAGCGTGATCATCAGCCATATCAAGGCCGGCGAGACGCGCAACCAGTTCATTCGCAGCCATCACCGCTGGCTGATCCGTACCTTCTGGTGGAACCTGCTGTGGGCCGTCGTCTTCGGTCTGGCGACACTGGTGTTCATCGGCTACCTCGGCCTGGTCGCGCTGGTGATCTGGTGGTACTACCGGATGGTGCGCGGCCTGATCAACTACTCCAACAATCGGCCGATGCCGCTGTAGGCGCGGATGCCATGGCCGTCCTTGGCGCAACCCGGGCGGCTCCCCGTCTCTCACCCCGGCCCGGCTCTCCCCGGCCGTTCGCTCGGCCACAGCCACGCGGCGCCGCGCACGCCGCTGGCGTCGCCGTGCAGCGCCGGCACGAGCCGCGTGTCGATGCGATCGGAGAACACCCACTCGCCCCATAGCCGGGGCACGTTCTCGTACAGGCGACCGAGCCGCGACAAGCCGCCGCCGACGACAATTACATCGGGATCGAGCAGGTTGATCACCGACGCGAACGCGCGCGCCAGCCGATCCTCCCAGCGCGCCAGCGTCGCCTGCGCAGCCGCGTCGCCGGCGGCGGCGCGCTCGGCGATCTGCTCGCTGCGCAAGAGCTCGCCGGTGACGCGCTGGTGATCCGCGGCGATGCCACCGCCGCTGCACCAGACCTCGATCGCGCCGTGGCGCCCGTCCCAGCCCAGCGGCCCCGGCACCTCGCCCCACTCGACGCGCGGCCAAGGCAGCGGGTTGTGCCCCCATTCGCCGGCGATCGCGTTCGGACCACTGAGCAAGCGGCCTTCGATGGCGATGCCGCCGCCGACACCGGTACCGAGGATCGCCGCGAACATGCAGCGCGCACCGGCCCCAGCGCCATCGGTGGCTTCCGACAGCGCCAGGCAGTCGGCGTCGTTGGCGATGCGCACGCGCGGCCCGAGCCGCGCCTCGAGGTCTTCGAGCAGCGGCCGGTCGTTCAACCAGGTGCTGTTGCAGTTCTTCATGCGCCCGGTCGCGGGCGAACGCGCACCCGGCGTGCCGGCACCCACCGGCAGACCACGCGCGCCGACCTCGGCTTCGAGCGCGGCCACCAGCGCGCAGATCGTCTGCAATGTCGCGGCGTAGTCGTTGCGCGGCGTCGGCACCCGGCGTCGGGCGAGGATGCGCGAGGCGTCGTCGATGACGACGGCTTCGGTTTTGGTACCGCCCAGATCGATGCCGATCCTCACCGACGTGCCCCTGACACGTCCCTGTGGCGGCGTTCCGGCCGCGCCGTCCCTGGCGCGGCGCTCGCCGGCGCGAATGGCCATTCAAGGCCATTCGCGACAGCCCCGGCTCGCCCGCCCCGATCGATGCCGATCCTCATCGGCGTACTGCCGATGCGTCGATGCCGATGCGCATCGCCGTCGTTGCCGGCGGCCCGATCAGCCGCGCGTCTTGGCCTGATTGGCGACCGCCTCGGCCGCCTTCTTTGCCGCTTCGGCGTCGCCGAGGTAGCGATGCGACTTGACGCTCAAATCCTCGCGCAGTTCGAACAGCAGCGGAATGCCGGTGGGGATGTTGAGGTCGATGATGTCCTTGTCCGACACGTGGTTCAGGTATTTGTACAGCGCGCGCAGCGAGTTGCCGTGCGCGGTGACCAGCACCGTCTGGTTGGCCTTGAGCTGCGGCGCGATCGCGTCGTGCCAGTACGGCAGCACGCGCTCGAGCGTGGTCTTGAGTGATTCGGTCGCCGGCAGCACGGCCTGATCGAGGGTGTGGTAACGGCGGTCGTATTTGGGATGTCCGGCGTCGTGCGCATCCAGCGGCGGCGGCGGGATGTCGTAGGACCGCCGCCAGATCTTGACCTGCTCCTCGCCGTGCTTGGCGGCGGTCTCTGCCTTGTTGAGCCCCTGCAGCGCGCCGTAGTGACGCTCGTTGAGACGCCAGGTCTTGTGCACCGGCACCCACATCTGGTCCATCACGTCGAGCGCGGTGTACAGGGTACGGATCGCGCGGCGCAAGACCGAGGTGTGGGCGACGTCGAACAGCAAGCCCTCCTCGCGCATCAGTTCGCCGGCTTTTACCGCCTCGCGGCGGCCCTGTTCGGTGATGTCGACATCGACCCAGCCGGTGAAGCGGTTGTCGAGATTCCATTGGCTCTGGCCGTGGCGCAACAGGACGAGTTTTCGGGTCATCGCGGTTCTCTATACGGGAATGCGGTGGCTCATGCGCGGATCGGCGCACCGGTCTTGGCGCGGACCTCGTCGAGGCCGACATCCGGCGCCAGCTCGACGAGCTTGAGACCCTGCGGCGTCACGTCGAGCACGCAAAGGTCGGTGATGATGCGATCGACGACACCGACGCCGGTCAGCGGCAGCGTGCATTGTCGGAGGATCTTGTGGGCGCCGTCCTTGGCCGTGTGTTCCATCAGCACGACCACGCGCTCGACACCGGCGACCAGATCCATCGCCCCGCCCATGCCCTTGACCATCTTGCCGGGGATCATCCAGTTGGCGATGTCCCCCTTGTCGGTGACCTGCATGGCGCCGAGGATCGACAGGTTGATATGGCCGCCGCGGATCATGGCGAAGGAGTCGGCGCTGCTGAAGAAAGCGCTGCCGGGCACGGTGGTGATGGTCTGCTTGCCCGCGTTGATCAGATCGGGATCGACCTCGTCCTCCTTGGGGAAGGGGCCGATGCCGAGCAGGCCATTCTCGGACTGCAGCCATACGTCCATGCCCTCGGGGATGTAGTTGGCCACCAGCGTCGGCAGGCCGATGCCGAGATTGACGTAGTAGCCGTCGCGCAATTCCTTGGCGGCGCGCTGCGCCATTTGATCGCGATTCCAGGCCATGACTATCGACTCACCGTGCGCTGTTCGATGCGCTTCTCGGGATGCGGGTTGTGCACCAGACGCTGGACGTAGATGCCCGGCGTGTGGATCTGATCGGGATCGAGCGCGCCGATCTCGACGATGTGTTCGGCCTCGGCCACGGTGATCCTGCCGGCGGTGGCGACCATCGGATTGAAGTTTCGCGCGGTCTTGCGATACACCAGATTGCCGGCACGGTCCGCTTTCCACGCCTTGACCAGGGCGACGTCGGCACGCAGCGCACGCTCCATCACGTAAGGCTCGCCATCGAACTCGCGGATCTCCTTGCCCTCGGCGACGATGGTGCCGTAGCCGGTCTTGGTGAAGAAGGCCGGGATGCCGGCACCGCCGGCGCGCAGCTTCTCGGCGAGCGTGCCCTGCGGTGTGAACTCCAGCTCCAGCTCGCCGGCGAGGTACTGGCGCTCGAACTCCTTGTTCTCGCCGACGTAGGACGAGATCATCTTCTTGATCTGGCGCGTGTTGAGCAGCATGCCCAGGCCGAAACCATCGACGCCGGCATTGTTCGAGATCACGGTCAGGTTCTTGACGCCAGTGTCGCGCAGCGCCGCGATCAGCGCCTCGGGGATGCCGCACAGGCCGAAGCCGCCGACGGCGAGCGTCTGTCCGTCGGCGACGATGTCGGCGAGCGCCGCGGCAGCGCTGGGATAGAGCTTGTTCACGGGATCCTCCAGACGACCGGCGCCGATTCTAGCGCCGGGCGCGCCGACGCTGGCCGGCGCTCTGGCGCCGCTGCAGGCTCAGTCATCACCCTCGCCATCGAGGTAATGATCCTTGATGCGCAGGTAGTGGCGCGCCGAGTACAGCAGTTGCGCGCGCTCTTCGGCGCTGAGCTCGCGCACCGGCTGTGCCGGCGAGCCGCGGTACAGCCAGCCCGACTTGAGCGTCTTGCCGGGCGAGACGACCGCGCCGGCGGCGATCAGCACCTCGTCCTCGACGACGACGCGATCCATCACGATCGCGCCCATGCCGATCAGGCAGCGGTGGCCGATGGTGCAGGCGTGCAGGATCACGCCGTGGCCGATGGTGACATCCTCGCCGACGATCAGCGGCTGCCCCCCCGGCGAGTACGGGCCGTCGTGGGTGACGTGCAGCACGCTATTGTCCTGCACATTGGTCCGCGCACCGATGCGGATGCGGTGCACGTCGCCGCGCACCGATGCCAGCGGCCAAACCGAGGCGTCGTCGCCGATCGTTACATCCCCGATGATCTGCGCCGAAGGGTCGACAAAGACGCGCGCGCCGAGCAAAGGGCGGCGCCCGCGGTAGGCCCGGATCATGGGCGCGCCGGCGGCGATGTCGGCACCGGACCGAGAAACGCCCAGGGATCGTCCTCGGCGCCCGCACCCGGCGTTGCGCCCTCGGGCGTCGTGGGCGACTCGGGCGGCGCGGGGGTGAGTTCGATCGGCGGCAGCTCCAGCGGCAGCGGCGCGCTCGGCTCGGGCTCCTGGACGACCGCGCTACCGGGCGCTGGCAGGGGGTCGGCGATCAGCGGCACGGCCTGGATTTCGGTCTCGCGCTTGGGCGGTCGCGGTTTGCTGCTGATGCGGTCGACGAACTCCTCGATGTTGTCGAGCACGTCGGCGCGACCGCGCAGATACGAGGCCAGCGCGCCGATGATCATGCTGTGCGAGAGCGAATCGTACAGCACCGTCTCGACCGCGCCGCCGGCCTTGGCGACGCGCGCCGCGAGGTTCTCGGTGTTGCTGACCCACAGCACCTCGTCGTTGCGGCCGTGCATCAACAGCAGCGGCGGGTTCTGCCCGTCCACGTAGAACACCGGCTGCGAGTAGCGAAAGCGGTCGACCGGCCCGAAAAGATCGCGCAGATCCGGCGCCGTGATCGGCATGAAATCGTACGCGCCGGCAAGTCCGATCATGCCGCGCAGCCACTCGCGCGAACCGCCGACGGCTTGCAGATACTCCGGATTGAGGGCCAACAGCGCGGCGATGTGCGCGCCGGACGAATGCCCCATCACGAACAGCTTGTCGGGGTTGCCGCCGAACTGCCGCGCGTTTTCGCGTGCCCATTTCACTGCACGCGCGGCATCATCCATGAACTCGGGGAAGCGCACCTGCGGGTACTTGCGCACGTTGGGCAACACCGCCACATAGCCGCGCGAGGCCAGGGCCTGGCCGACGAAGCGATACTCGGCCTTGTCGCCCTGCTGCCAGCGGCCGCCGTAGAAAAACACGATGATCGGCGCATCGCTGGCCTGCGGCGGGTAGTAGACGTCGGCGTCGAGCGCGCGGCTGCGCTCGTAGGGCAGGTTCTCGGCAAGCTTGTACCCTTCTTCCGAGGCCATGCGATTCATCATGCGCGGCGACGAACACGCACCGACGGCGAGAGCGAGCAGAAAGGCAAGACTGCGTGAAATCATGATGTTGCAGCGTCATCGAGGTGCCGTTGGCGGGCGCCTATGGTAGCGCGCGGCGGACAAATGCCGCATTCTTCGGTGCGCTTTTTCCAGACACCGAACCGGTGGGGGCCGGTTCCTCACATGATCACCACGTTCATCTGGCTGGCCATCGTCGCGGCGCTCGCCGTCTACGTGATCATCCTCTACAACGGCCTGGTTGCGCTCAAACACGGCGTGGCCAAGGCCTGGAGCAACATCGACGTGCTGCTCAAGCAGCGTCACGACGAACTGCCCAAGCTGGTCGAAACCTGCAAGCAGTACATGCAGTTCGAGCGCGACACGCTGGAAAAAATCATGGCCGCGCGTGCCGCTGCCAATGCCGCGCGCGAGAAGGGCGACGTCAAGGGCGTCGGCGAGGCCGAGAGCGCGATGCGGCTCGGCCTGGGCAACATCATCGCCACCGTCGAGGCCTATCCCGACCTCAAGGCCAACCAGTCGATCCAGCAACTGCTCGCGCGCATCACCGGCCTGGAAAACGCGATCGCCGACCGTCGTGAGTTCTACAACGAGTCGGTGAACCTCAACAACGTGCGCATCGAGCAGTTCCCAGACGTGATCGTCGCGCGCCTGTTCGGCTTTCGCGCCGCCGAGCTGCTGGTGTTCTCCGAGGAGCAGAAAAAGGACGTGGATCTGCGCGCGCTGTTTCGCGCCTGATGCTGTCCGACGGCTTGCCTTGGATCGGGCTCGCGCAGCTCCTGGCCGACGCCGACGCCGGCTGGTTCTGGCCGTGTACACTGCTGGCGCTGGGCGCCGCGCTGGCCAGCTTCGTGCTCGCCTTCGTATCGCTCAAGCACGCGCGCCTGATCGAGGACACGCCGACCTCGCGCATCCGCTCGGCGGCGCAGGGCTATGTCGAGATCCAAGGCCGCGCACGCCTGATGCCCGGCCCGGACATCGTCTCGCCGCTCACCGGCACGCGCTGTTGCTGGTGGCAGTACCGCGTGCAGAGGATCGAGGGCAGCGGCCGCAATCGCCGCTGGCGGACCATCGAGTCTGCGACCTCTGACGAACTGTTCCTGCTGGTCGACGAAACCGGCGACTGTGTGGTCGACCCCACCGGCGCCAAGGTCCATCCCAGCCTGCGGCGACGCTGGCGCGGGCATGGCCGACGACCCTCGCAGGTACCCGAGAAGACCCCGTGGCTGCAGTTCGGCGACTATCGCTATGACGAGGCGCTCATCGCCGAAGGCGACGCCCTGTACGCGCTCGGCTGGTTTCGCACGCAGTCGGGCGCGCCGAGTTTCGACGAGCGCGCCGAGCTGAGCGCGCTGCTGCGCGCGTGGAAGGCCGACCAGGCCGACCTGATCGCACGCTTCGATGCCGACGGCGACGGTCGCATCGACCTGCAGGAGTGGGAGGCGGCGCGGCGCGCCGCGCTGGAACAGGTGCGGCGCGATCACGTCGAACGCGCAGTCGACCCGGACGTGCACGTGCTGTGCCGTCCGCGCGACCGCCGGCCTTTCGTGTTGTCCACGCTGCCGCAGCGCGAGCTCGCGCGCCGCTACCGCTTCAGCGGCGTCGCAATGCTGGTTTTCTCATTTGTATCAGGCGCTTGCGGAATCTTTGCGCTGATTAGCCGAGGTCTGCTATAGACACCCCGGGCCGTGCGTCCTAAGCCTCGTTCAATCAGCGGCTTAGAAAAAATCGACTGGAAATGGGGCGGCGCCGTCCCCACGATAGCGGGCCGTCCGCTCGTCGTCGTTCCCCATGCAGAATCCCCTGTTGCTCGACCCTGCCAGCGCGCCGCTGCCGCCGTTCGACCGCCTCCGCCCCGAATTCGCCGAGGCGGCGCTCGACGAAGTGCTGGCGGCGAACCGCGCCGCCATCGAACGCCTGCTGGCGTCTGCCACGGCGCCCACCTGGGAGACGTTGATCGAACCGCTGGAAGACCTGGCCGACCGCCTGCAACGGGTCTGGGGCCCGGTGTCCCACCTGTTCAGCGTCACCAGCAGCGCCGAGTGGCGCCAGGCCTACAACGCCTGCCTGCCCAAGGTCACCGCCTACAACGTAGAACTGTCGCAGTCCGAGCCGCTGTACCGCGCCTATCAGGCAATCGCCGACAGCCCGGCGTTCGCCAGCTACTCGCCGACGCGGCGCAAGGTCATCAGCGATGCGCTGCGCGACTTCCGCCTGTCCGGCATCGGTCTGCCACCGGACGACAAGGCCCGCTTCAAGGAACTGTCGCTCAAGCTCTCCGAACTGCAGACCAAGTTCGAAGAGAACCTGATGGACGCGATCCAGGCCTTCGGCCTGCTCGTGACCGACGAGGCGCGACTCGCCGGCATGACCGAGGCGGCGCGGCAGGCGGCGCGCGACAAGGCGCGGGCCAAGGGTCAGGACGGCTGGCTGCTGACGCTCGACTTTCCGAGCTACGACGCGGTCATCACCTACGCCGATGATCGCGATCTGCGCCGCGAGCTCTACACCGCCTACGCGACGCGCGCCTCGGACCAGGGCCCCCAGGCCGGATGCTTCGACAACGGCCCGTTGATCGAACAGATCCTCGCCGCGCGCTTTGAGCTGGCCAAGCTGCTCGGCTATGCCAATTACGCGGAGCTGTCCCTGGCGACCAAGATGGCCGAGTCGCCCGGTCAGGTCGAGGCCTTCATCACCGATCTTGCCGCGCGCGCCAAGCCGCGCGCACGCGCCGAGCTGGACACGCTGCGGGAGTACGCGCGCAAGCTGCACGGGCTCGAGGACTTACAGCCCTGGGACATGGCCTATTACGCCGAGAAGCTCAAGACCGAGTCACTGGGACTGGCCGAGGAGGCGCTGCGCCCCTATTTCCCGCTGCCCGGTGTGCTCGCCGGCATGTTCGGTTTGGTGGAGCGCCTGTACGGCGTGCGCGTCGAACGCGCCGAGCACGTCAGCACCTGGCACCCCGACGTGAGCGTGTGGACGCTGACCGAGGCCGGCGGCGAGGCCATCGGCCTGTTCTATCTCGATCCATATGCACGCGATGAGAAGCGCAGCGGCGCGTGGATGGACGAATGCCTGGGCCGCCGTCGCAGCCCTTGCGGCTTGCAGCGGCCGTCCGCCTACCTGGTGTGCAACTTCACGCCGCCGCGTCCGGGGCAGCCGGCGCTGCTGACCCATGAGGAAGTGCTGACGCTGTTCCACGAATTCGGCCACGGCCTGCACCATCTGCTCACACGTGTCGACGAGGCGGCCGTCTCCGGCATCCGCGGCGTGGCCTGGGACGCGGTCGAACTGCCAAGCCAGTTCATGGAGAACTGGGCCTTCGACCCGGCGACACTGCGCAGCTTCGCGCGCCACTGGCAGACCGGTGAGGTGCTCCCCGATGACCAGATCGACAAGCTCCGCGCGTCGCGTCATTTCCAGACCGGCCTTGCGACCTTGCGTCAGCTCGAGTTCGCGCTGTTCGACCTGCGCCTGCACCGCGACTACGACCCGGCGCGCGGCGCCGACGTGCTGCGCGTGATCGACGCCATCCGCGACGAGATCGCGGTGATCAAACCGCCGCCATTCAACCGCATGCCGTGGAGTTTCTCGCACATCTTCGCCGGCGGTTACGCGGCCGGCTACTACAGCTACAAGTGGGCCGAAGTGCTGTCGGCCGACGCCTTCGCCGCCTTCGAGGAATCCAACTTCGCCGCCGAGACCGGCATGCGCTTTCGCGATACCGTGCTGGCGCAGGGTGGCGCCAAGGACGCGATGGACATCTTCGTCGAGTTCCGCGGGCGCAAGCCCAGTATCGACGCGCTGCTGCGGCACAGCGGGCTGGCCGGGGAAGCTGCCGGATCGTGGCAAAGTGATTGACCGGTCAATTGGATCGGTCAACAATGACCCGAACTCATTGTAAAGATCACTATGACGGAAACCATCGGCATTTCCGAAGTCAAGGCCAAGCTCGCCGCGGTATGCGACCGAGCCGCTCAGGGTGAGGTCATCCGATTCTCGCGACGCCGCGGCAACCGGGTCGAGAACTTCGAACTGCGCTGCGTCGCCGACGGCCGTCGAACGTTCGGTGCGTGGCAGGACAAGTTCAGCAAGGCCCAGCTCGACAGCCTGTCGGCGCCCCTCACCAAGGCCGAGCTCGACGCTTGGAATACCTGATCGATACCAATGTCGCGCTCTGGTGTCTTGCTGCCCCGGACCGTTTGTCGAAGAAGGCGCGCAAGCTGCTCGAAACACCGTCGTCGCTGATACATTTCTCCAGCATCAGCATCGTGGAGTTCGATCTCAAGCGCGAGCGTTTGCTCTCCGCGTACGCGCATCTGGCCGACGAATTCGCACCACAGTTGACCGCGCTGGGGTTCTCGGCCCTGGCCTTCGTGGCAGCGGACGCTTCCGGACTCGCCGCCATCCGACCGAACCGCGATCCCTTCGATCGCATGTTGGCCACACAGGCGATCCGGCGAAACCTGACCCTCGTCACTGCCGATCAGGATCTGCTCGACTATCGGCCGCTGCGCACGCTCTGGTAGCGCAGCCCCTACTTGATCTCGCGCATCTCCACTTCCTTGTCGTTGTCGTCGACGGTGACCAGACGCACGGTGAACCCCCACAGCCGGTGCAGATGACGCAGCACCTGTTCGGCGTCGTCGGCGAGCGGACGGCCGCGATGGCGGCGGTGGCGCAGTGTCAATGAGCGGTCGCCGCGGCGCTCGTAGCGCACCACTTGCACGTCCGGGATCTGGTTGTCACGGTCGTACTGCGCCGCCATCAGCCGGCGCAGACGGCGATAGCCCTCATCGTTGTGGATCGCGTCGACCAGGTAGCTGTCCTCGCCTTCGCGGTCGGCGATCGCGAACAGCCGGAACTCGCGCATCAAGCGCGGCGACAGGTACTGGCCGATGAAGGACTCGTCCTTGTAGTTGCGCATCGCAAAATCGAGCACGCGACGCCAGTCGCCGCCGGCGATGTCCGGAAACCAACTGCGATCCTCCGGCGTCGGCTTCTCGCAGATGCGCTTCAAGTCGCTGAACATCGCAAAGCCCAGCGCATAGGGGTTGATGCCGCGGTAGCCGCGCTGATCGAAGCCGCGCTGGGCGATCACGTTGGTGTGCGCGCTGAGCACTTCGAGCATGAAGCCGGCATCGACCAGGCCCTTGTCGAACAGACGGTTGAGGATGGTGTAGTGCCAGAACGTGGCCCAGCCCTCGTTCATGACCTTGGTCTGGCCCTGCGGATAGAAGTACTGCGCCAGCTTGCGCACGATGCGCACCAGCTCGCTCTGCCAGGGTTCGAGCCGCGGCGAGTGCTTTTCGATGAAATACAGGATGTTCTCCTGCGGTTCGGCCGGATAGCGCGTCTCGGCAGGCTGGTTGCGCCGCTTGCCGTCGCCGCGCGGCCTGGGCAGGGTGCGCCAGATCTCGTCATACTGGCGCCAGGCATGCTTCTCGCGTTCGACCTGGCGTTGCTGCTCCTCCTCGACCGATAGCGGTGCCGGGTGGTGATAGCGGTCCACACCGTGCTGCATCAGCGCGTGGCAGGAATCCAGGATCTCCTCGACCGCCTGCTCACCGTAGCGCTGCTCGCACTGCATCACGTACTTCTTCGCGAACACCATGTAGTCGATGATCGCCTCGGCATCGGTCCACTGCCGGAACAGGTAGTTGCCTTTGAAGAACGAGTTGTGCCCGTAGCAGGCGTGCGCGATCACCAGCGCCTGCATCGGCATCGTGTTCTCCTCCATCAAATACGCGATGCAGGGGTTGGAGTTGATCACGATCTCGTAGGCCAGGCCCTGATGGCCTTTGCGGTACAGGTGCTCGTTGCGGATGAATTCCTTGCCGAAGCTCCAGTGCGGGTAGCCGATCGGCAAGCCGAGCGAGGCGTAGGCATCGAGCATCTGTTCGGAGGCGATGATCTCGATCTGATTCGGATAGCAGTCGAGCCCGAACTCGCCGACGGCGATCTCGCGGATCGCATGGTCGTAGCGGTCGATCAGCTCGAAGCTCCACTCGCCGCCGGTCGACAGCGGCTGCGCCGAGGTCCGCATCGTGGATGGCGGTGTCATGCCACGTCCTTGGCGAACAGCTCGCGCAACACCGGGTAGATCTGGTTGCGCGCGGACACGCTTTTCATCGCGAACGCCGGATCGTCGATGCGCGCGTAGGCATGCGCGAGCATGCCGACTGCATCCGGCTCGTCGGGGATCTCCACGTAGGCGAAGTAGCGCAACTGCGGCAGCAGGCGTTCTTCGAGGAAGGCGCGGCTCTTCTCCGGATCGGCGCCGAAGGCATCGCCGTCCGAGGCCTGCGCGCCGTAGAGGTTCCAGCTCGTCGGATCGTAACGCGCCTGGATGATCTCGTGCATCAACTTGAGCGCGGACAACACCACCGTGCCGCCGCTCTGCGTGCCGTAAAAGAAGGTCTGCTCATCGACTTCCTGCGCGTTGTCGGTGTGGCGGATGAACACCAGCTCGACGCGTTCGTATTTACGGCTGAGGAACAGGTACAGCAACGTGAAGAAGCGCTTGGCCAGATCCTTCTTGTCCTCGGTCATCGACGCCGAGACGTCCATCAGACAGAACATCACCGCCCGCGCCACCGGCTGCGGCTCGCGCACGCGATGGCGAAAGCGCAGGTCGATCTCGTCGAGAAAGGGCAGGCGCGCGAGGCGCGAGCGCAGGGCCTCGATCCGCTGCGCCAGTTCTTCGCTCGGCGCACGAGCGTACTCGGCCTCGGCCGCTTCGAGTTCGGCGCGCAACGGTGCGCCGACGGCGATGCGCCGTGCCTGGGCGTTGCGCAGGGAACGCAGCACCGAGAGGTTGGCCGGCACGCCGCTCGGCGTATACCCGGCACGGCGCCACTTGTATTCGCGCACATCGCCGAGCACGTTGCGGACCAGGCGCGGCAG
Source organism: Sinimarinibacterium thermocellulolyticum (assembly GCF_040327995.1). Lineage (NCBI taxonomy): Bacteria > Pseudomonadati > Pseudomonadota > Gammaproteobacteria > Nevskiales > Nevskiaceae > Sinimarinibacterium > Sinimarinibacterium thermocellulolyticum. The sequence continues at coordinate 63,895 of NZ_JBEPIJ010000002.1, read as the reverse complement.
TTCGAGATCGTCGAAGAACAGATTCATGAACTCTTCGCGCGTGAGGCTGAAGACGAAATCGTCCTCTGCCTCGCCCTGCCCCTGGCCGCCGGCACCGCCCTGCTCGGGCGGCGGCCGCGGTATGCGGTCACCCTGCGCGTAATGCTGGTTTCCGGCATGCACGACTTCGCGGTCACCGCCCTTGCCGTGGCGGAAGGCCGGCTCGGAGATGTCCTTGACCGGCACCTTGACCTCACCACCCCGATCCATGTCGGTGATCGAACGCCGTGCGACCAGATCGTCGACCGCACGCCGGATCTGCGCCTTGTAGCGGCGCAAGAAGCGGCTGCGATTGAGCGCATTCTTGTTGCGGTCGTTGAGCCGGCGGTCGATGATGATGCTCATGGCTCGCGGCGCTGGCATGCGCGTGAGACGTAAGACGTGAGACGCAAGACCCAGGTGGCAGGGGTCGGGCCTTCACGTTTCACGAGCTTTTCCTCACGCGCAGATACCACTCCGATAGCAGACGTACCTGCTTTTCCGTATAGCCCTTGGCGACCATGCGGCCGACGAAGTTCTCGTGCTTCTTCTGGTCCTCCGCCGAAGCCTTGGCGTTGAACGAGATCACCGGCAGCAGCTCCTCGGTCGAGGAGAACATCTTCTTCTCGATGACCTCGCGCAGCTTCTCGTAGCTGGTCCAGTGCGGATTCTTGCCGCCACTTTGCGCGCGCGCACGCAGCACGAAGTTGACGATCTCGTTGCGAAAGTCCTTGGGGTTGGCGATGCCGGCGGGCTTCTCGATCTTCTCCAGCTCGGCGTTGAGCGCGGCGCGGTCGAAGGATTCGCCGGTCTCCGGGTCGCGGTAGTCCTCGTCCTGGATCCAGTAGTCGGCGAAGGTGACGTAGCGGTCGAAGATATTCTGGCCGTACTCGCCATAGGATTCGAGGTAGGCGGTCTGGATCTCCTTGCCGATGAACTCGGCGTAGCGCGGCGCCAGCCAGGCCTTGATGAATTCGAGATAGCGGCGCTGTTTTTCCTCCGGCAGATGCTCGCGCAGGATGCGCTGTTCGAGCACATACATCAGGTGCACGGGGTTGGCCGCGACCTCGGTCTGATCGTAGTTGAACGTGGCCGACAGCACCTTGTAGGCGAAGCGCGTCGACATGCCGTCCATGCCCTCGTCGACACCGGCGTAGTCCCGATACTCTTGCAGCGACTTGGCGGCAGGATCGGTGTCCTTGAGGTTTTCGCCGTCGTAAACGCGCATCTTCGCGTAGATGCTGGAGTTCTCCGGCTCCTTGAGGCGCGTCAGCACCGACCACTGCGCCATCATCTCGAGCGTGCCGGGCGCACAAGGCGCCGAGGCCAGCGAGCTGTTGCGCAGCAGCTTCTCGTAAATCTTCACCTCCTCGGACACCTGCAGGCAGTACGGCACCTTGACGATGTAGACGCGGTCGAGGAAGGCCTCGTTGTGCTTGTTGTTGCGAAAGCTCTGCCACTCCGCCTCGTTGGAGTGCGCGAGCACGATGCCGTTGAACGGAATCGCCGAGAACCCCTCGGTGCCCTTGAAGTTGCCTTCCTGCGTGGCGGTCAGCAGCGGATGCAACATCTTGATCGGTGCCTTGAACATCTCGACGAATTCGAGCAGGCCCTGGTTGGCCAGGCACAGACCGCCGGAGTAACTGTAGGCGTCCGGATCGTCCTGGGCGAATTTCTCCAGCTTGCGGATGTCGACCTTGCCGACCAGCGAGGAAATGTCCTGGTTGTTCTCGTCGCCGGGCTCGGTCTTGGTGATCGCCACCTGCCGCAACACCGAGGGTTGCACACGCACGACCTTGAAACGGGTGATGTCGCCGTCGAACTCGGCGAGGCGCTTGATCGCCCACGGCGAGGCGATGCCGCTGAGGTAGCGCTTGGGAATGCCGTACTCCTTCTGAAGCGCGGCGCCGTCGCGCTCCGGGTGGAACAGACCGAGCGGCGATTCGTTGATCGGCGAGCCCTTGAGTGCATAGATCGGATGCACTTCCATCAAGGACTTGAGCCGCTCGGCGATGGAGGATTTGCCACCGCCGACCGGCCCGAGCAGATACAGGATCTGCTTTTTCTCCTCCAGGCCCTGCGCGGCGTGCTTGAAGTAGGCGACGATCTGCGCGATCACCTCCTCCATGCCGTAGAACTCGCGGAAGGCCGGATAGCGCCGGATCACGCGGTTGGAGAAGATGCGCGACAGGCGCGGATCGTTGCGCGTGTCCACGATCTCGGGCTCGCCGATGGCGGCCAACATACGCTCGGCCGGCGTCGCATAGGCCATCGGCTCGCGCTTGCACAGCTCGAGGTAATCGAACAGCGACATCTCCTCGTCGCGCGCCTTGAGATAGTGACTGCGGAAATTCTCCAGAACACTCATCAAAGATCTCCGTTGCACCCGCGACGGCGGCCTTCAGGTTACGCCTATTGACGGCCGTCTGACATCCCGCATGCATCGATCGCGCGACCGAGCGCCGACGCATGCGGGCCTAACATCAAATGACCATGCAATTTCCGCGCAGTTTCGCGCCGTCGAGGACGGCAGGTCGCCGCGGCGCGACCGGCGGCGTCCACAGCGGCTATGCTGCGGCGCCAACTTTTCGAATCCGACACGATGAAGATCGCGACCTGGAACGTGAACTCGCTGCGCGTGCGCCTGCCGCAGCTGCTCGACTGGCTCGCCGCCTGCCCGGTCGACGTCATCGGCATACAGGAAACCAAGCTGGTCGACGAGGCCTTCCCGCACGCCGAACTCGCGGCGGCCGGCTATCACGCGGTGCACAACGGACAAAAGACCTACAACGGCGTCGCGCTGCTGTCGCGGCTGCCGATCACCGACGTCGTCCGCGACCTGCCCGGCTTTGCGGACGAGCAGCGTCGCGTGATCGCCGGCACCGTCGACGGCGTGCGCGTGATCAACGTCTACGTCGTCAATGGCCAGGCCGTCGGCAGCGACAAGTACCACTATAAGCTGCGCTTTCTCGAGGCACTGCGACGATACGTCGCCGAGGAGCTGAGCCGCTACCCGGAACTCGCCGTGGTCGGCGATTTCAACATCGCGCCGGCGCCGGAGGACACCCATGACCCCGCCGCCTGGGAGGGGCAGATCCTGTGTTCCGAGGCCGAGCGCGACGGTCTGCGCGCGCTGCTCGCGCTCGGCCTCAAGGACGGTTTCCGGCTGTTCGAGCAGCCGCCGCAGAGCTTCTCGTGGTGGGACTACCGGCAGGCGGCTTTCCGCCGCAACATGGGCCTGCGCATCGACCACGTGCTGCTGTCGCCGCCGCTGGCCGCGCGCTGCGTGCAATGCTGGATCGACACCGCGCCGCGGCGCCTGGAGCGGCCATCCGATCATGCTCCGGTGGTCGCGGAACTGGTCGCGTCAAGCGCGAAATGAGCAGCGGTTCACTGTTCAGGCCGGCTTGCGCGGGTCTAACATCGAACCCGGTCACATCACGACGATGATGCGCCGGAGGCAGGCCGATGAGCGCACAGCGGCGCAATCACTACGACGTCACCAACACCGTACGCATCTCGCATCCCGCGGACGTCGAAGCGGCCGTGTGCCGGCTCCTGGCCGAGCTGTACCCCGACCTGAATCCGGCGCCGCTGCATCAGGCCTTCGATACCTTCGGCCGGCTCTATGCCGGCACGCTGCCCGGCTATGCCGGCTGCGACACCTGGTATCACGACGCCCAGCACAGCCTCGACTGCACGCTGGCGATGGTGCGGCTCGTCGACGGCCACGAGCGCAGCGTGCCAGCCGCGAGCCGGCTCGGACCGCGCCGCGCGGTGCTCGGCCTGATCATCGCCCTGTTCCACGACGCCGGATACATTCGGCGCAAAGGCGACACGGCCGCCAACGGCGCCGAGTACACGCTCACCCACGTGCACCGCAGCGGCGAATTCCTGGCGTGGTTCCTGCCGACCGTGGGCTTCGCCGCCGAGGCCAGCCTGGCGCGACGCGTCGTGCATTTCACCGGCTACGAGATCGCGCTCGACCAGATCCCGGTCACACACCGCAAGGATCGCCTGCTCGGCTTCCTGCTCGGCAGCGCCGACGTGCTGGCGCAGACCGCCGATCGCTGCTATCTCGAAAAATGCCGTGACTTCCTGTACCGCGAGTTCGTGCTCTGCGGACTCGCCGGCGATGGCCACAAGGCCGTCTACCGCTCGGCCGAGGATTTACTGGCCAAGACCGCCGAGTTCAACCGCCGGCTCTGGGCAGAACGGCTCGATGGCTATTTCGGCGGCGTGCACCGCTTCCTCGACGCCCACTTCGGCGGGCCGAATCCCTACGTCGCGACGATTCGCGCACATCTTGCGCGCATCGAAGCGCTCAGCCGCCAGAACCGCTACGGCGAGCTGCGGCGCCGGCCGCAGCCGATCAACGCCGAGCGCCTGCGCCGCATTCTTGCGCGCAGCGTGCGCGGCCGCGCCACGGGGCGCGGCCAGCGCCTCGCCGCGTAGCCGGCACTGCGATTCAGTCGTGTAGGCGAACCTGCGCCGCGCCGACGCCGCGCGGATCGCTGGCGGCCTCGAGCGTGCCGGCACGCACGTCCCAGCTCACGACCTGCAGGTTGCCCCAGGGCTCGAGCACCGTGAGACCGTGGCCGAGCGCCCGTAACTCGGCCTGCCGCTGCGCGTCGGCGTAACCGGCTTCGAGCTGGACGATGTCCGGCAGATATTGGTGATGCAGGCGCGGTCGCGCAACGAGGGTCTGCGCGTCGGCGCCACCGATCCAAGCGAGGATGCCCTGGATCACCATCGTGATGATGCGGCTGCCGCCGGGGGTGCCGATCAGCAAAAGTCCGCGCGGCCCCTCGACGAAGCTTGGCGTCATCGACGACAGCGGCCGCTTGTGCGGCGCGATCGCATTCGCCGCGGTGCCGACCAGACCGTAGGCGTTGGGCGCGCCGACTTGGACGGCGAAGTCGTCCATCTCGTCATTGAACAGCACGCCGGTGCCGGGGGCCATATAGCCCGAGCCGAAGGGCAGGTTGATCGACAGCGTGGCCGCGACGCGGTTGCCGTCGGCATCGAGCACCGACACGTGGGTGGTGTCGCTGCCCTCCGACGTCGGCAGCGCCGGCGGCAGACTGCTGCTCGGCGTCGCGCGTCGCGCGTCGATGCTCGCGGCGAGCCGCACGGCGTGGCTGCGCCCGGTCAGTTGGGCCAGGGGCATCGAAACGAAATCCGGGTCGCCGAGCCAGAACGCGCGGTCGCGGTAGGCGCGGCGCAGCGTCTCGACGAACAGATGCTGGCTACGGAGGCTGCCGTCGTCCTGCCAGCCGAGCACTTCGAGCTGATGAAACACCTGGGCCATCGCCACGCCCCCCGCCGACGGCGGCGGACTGGTGACGATGCGGCAATCGCGGAAGTAGGCGATCAGCGGCTCGCGCTCGACCACGGCATAGCGGCGCAGATCGGTCGCGGTCCAGATACCGCCGGCCTGCTGCGCGGCGCGCAGCAGGCGCTGCGCGACCTCGCCGTCGTAGAAGCCGGCGTGTCCGTCCCGGGCGAGCCGTTCGAGGGTCCAGGCCAGATCGACCTGGCGCAGCCGCTCGCCTTCGCCAAGAGGCCGGCCCTGCGGCGCGAACACGGCCGGCGCCGCACCCGACAGCCGCGGCAGATGCCGTTCGATCGCCTCCGCGAGCTTGCGGTCGATCGCAAATCCGTCGCGTGCGTAGGCGATCGCCGGCGCCAGCAGCTCGGCCAGCGGCTTGCTGCCGTATTCGCGCGCGATGTGGACCAGTGCCGCCGGCTCGCCCGGAATGGCCGCGGCGAGCGCGCCATCGCGCGAGCGCAGCGGATCGGCTTGGCCGTTTGCACCCAGATACATGTCGGCATGCGCCGCAGCCGGCGCGGTCTCGCGGCCGTCGACGAAGACCTCGAAGCCGTCACGGGCGCGGTGCAGCAGCCAGAAGCCGCCGCCGCCGATGCCCGAGCCGGTGGGCTCGACCACGGCCAGCGCGGCGCTCGCGGCAACCGCGGCGTCAAACGCATTGCCGCCGTCGTCGAGCACCTGCATGCACGTCTGCGTCGCCAGCGGATGCGCGGTCGCACAGGCGTGGCCGGGCGGCGCGGCGCTCTGCGCCGAAGACAACAGCAATAGTCCGCAGATGAACGCGGATACACGCAGAGGAAAGTTCGTATTTGAATTCATCCGCGTTCATCCGCGTTCGTCTGCGGACCGACAACATTCACCAGCCGCCGGTATTTCTCCATCAACTGCTCACGGGTTTCCGCGTGCTCGGGATCGAGCGGAATGCAGTCGACCGGGCACACCGTCTGGCACTGCGGCTTGTCGAAGTGGCCGACACATTCGGTGCACAGATCCGGGTCGATCTCGTAGATCTCCACGCCCTGGTAGATGGCGTGGTTGGGGCACACCGGCTCGCAGACATCGCAGTTGATGCACTCGTGCGTGATCTTCAGCGCCATGCCGCCCGGACCGTCATTTCAGACCGATGCGCGCGCGCAGCGCCGGAATCACCGCCGCCGGCACCAGTTTCTCGACCGGCGCACCCAGCGCCGCGAGCTCGCGCACCAGCGACGACGACAGATGCGCGTACGCCGGCGACGGCGCCAGCATCACGGTGTCGAGGGCCGGATACAGATCGCGGTTCATCACCGCCATCTGTTTTTCATAGTCGACGTCGCCGACCGTGCGCACGCCGCGCACGAGCACGGTCACGCCGTTGTCGCGCGCAAAATCGACGACCAGCCCGGAAAAACCCTTCACTTCGACGTTTGGCAGTGCCTTGACCACCTCGCGGATCAGCGCAACGCGCTCGTCGAGATCGAAACGCGGATTCTTCGCTGGATTCAGACCCACCGCGACGATCAGGCGCGGAAACATCGCGGATGCGCGCTGGATGATGTCGAAGTGGCCGAAGGTGATCGGATCGAAGGTGCCGCTGTAAGCCGCGGTGACCATGTCTTGCTTCCTGTTCGCCGTGGGATCGAGGGAAGCGGCCACTATACGCGCCCGATCCTCAGCCGCGCGCGGCGGGATGGTGATAAATGGCCAGGCCGTAACCCACCTGGCCGGCGCGCTTCTCACGCAGCCACTCGAAACGCTCCGGCAGCACCGGCTTGTCCGCACCCCATTCGAGGAAGATGCGGTTGTGCGGATGTAGCACCTTGGGCAGCTCGCAGAGCGCACGCACGAGCAGGTCCGATTCGAACGGCGGATCGAGGAACACCACGTGATAGCGATGCCAGGTCTGCTGCAGGAAGTAGATCGCGTCCATGGCCACGACGTCGGCATGCTGCGCCTTGAGGTTCAGCAGCGCGTCCTTGACGCGCGCGCACTGGCGCGGCCCCTGCTCGACGAAGGTGCAGTGCGCGGCGCCGCGCGACAGCGCCTCGATACCGAGCGCGCCGCTGCCGGCGAACAGATCGAGGCAGCGCGCGCCCTCGATCAACGGCGCCAGCCAGTCGAAGCAGGTCTGACGGACACGATCGGGCGTCGCGCGCACGCCGTCCGCGGCATCGAACTCGATCAGGCGCGAACGCCACTGACCGCCGATGACCCTCAAGCATCCTTGTGCCCGCGTTGCCATGCGCCCGACTTTAGCGATGACGGCGGCAGCGTCAACCGCTGGTGCCGCCGACGGTGAGCCCGTCGATCCTCAAGGTTGGCTGGCCGACCCCCACCGGCACGCTCTGACCGTCCTTGCCGCAGACGCCGATACCGGCATCGAGCTTCAGATCGTTGCCGACCATCGACACGCGCGTCAGCACCTCGGGGCCGTTGCCGATCAGCGTCGCGCCCTTCACCGGCCGCGTGATCCTACCGTTCTCGATCAGGTAGGCCTCGGACGCGGAGAACACGAAGTTGCCACTGGTGATGTCGACCTGGCCGCCGCCGAAGTTCGCCGCGTAGATACCCTTGTCCACCGAGGCGATGATCTCCTGCGGATCGTGCGCACCCGGCAGCATGTAGGTGTTGGTCATGCGCGGCATCGGCAGCGCGGCGTAGGACTCGCGGCGGCCGTTGCCGGTCGGTGCGGTCTTCATCAGCCGCGCATTGAGCTTGTCCTGCATGTAGCCGCGCAGCACGCCGTTCTCGATCAGGGTCGTGCATTGCGATGGCGTGCCCTCGTCATCGACGGTGAGCGATCCGCGCCGTCCCGGCAGCGTGCCGTCGTCGACCACCGTGCACAGCGGCGACGCCACCGTCTGGCCGATGCGCCCGGAGAACGCCGAGGACCCGCGCCGATTGAAGTCGCCTTCCAGACCATGACCGACCGCCTCGTGCAACAGCACGCCGGGCCAGCCCGGTCCGAGCACGACGGTCAGCGTACCGGCCGGCGCCGGCACCGCGTCGAGCTGGACCAGCGCCATGCGCACGGCCTCCCGTGCGAGCTGTTCGGGCCGCTCGCCGCCGAGAAAGTCGAGGTAGGCGCCGCGGCCACCGGCGCCGGCGTGGCCCTGCTCGCGGCGCCCCTGGTGTTCGACGATGACGCTGACGTCCATGCGTACCAGCGGGCGCACGTCGGCGCTGCGCGTGCCGTCGCTCGCGGCGATCAGCACGGTCTCGGCGCGCGCGGCCAAGGAGACCGTCACCTGCACGACGCGCGCATCGGCGGCGCGCGCGGCGCGATCGGCGCGCCGCAGCAGCTCGAGCTTGGTCGGCACTGCCAGCGTCTGCACCGGATCGAGCGCGGGATACAGCGCGCGCACGGTCTTGCTCGTGGCGGCGCGTACGCAGCCTTGCTGGCCGTGGCGCACGATCGCACCGGCCGCCTGCGCGGCGTCGATCAGCGCCGGCAGTTCAAGTGCATCGGAATACGCCAGACCCTGCTTCTCGCCGGCGCAGGCGCGCACGCCGACGCCCCGCTCCGCATGGTTCGCCCCGGACTTGACGATGCCGTCCTCCAGCGTCCAGGTCTCGGTCATTGACTGCTGGAAGTACAGATCGGCGGCGTCGACCCCAGGCTTCATCAGCCGGTCGAGCACGCGCTCGATCGCGACGCCGTCGAGTTGCGCGGGATCGAGCAGGGTCTTGCGGGCGATGTCGAGCGTGTCGGTCATGATGCGGGTAGCGGCTCAGGATAGGCGGCGGTGGTCGAGGACGGGAAAACGGCGGCGCGTCGCGTCGCGCGCGGCGGCATCGACGTCGGCGACGACGATGCCGGGGGCGTCGCCGGCATCACCGAGCACGCGTCCCCAGGGGTCGATGATGCAGCTATGTCCCCAGGTGCGGCGGCCGCCGCCATGCGTGCCGCATTGATTGGACGCGAGCACGTGGCAGAGGTTCTCGACCGCGCGTGCGCGCAGGAGTATCTCCCAATGGGCCTCGCCGGTGCGCGCGGTGAATGCCGAAGGCACGCAGAGCAGCTCGGCACCTTGCGCGAGCAGCCGCCGATACAACTCGGGGAAGCGCAGGTCATAGCACACCGACAGGCCGAGCCGCCCCAAGGGCGTGTCGACCACGACCGGCACCGGCGCGCCGGGCGCGATCGTCGCGGACTCGCGGTAGCGCTCGCCGCTGCCGTCGGGGACTTCGATGTCGAACAGATGAATCTTGTCGTAGCGCGCGACCCGCTCGCCGCGCGCGTTCCACACGCCGCAGGCGGCAAAGACACGTCCCGCCTCGCCGGGGACCGCGAGCGGAATCGTGCCGCCGACGATCCATAGCGACAACGTGCGCGCCTGCGTGGCGAGAAAATCCTGGATCGGCCCGCTGCCGTCGACCTCGGCCAGCGCCAGCTTGTCGGTCTCGCGAGTGCCCATGCAGGCGAAGTTTTCCGGCAGCACTGCGAGCCGCGCGCCGGCCGCGGCCGCGGCGCGCAACCAGTGCGCAGCCTGCGCGAGGTTGGCATCGCGGTCGGCGCCGGCGTTCATCTGAATCACTGCGGCCTGCATGCTCATCGACTCACCTCGCCGTGGCGGCCGGTCTGCTGCCGGCGTCGATACGCTCGATGCGCGGATTGTCCCAGGAACCGCTGATGCGGTAGCTGAATTGGGTGACCTGGTCCAGCGGCTTGTCGAGCAGCTCTTGCGCGAGCAGCACTAGCGCCCCGACCGCGGGTCCGCCGAGCAGCACGGCACCGAGGGTCACGCCGGACGATACATCCGGATAGACGGTCACGCGCTGGTCGTAGTCGCGCGCGAGCAGACCGACGCTGCCGCGCACGTCCATGCTCAGCGAGGTGCCGTCGACGCGCAGGTTCTGCGTCGTCGCCTTGCCGTCGGCGAGCGTGAACGCACCGCTGATGCGGTCGAAGGCCAGGCCCTCGCCGACCACGTCGTCGAAGTTCAGCGCGAGCCGGCGCGGCAGCGTGTAGAAGTTCAGCAGAGCCAGCGCGCGGCTCGCACCGGGCTTGACCGCGCTGAGCTGACCGTTACGAAAGTCCAGTTCGATCTCACCCTCGGCCAGTTCCCAGCGCAGACCCTGCTCGCGCGGCGCCCACGACAGCAGCGAGCTCACCGTGGCCGACTCGGCCTTGACGTTGGGCGCGTAACCCAGGGCGACCAGCACGCGGTCGGCGTATCCGGTGCGTAGCTCGAATTGCAGCCGTGCGAAGGAGCGGCCATCGGTGCGACGCCAACTGCCGTCGGCCGCGAGCTCGGCATCGCCGCCGACCAAGCGTAGGCTGCGAATCGCCTGGCCGCCGTCGATGCGCTGCGTGACCAGCTCGCCGCGCCCGAGCCGCGTCTGGCCCAGGCGCAATGCATCGGCGGTCAGGTCCAGCGTCGGCAGCGCCGTTGGATCGACCGGCCCATGGCGTGCGTCCTCGTCACCCGCTTCGGCACCCGGCAGGTGCAGCGTCTCGACGTTCAGGTGCTGCAGCCGTGCGACCAGCCGTCCGCCGTCCTGCCGCAGCCAGCGCAACTCGCCGCGCGCGCCGGCACCGTCGAGGTCGACGCGCCAGCCCTCGTCCTGCGGCGCGTAGATCAGACGCGTCGCGCCGATCGTGGTGCGCCCCCAGCGCAGGCGGCCGGCGGCGATGTCGGCGCCGTCGATGCGCAGGCGCGCGTCGGCGGTCGTCGCAGCCCCGTCGGCAAAGGCCTGCGGCGCCGCCGGCGGTGCGAACAGCTGCGCCCAGGCGGCGAGATCGAGCTCGTCGATGCTCCCGTCGATGTCGACACGCCCGGGACGCGCGAGCGGCGTCTCGTCGGCGCCGAGGCGCAGGTGCAGGCCGTCAACCGCTCGCGCCTCGGCCCCGCGCAGCAAAAGGTCCATCGCTGCACGCGTGCCGTAGTGCAGGCCGACACGTGTCGCGCCCATGTCGGCGCCGCCGATGCGCAAGCGCAGCGTCTCGGCCTCGTCTGCGGCCTTGGCCAGCGGCGGCGGCAGCGTGATCGCCGTGCCGCGCAGGTCCGACTGCAGCGTCAGCGCGGCGTCGGCACGCAGCGGCAGCTCGGCGTGCCAGTCGCTGGCGCCGTCGAGGTGTTGCCGCACGAAGCCTGGGATGAAGCGCGACATGCCTTCGTCCCCGACCTGTGGCGCGAAGCGCCACGCGGCGTGAATGACGCCGGCGGTACCCGGCCACGCATCGATGCGCAGATCCAGCGGCACGCCGGCGAAGCGTGCGCGCAGGTTCTCGGCGGTGACGCCTTGACGGTTGAACGCGATCGCACCGGACAGCGCCTCGATCGGCGGCTCGAGGTCGGCATAACGCAGGCTCGCGCCATCGACGACGACGCGGCCCGCGACGGCGGTGGCGGCGACCTCGCGCAGCGGGATGTCGAGGTGCAGCGACACGCGAGCCTCACCCTGCACCTGCGTGCGCTCGAGCAGCGCCGCCAGTGGCCGGCGCAGCGGCGAGGCGCGCAAGAAGGCGTAGTGCCCGGGCAGCGTGCCATCGATCTGGACATCCACATCGAGCCGGCGCGCGTCGAAATCGTCGATGCGCACCGTGCCCTCGTTCACGTGACTGTCGAGCGAGCGCGCGGCCAGCACCTCGGCGCGCAGGCCATTGCCGCTGAACAACAGGCGCGTGCGCAGATCGTCGATGCGCGGCCAGTCGGGGGCGTAGTCGAGCGTGGCGTCGGCGACTTCAAGTTCCAGCGACCATTCCCCCGTCGGACGGCTCTCGTACGGAAAGTCGGACAGCGGTCCACGGATGCGCAGATCCCCGTGCGGCACGCGCGCGGCGACGATGCCGCGCCGCAGCCAGTTCTTCAAGCTGTCGGGCCAATGCCGAGGCATGTACGGCAGTGCATCGAGCGCGTCGCCCGCGGTCAGGGTCGCGGCCAGATCGATGCGCGGCTTGTCGTCGCGCGGAAATTGCAGCTCGACGCGTCCGCTCGCGCTGATACTCGCCAGACGCAGCGCGAAGCCGTCGCTGTACACGCGCCAGCCCGCGGCGGTGCGGGCCCAGCCGAGATCGCCGACGAGCCGGTCGAGCGGCACCTCGGGGTCCATGGTCTGCGGCAGCGACAGCGTGACCGGCCCCTCGGCGAGACGCAAGCTGCCGCCGTTCTCGTCGGCGCTGATCTCGCCGTCGAGTCCGCGCAGCTCGAAGCCGTGCTGCGAGCGCAGCGCCAGATCGCGCAGGCGCGCGCGCACGGCAAAGCGCGGCGCGTCCGCGCCCTCGCGGTAGCGCAACACCAGGCCTTCGACCTCGCCGCCGCTGCCGGCGAGGAGCTGCAGCGCCACCGGTGCGTCACGCCAGACGCCGCCCCATGGCGCCAGCCGTGTCAGTTCGAGCCGATCGGCATCGACGTCCCAGGCCCAGCCGTCGTCGAGACGGTCCATGCGCAGGCTGCCGCGCAACAGGATCTGGTCGTCGAAGCGCAGCTCGGCGACATCCACGCGCCAGCCCTGAGGGTTGCGCAGCAGGTCGATGACGGCGGTCGTGGCGCTGGCGCTCGACAGCACGCCGGCGCGCGCGAGCGCCAGACCGCCCGAGCCGAGTTCGACCCGCACGCGGCTGGCGACCCCGCCGCGAATCTCGCCGCTGACACGGCCGTCGAGGTTGGCGGAAAGAACCTGTACGCCCGGCAATAGCCACGGCCGCAGCCAGCCCTGCGGCTGCAGATCGTCGAAGCGCAGCTCGAAGGTCCCCGCCCATTCGTCCCGCGGGGCGAGGAGCGTCTCGATCTCACCCTCGAGCGTCACCGTGCCCCCTTTGTCGGCCGGCAGGCGCAAGCCCGCCTCGAAAACCGCACCAGTGCCGACGCGGTCGATACGCGCCTCGGTCAAGTACAGATGAGTGGGCGCCTCGCCGAGCCGGGGGTGTGCGATGCGCAGCTCGCAGTTCTCCAGTTCCACGCGGTCGAAACGGTCCAGTCCCTGCCACCAGGGCTCGGCGGCGGGACGTGCCTCGGCATCGAAGCCGGCGATGCGCCACTGCCCGTGGGCGTCACCCTCGATTGAGACGCGCAGGCCCGACAGCCCGAGCCGCGACGGCAGCCACTCGCCGCGCAGCAGGCGACGCAGGGCAAAGCCCAGACTCAGCCGCTCGACGCTGATCTGCGAGGCGCCGTCGTCGCTGTACAGGGTGATGCCGGACAGCTCGACGCGTGGCGCCAGACCGCGCCATGACAGGCTCACACCGCCGATCTGCACCGGCCGGCCGGTGGCCTCGCCGACCCAGACGGCGAGATCCTCGCGGTAGCTGGGTACGGCGAGCACGGCGAGCTGGAACGCGCCGCTGGCCACCGCGCCGAGCACCACGGCAGCCGCGGTCAGCGAGACCGCCCAGGTCCACCAGCGGCGCTTGGTCCGTTCCATGCGTCGTTCGCTTCGTCCTCGTCGGCGCTTGAGAAAGGCCTATTGTCGCGCCCGCGGCTGAATCCGGCCAAACCGGCCACGCAGCCCGGTTGCGCTACAGCGGCACGACGTCGAAGCTCTCCTGCCCATAGGCGCTTTCGGCCTGCAAGCGGATCGGCCGTTCCAGCGCGGTTTCGAGGTTGGCCAGACCCAAGGACTCCTCCTCGACCAGGCCGCGGATCACGTTGGGCGCCGCCAGCACCAGAAAGCCCTTGGCCTCGAACTGGCGCGCGGCGCGCTGCACCTCGCGTGCGATCTCGTGGCAGACGGTCTCCACGGTCTTGATCGTGCCGCGCCCGCTGCAGGTGGGGCAGGGCTCGCACAAGATATGGCCGAGCGACTCGCGCGTGCGCTTGCGCGTCATCTCGACCAGGCCCAGCGGCGAGAACGGGTACACGTGCGTGCGTGCGTGATCGGCGGCGAGCGCGCGCTCCAGCGCGCGCAGCACCTGCGCGCGATGATCCTCGGACTTCATGTCGATGAAGTCGATGATGATGATGCCGCCGAGGTTGCGCAGCCTGAGTTGGCGCGCGATCGCCTGCGCCGCTTCGAGGTTGGTCTTGAGCACCGTCTCTTCGAGGTTGCGGTGACCGATGTAGGCGCCGGTGTTGACGTCGATGGTCGTCATCGCCTCGGTCTGATCGATGACCAGATGCCCGCCGGACTTCAAGTCGACGCGACGGTTGAGCGCGCGGTTGATGTCGTCCTCTACGCCGTACAGATCGAAGATCGGTGCCGCGCCCTCGTACAGCTCGATCAGCGGCGCCGCCTGCGGCACGAACAACTGCGCGAACTGCTTGACCCGGCGGCATTCCTCGGCGTCGTCGATGCGCACGCGCTCCACGTGGGTTCCGAGCAGGTCGCGCAGGATGCGCATCGACAGCGGCAGATCGCCATGCACCAGCGTGCCCGGCTCGCTGACGGCCGCCCGGTCGCTGATCGCCTTCCACAGGCGCAGCAGGAAGGCGACGTCGGCCTCCAGCGCGGCGGCTTCGGCCCCCTCGGCGGCAGTGCGCGCGATCAGGCCGAACTGCGGCGCCATGCGCTGCTGCAGTGCGTCCAGCACTTCGCGCAGGCGCTCGCGCTCGGCCTCGTCCTCGATGCGCGCGGACACCCCGACGTGCTTCTCATGCGGCAGCAGCACCAGGTAGCGCGACGGGATCGACAGCAGCGTCGTCAGGCGCGCGCCCTTGCTGCCGATCGGGTCCTTGAGCACTTGCACCAGCACCTGCTGACCTTCGTGCAGCAACTGCGAGATGCTCGGCATGGCATCGCCGTTGACCGGCAGCGGCACCATGTCGGCCACGTGCAGGAAGGCGGTGCGCTCCAGCCCGATCTCGACGAAGGCCGCCTGCATCCCCGGCAGCACCCGCTGCACCTTGCCTTTGTAGATATTGCCGGTCAGTCCGTGCCGCGACGCGCGCTGCATGTGGATCTCCTGCGCGGCGCCGCCTTCGACCAGTGCGACACGCGTTTCCTGCTGGCCGATGTTGACGAGGATTTCGGTGCTCATGGGGTGTGAGACGGCGGACGTGAAACGGCTGAGGCGACGACCTCTATGCCGAAGTCGCGCAGCAGCTCGCAGGTTTCGTACAGCGGCAGACCGACGACGCCACTGTAGCTGCCGCGGATCTCGCGCACGAAAGCGGCGCCGAGCCCTTGGATCGCGTAGCCGCCGGCTTTGTCGGCCGGCTCGCCGCTGGCCCAGTACGCCTGCGCCATGGCTGGCGTGATGTCACCGAAGCACACCTCGGTGACCGACAGGCGCACCGCTTGGCGCGCCCCGTCGACGAGGGCGACTGCCGAAACCACTTGGTGGGTGCGCCCGGACAGCCGTTGCAGCAGCGCGATGCCGTGGTCGCGGTCGGCGGGCTTGCCGAGGACCTCGCCGTCGAGGACGACGTCGGTGTCGGCGCCGAGCACGGGCAGCATCGTCGTCCCGCTCGCCTGACGGCCGGCGTGGGCCTTGGCCAGCGCCATGCGGCAGGCGTAATCGGTGGCCGCTTCGCCGGGGCGGGGCTGCTCAAGCACGTCCGCTGCGCACAAGGCAAAACGCAGGCCGAGCTGCCGCAGCAGATCCTGGCGACGCGGCGAGCGCGACGCGAGCAGCAATTGATTCTCCACCGGCACTCCTCGATGCATTAACGTTAGCGTAACGGGGCGCATGTCGCGCCGCACGGGGGACGATCGCCATGGACGATGTGCGCAGCAAGGTATCCGCCGAGGAATGGCAGGTCCGCGTCGATCTCGCCGCCGCTTACCGTCTGGTCGCCGATTACGGCTGGGACGACCTGGTGTTCACGCACATCTCCGCGCGCGTGCCCGGCCCCGAGCACCATTTTCTGATCAACCCCTATGGCTGGCTGTTCGAGGAGATCACCGCGTCCAGTCTGGTCAAGGTCGACCTCGACGGGCGCAAGGTCATGGACAGCCCCCATGAGATCAACCCGGCCGGCTTCACCATCCACAGCGCCATCCACGCGGCGCGCGCCGATGCCCAGTGCGTGATGCACACGCATTCGCTCAACGGCGTCGCCGTCTCGGCGCAGCGGCAAGGGCTGCTGCCGATCTCGCAGCAGTCGACGCTGGTGCTGGCCTCGCTGGCCTATCACGACTACGAGGGCATCGCGCTGCGTGACGAGGAGAAGCCGCGTCTGGTCGCCGACCTCGGTGACAAGACCTTCCTGATGCTGCGCAATCACGGTCTGCTCACCGTCGGCGCGACGCCGGCGGATGCCTTCCTCGCGATGTACGTCTTCGAGGCCGCGTGCACGATCCAGGTGCGCGCCCTGGCGGGCGGCGGCGAGCTGGTGCCGGTCAATCCCGAGATCCTCGCTGGCGTGCAGCGGGCCGCGAGCGCAGTGACGCGCGGCCTCGGCGGTCGGCTCGCCTGGCCCGGCCTGCTGCGGCGCCTCGACCGGCGCGATCCCTCGTACAAGACCTGAACCCCAACCCGCCGGTCGCCTGCACGCGGCCGACGGGGCGCAAGCCGCGAGCAGCGCGGCCGGTCTTACGGCCTGCGCTGCAGTCCGTACAACAGCGCGAGGCCGGGCGGCAGCAACAGCGCCACCCAGTGCAGGTTGGGCTGCGCGCCGAACAGCGCCAGCGGCAGCGCCGCGACGCCGGCCGCCGCCGTCAGCCACGTCACCGTGCGCGTGCAGGCCGAGCGCCGCGCCGGCCGCTGTCCGGCGTGGCGCACCAGCGCCGGCAGCAGCAGCCACCACAGCGGATGCAGCAGCAGCAGATTGTGATTGCGTGCCATGCCCCAATGATCGGTCGCCAACCAGCCGAGCAGCAGCACGGCACCGCCCAAGCCGGCGACGAGCGCGTACACCATCGCGAGCGCCGCGAATCCGGCGCGTGCGACCGCCTGCGCGCGGTGGCGGGCGAGCAGGACCAGCACCGCCGCCAGTGCCAAACCGACGAGCAGAAACGGCAGGTCCAGCCGCGGCGGCGCGCCGCGATCGACGGCATTCGCCGCCACCAAGGTGCGTTCGCCGGCGATCAGCGCGCGGCCTATGCCCTCGGCATCGTCGATCCGCACCTGCCGCAGGGCCTGCATCAGCCGCTCGGGAATGAAGCCTTCATCCCACTGATCGAGCGGCACATCGACGCGCGGCCCGAGGCCCAGATCCATGCCGGCCATCAGCGCCGGCATCGGCGCCATCAGGCGCAGCACCTCGCTGCGATAGGTGCCGCTTGCGGGACGCGCGGCGAGCTGCCGGCGCAGCGCGCCATCGAGCGCCTGATCGAGCACGTCACGCACGCGCGTCGAACAGTTGGCGAGAAAGTAGTCGTAGCGGTAGTGGGCGTTTTCCGGGCGCGCGTTCCACGCCAGATGATCGGCCAGCGCGCGCGCGCGTGCGGCATCGAGCGCAAGCGGCTGCTCGATCACCCAGCGCCCTTCGGCGGCGTACTGGCGCAGCGTCCAGTCCAGCGGCGCCACGTCGAGCCGGTAGAGCATACGGCCGCGCACGAAATTGAGAAAAAAATGCTTCTGGCCGAAATCGAAGATGCCGTAGTTGTAGACCTGCGGCGCGGCACCGGCCTCGCGCACCAGCAGCGCGTTGTGGCCGAAGCGCTGCCAGTAGATCTGGCCGGGGGCGAAGGTCAGCAGGCTGATCTGCGGCGCAGCCGGCGTTGCCGCCACCGCCGCGGTGACCGCCGATGCAAAGATCAGCAGCACGCCGGCGAAGCGCAGAACGATGCGCATCAGTCCGGCGCCAGGCTGACCTGGAACTGATGCACCCGCCGGCCGTCGGCGCGCTGCACGTTGAAGTTGAAACGGTCGATGCGCACGCTCTCGCCACGCTTGGGCATGCGGCCGAAGCGGTGCAACACGAAGCCGCCGACGGTATCGAACTCCGCGTCGGGGAAGTCCGTACCGAAATAGGCGTTGAACTCCTCGATCGGCGTCAACGCGTTCACCAGGTAGCGACGCTCGTCCTGCTTGAGGATGGGGGCGCTCTCCGCCTCGTCATACTCGTCGTCGATCTCGCCGACGATCTGTTCGAGCACGTCCTCGATGGTCACCAGGCCGGCGACGCCACCGTACTCGTCGACGACCAGCGCCATGTGATTGCGGCCACGACGGAAGTCCTTGAGCAACACGTTCAGGCGCTTGGACTCGGGCACGAAGACCGCCGGCCGCATCAACCTTCGCAGGTCGAAACTGCCTGGATCGAAGCCCGGCACCGCGCCGCTGAACCTGAGCAGATCCTTGGCCAGCAGCATGCCGACGACCTCGTCCTTGGAGTCGCCGATCACCGGAAAGCGCGAGTGCCCGGACTCGACGACCACCGCGAGGATGCGCTCCAACGGCCAGGCCTGGTCGACGACGACCATCTGCGCGCGCGGCACCATCACGTCACGCACCTGCGTTTCGGCCGTTTCGAGAATGCCCTCGAACATCGACAGCGCATCGGCATCCATCAGCCCCGCCTGCTGCGCCTCGCGCAGCAGTTCGAGCAAGTCCCCGCGCGTGCGCGGCGGGCCGCCGGCGAGCCGCTGGGTCACGCGGCGCCACCAGTTCGACAAGCCGTTGTCGTCGTGTTTCTGACTACTGTCGCCTTCGTTCATCGATAGGGGTTCCCGAAACCCAGACGCTTGAGGATGCGGATCTCGCGAGCCTGCATGCGCTGTGCATCCTGCGGATGCTCGTGATCGTAACCGCGCAGGTGCAGGCAGCCATGGACGACCAGGTGCGCCCAGTGCGCGCGCGGCATCTTGTTCTGTTCGTGCGCCTCGCGCATCACCAGCGGCGCGCAGATAAGCAGATCGCCCAGCACCTCAGCCTCGCCGGCGAAGGACAGCACATTGGTGGGCTTGTCCTTGCCGCGGTAGCGGCGGTTGAACGCGCGGCTTTCGGCTTCGTCGACGATGCGGATGGTCAGTTCGCCATGGCGCGCCGGCAGGGCCGCGGCCGCGAAGCTGCGCAGGCTGGCATTCGTCGGTACGCCGACAGCCTTGACGGCGCGTTGCACGACGATCGACCCAGCACCGGAGGTGACGCCACTCATGGCGCCTTCTCTGGCGACTGACGCCGATCGAAATCGTCATAGGCCTGCACGATCGCCTGCACCAGCGGATGGCGCACCACGTCCTGTTTGCCAAAGTGCGTGAAGCTGATCCCCGGCACGCCCTGCAAGACTTCCAGTGACTGGCGCAGGCCCGAGGTCTGGTGCCGGGGCAGATCGACCTGCGTCATGTCCCCGGTGACCACGGCGACGCTGCCGAAGCCGATGCGCGTGAGGAACATCTTCATTTGCTCGACCGAGGTGTTCTGCGCCTCGTCGAGAATCACGAAGGACTCGTTGAGCGTGCGCCCGCGCATGAACGCCAAGGGCGCGATCTCGATCACGCTCTTCTCGATCAGCCGTGCGACCTTCTCGAAACCGAGCATTTCGTAGAGCGCGTCGTACAGCGGCCGCAGATAGGGGTTGATCTTGTCCGCCATGTCGCCGGGCAAAAAGCCGAGCTTCTCGCCGGCCTCGACCGCCGGACGCACCAGCACCAGCCGGCGCACGCGGTCGCGTTCGAGCGCCTGCACCGCACTGGCGACGGCCAGATAGGTCTTGCCGGTGCCCGCCGGACCGACGCCGAAGTTCAGGTCGTGCGTCGCGATCGCCTTCAAGTACGCCTTCTGCTGCGGACCACGTCCGCGCACCACGCCGCGCTTGGTCCGGATCACCACCTCGTCGTGCGCGCTCGCCGGGTTGGCGTCGTCTGCGGTGTCCGCGATCGCGCCGCCGTGCTCGGCCAGTGCCAGGTGCACGTGCTCGCTGGTGATGGTGTCGTCGACGGTCTGATTGAACAGTTGGCTCAGCACCGCCTCGCCCGAGGCGATGTCGCGCCGCGAGCCGATCAGTTGATAGCGGTTGCCGCGATTGCGGATCTCGATGCCCAGACGCAGCTCGATCTGGCGCAGATGGGCGTCGAACGGCCCGTTGAGATTGGCGAGGCGCTGGCCGTCATCGGGTTCTAAGACGACCTCGGCACGGGCCTGGGCGGTGCGCGCTGACGAGGTCGTCATGCGATGCATTCCTGCGCGACGACCAGACGCCCGCGCAGTGAATTGTTGAGCGCCTCGGTCACCTCGACGTCGACGAACTGCCCGATCAGCGACGCCGGAGCTTCGAAGTTGACCCAGCGATTGGTCGAGGTGCGACCGGCCATCTGCCCGGGACGGCGCGCCGGACGCTCGACCAGCACGCGCTGCGTCGTGCCGACCAGCTTGCGCTTGAATTCATCGTCGAGCGCACGGATGCGCGTCTGCAGAATGTCGAGCCGCCGGTGCTTGTCGGCGTCGCTGACGGTGTCGCGCAGATTCGCCGCCGGCGTGCCCGGTCGCGGGCTGTAGATGAAGCTGAACGCGCAGTCGAAGCCGGCCTCGTGGATCAGATCCATGGTCATCGCGAAATCGGCGTCGGTCTCGGTAGGAAAGCCGACGATGAAGTCCGTCGACAGCGAGATGTCGGGCCGTGCCGCGCGCACGCGGCGGATCCGGTCGAGATAGCGCTCGCGCGTGTAGCCGCGCTTCATCATGCCGAGGATGCGATCCGAGCCGGATTGCACCGGCAGGTGCAGGTAGCTGGCCAGCTTCGGCTCCTCGGCAAACGCGTCGATCAGCGCGTCGCTGAATTCCGCCGGATGCGAGGTGGTGTAGCGGATGCGCTCGATGCCCGGGATGCGCGCCACGTAGCCGATCAGCAGCGCCAGATCACAAACCTCGCCGCCCGAACCCATGCGCCCGCGGTAGGCGTTGACGTTCTGCCCGAGCAGCGTCACCTCGCGCACGCCCTGCTCGGCGAGCTGGGCGATCTCGGCGAGCACGTCGTCGAGCGGCCGGCTGACCTCCGCGCCGCGCGTGTACGGCACGACGCAGAACGTGCAGTACTTCGAGCAGCCCTCCATGATGCTGACGAAGGCGCTCGGACCTTCCGCGCGCGGCTCCGGCAGGCGGTCGAACTTCTCGATCTCCGGAAAGCTGACGTCGACCACCGGTTTGCGCGCCGCGCGGGTCGCGTCCAACAGTTGCGGCAGCCGGTGCAGCGTCTGCGGGCCGAAGACGATGTCGACCAGCGGCTGGCGCTCGGTGAGTGCCTGGCCTTCCTGCGAGGCGACGCAGCCGCCGACGCCGATCAAACGCCCCGGAACCTGCTGCTTCCAGTCCCGCCAGCGGCCGAGCTCGGAAAACACCTTTTCCTGCGCCTTCTCACGCACCGAGCAGGTGTTGAGCAGCAAAAGATCGGCCTCGTCCGGATTCTGGGTACGCTCGTAGCCATGCGAGGCGGCGAGCACGTCGACCATCTTGGCCGAGTCGTACTCGTTCATCTGGCAGCCGTAGCTGATGAGGAAGACTTTCCTGCTGGGCGTGGTGGACATCACAGACGGCCGCAAGGCCGACTAGAAGGCACGGCCTTGCATTATAAGCGAGCGAATTTCGGGGGGTTTTACAGCTTGCGCAGCCAGTCCTCGACCCCCGCCTCGATGTCGTCGAAGGCCTTGACGAAGGCCTCGCGCGGGCACCGATAGGGGTCGGCGACATCGGCGTTCTCTCGCCACTTCAGCAGCTTGTGCACGCGACCCCGCAGTTGCGGATAGTGCCGGTTGAGCCAGTCGCTGTGAGTCTGGTCGAGGGTGAGAATCAGATCCATCTGCGACAGCAGCGGCAGAGTCGCCTGCTGGGCGCGATGCGGTGTCAAGTCCAGGCCGTGCTCGGCGGCGACCGCGACCGCCATTGGGTCCGCCGGATAACCGACCAGCGCAGCGGTCCCGGCCGACACGACTTGCCGCACCCGCGACCCGAGCCGGGCGCGCAGCAGCGCCTCGGCGATCGGACTGCGGCAGATGTTGCCGGTGCAGATGACGATGAGCTTGTTGAACATACCGTCGCGAATAGCGTAAAGCGGCCCCGCGCAACGCGCGGGGATGAGGCGGCGACACGGTGCCGGCGTAGCAGCGGGTGCGAAAGCCGCCTGATGGCGCGCCTCCAGCGCCCACCTCGCTGCGCTCGGACACCGTGTCCGCGCGCCAGCGTTGCGAGCGGCGTGAAGCCTAAAAGCGTGCGGGCTCTTGGCAAGGCACCGCGGATCCCACTATGGACCGAAACGGCTGCGCATTGTACGCGGTTCACGGTTGACGACCTTGGACGGCGCTATCCTCGGCCCATGTTTCGGAACTCACGCAGCTCGCGTCGCCCGCGATCGCCGTCGCTCGGCTTGTGCGTCTTGCGCGCTGACGCCGACACAGACTTGTTCTACGATGCCGTCCTGCGGTGCGAAGGCGCGCGAGAAGGCCTGCGGTTCGGGCATCCTCGCGCCGAACATCCGTCGCGGGCGCGGAACATGCGCGCGCACGGGCGACACCGCAAGGCTCGGTGCGCAACCTCAGCCTCGCCGCCGTAGCGGTACGCGGTCCACGCGCAAAGTGGGGGAAACATGCACGCACGCTCGCTGTATCGCCAGTTCGGCCCCACCGTCGGTCTGTGGATGATGCTGGCGGGATCGTCGATCGCCGGCATGGCGCACGCAGCGCCGCCGATGCCGTTCGAGGACCGGTACCAGCATGTCGGCGTCGCCACCTGTGCCGGCAGCAACTGCCACGGCTCGCAGCGGCCGTTCGACGATTCTCCGGTGCTGCAGAACGAGTACTTCCTGTGGCAGCGGGACGATGCCCACTCCAATGCCTACAAGCTGCTGCTCACCGCGGACGGCAAGCGCATCGCCGCCAATCTCGGCATCGAGGACGCGGCCGCGGCGCCCGAGTGCCTGACCTGCCATACCGACTATGTGCCGGCGAATCTGCGCGGGCGGCGGTATTCGATGGCCGAAGGCGTCGGCTGCGAGGCCTGCCACGGCGGCGCCCAGGAATGGCTCGGCCCGCATGTCTCCGGCAACACGCACGCGCAGAACCTCGCCCAGGGCCTGTACCCGCTGGAGGATCCGGTCGCCCGCGCGCGGCTGTGCCTGCACTGCCACATGGGCACCAAGGACAAGCCGATCGACCACCGCATCATGGGCGCGGGCCATCCGCCGCTGGAGTTCGAGCTCGACACCTTCACCAACATCCAGCCGGCGCATTTTCGCGTGGACGCCGACTACAAGCAGCGCAAGCCGGCGTATGCGCCCGGCGCCAAGGTCTGGGCGATCGGCCAGCTGGTCGCCGCCGAGACCTTCCTCGACGGCCTGCTCGGCGAGCGCTTCAGCGACCGCGGCATGTTCCCTGAGCTGGTGTTCTTCGACTGCAATGCCTGTCACCACGCGATGCGGGCGCCGCGCTGGAGTGCGGGCACCGGCGGGCCGCTGGGCCCCGGCGAACCGCGGCTGGCCGATGCGTACCTGGTGATGACCGGCATCGTGCTGGAGACGCTGCTGCCACCCGTTGCCGCGCGCTGGAATGCGGCACTGGGCGAGCTGCACCGCGCATCCATGCAGTCGGTCGCCAAAACTCGCGAGGCGGCCAAGACCCTGCGCGACATCGCGACCCAGGCGCTGCCGCAGATCGCCCAGCTCAGTTTGAGCAAAGCGCAGGCGCTCGATCTCATCGACCGTGTCGCCGCGGCGGGCCTGCAGGGCAAGGCCGGGGACTACACCACCGCCAAGCAGATCTACTACGCCAGTGACGCCCTGTTCTACTACTTGCGGCAGGAGCACGGCGTGCCGGCAACGGCTCTGCAGGCGCCGATCGACGAGCTCTTCGCTGCGGTGGACGCGAGCCAGTCCTATAATCCGGACGCCTTGCGCGCCGCCTTGCGCAAACTGCGCGCCGGCGCACAGTCGCTGCGTTGAGTGTGCGCGCATGTTCCGTTACCTGCGCCGTCAGAGGAGACGTCGTCTGAACATCACCATCGCCGGCGCCACCCACCAGGGCAAGCAGCGCGACCACAACGAGGATGCCTTCGTCGTCGTGCCGCAGCAGCTCGGCGCGGTGGTCGCCGACGGCATGGGCGGGCTGGCGCGTGGAGAGGTCGCCAGCCGCATGGTCGTCGACATCCTCGCCGAATCGCTGCAACAGGGCCGCAACGGCGGCGAGGCCCTGCAGGAAGCGCATCGGCGCATCCGCGAGGCGAGCATGTCCAGCGTCGAGCGCATGGGATCGACCGCGGTGGTACTGAAAGTCGACGGTGGCACGGCGACGCTGCACTGGGTCGGCGACAGCCGCGGCTATCTGTGGCGCGGCGGGCAGCTCAAACAGCTCACCAAGGATCACTCCTTCGTCGAGGAGCTGATCGACGCCGGCGCGATCAGCGCGCACGAGGCCGAGACCCACCCCAACCGCAACGTGCTGACGCGCGCCGTCGGCATACGCGACACCGTCGAGCTCAAGATCGACAGCACCCGCATCGATCTTCAGCCCGGCGACTGCCTGCTGCTGTGTACCGACGGGCTGCACGGCTACCTGCCGCAACCGTCGATCATCGAATGTCTCGCGCGCGGCGGCAGTGCCGAGGCCATCGTGCAGCGCCTGATCGAGCGCACGCTCCGCGACTCCGACGCCGGCGACAACGTCACCGCCGTCTGCGCCATCGTAGAGGACTGATCGATCGTGCTCGCCCCTGGCACCCTGCTGGGTCACTACAAGATCATTCGACAGCTCGGCTCTGGCGGCATGGCCGATGTCTACGAGGCCGAGGACCAGACCCTGGGCCGGCGCGTCGCGCTCAAAGTGCTGCCGCCGGAGTTTGGGCGCAATCCGCAGCTCGTCGCCCGCTTCGAGAAGGAAGTCCGCGCCTCGGCCTCGCTCAACCACGCCGGCATCGTCACCGTGTTCGAGGTCGGCCGCGCCGAGGGGGTGCACTACTACTCGATGCGCCTGCTCACCGGCGGTGATCTGCGCGCGCGCATCGAGCAAGGTCTCACCGACATTCAGGCACTGTCGATCCTGCGCGAGATCACCGACGCCTTCGTGCACGCGCACGCGGCCGGCTTCGTGCATCGCGACGTCAAGCCCGAGAACATCCTGTTCGACGAACAGGGGCGCGCAGTGCTCACCGACTTCGGCATCGCCAAGGCGATCACGTCCGAATCGAAGATGACGGCAACGGGCGTTTCCATCGGCACGCCGCGTTACATCAGCCCGGAACAGGCTCGCGGCAAGGCGGTGGACGCACGCGCCGATCTCTACAGCCTCGGTTGCATCCTCTACGAGATGCTCACCGGGCAGCCGCCGTTCGACGCCGAAGAATCACTGGCACTGATCTTCAAGCACGTCACCGAGCCGGTTCCGCGATTACCCGAGGCACTCGCCAAGTATCAGCCGCTGATCGACTCGCTGATGGCCAAGGATCCGGCGCAGCGACCGGCGTCCTCGACCGAGCTGCTGCGATTGATCGACGAGTTGCTGCCGATCCAGCACACCGGGACGCTGCCGCAGTACGCGACCGGGGCCTTCGGCGCGCTGCCGACCGCCGCGGGCCTGACCAGCCCGCGTGGAACCGGCAACAGCCTGCCCACCATCGTCAGCGGCGAACGCGGCGACCTCGAACGCCTGGCGCGCGACAAGCAGGCGGCGGACCGCGCCGAACGGGAAGCCGCGGAGCGCGAGCGCGCAGAAGCCGAACGCGAGCGTCAGGAAGAGCTGGCGCGACAGCGCGCCGAGGAAGACGCGCGCCGTCGTGCCGAGGCGGAGCAGGCCGAGCGCGAGCGCGCCGAAGCCGAGCGCCTGCGCAAAGAGGGAGAAGCCCGGCGCAAGGCCGAGGAGGCCGAGCGCAAACGGGCTGAGGCCGAAGCCGCCCGTCAGAAGCGCGAGGAACAAGCACGGATCAAGGCCGAGGAGAAAGCACGCAAGCGCGCCGAGGACGAGGCCGAACGCCAGCGCCGCGCCGCGCTGAAGCAGCAGGCACAGGCCGAGGCCGCGGCGCGCAAGCGCGAGGCCGTCGCGCGCGGCGAACCCTTGCCAAGCCAGCGCCGCGGCCTGCTGATCGCCGGTATCGCCGTCACTTCGGGCATCATCCTGCTGGCGTGGTGGCTGCTGCGCAGTCCCGAGCCCGCGACGCAGCCGCAGCCGACGCCGAGCGCCCTGCCGACGCCGGAACCCACAGCGGCACCGACCGCCGCGCCGCCCACGCCGAGCCCGACTGCGCCGGCGACGGCAACGCCGGAACCGACACCCGCGCCGACGCCGCGCCCCACCACGTCGCCCAAGCCAACTCCAACGGCCACCATGACCGCGCGCCCAACGGCAACGCCAGTGCCAACGCCGGATCCAAGTGCGATCGAGGCGGAGCGAAGGCGCCAGCAGGAGGCAGCGGAAAAGGCGCGCCGCGAACGCGAGGCCCAGGAAGCCGAAGCCCGTCGTCGCGCCCAGGCGGAGGCCGAACGCCGCGCCGCAGAAGAAGCGGCCAGACGCCGCCAACAGGAAGAGGACGCCCGCATCCTGCGCGAAGCCGAGGAAGCTGCGGCTGCGGCGCAACGTCAGCGCGAGACGCAGGCGAGTCAGCAAGGCGAGCCGACGCCCGCACCGGAAGAAGAAAAGAAGCCGGACGAACGGCTACGTCGGCCGTTCGGTTTCTGAAGCCGCCATCGTCAGGACACTTCGTAGGCCAGCAGGTGCGCGAGACCGTCGTCCGGCCGCTCGCCGAGCGCAAACACGCCTCGCCCCAGCAAGGTGAACACCTCGCGCCGGATGTAGACGTAGCGGTCGGCGTCCGCACCTTCGGGACGCACGTAGGTGCCGTTGGTGCTTTCATCGACCAGCGTGTACTTGCCGCGATGCAGCTCGATACGCGCATGCACCCGCGATGCGAACGGCGAGGGCACGACGAGGCTGCACCCCTCCTCTCGGCCTATGGTGAACGGGGTCTTTTGCGCCGAGATCGATAGCGTCTGCCCGCCGTAGGTCAGGACGAGTCCGGTACTCGCCGGCAGCGCGACCTCGCTGGGCGCGATGAAGATCTGCGTCGCCGCCCGGCGATCCCATAGCAATTGCACGATGACCAGCGATTGCGTCACCCCCTTGACCGGCGTCTGGTCGAACAGACGCAGGTTCGCGCGCAGCTCGGGCGACAAGAGTGCCGACGTCGCTTCGGTCGTCAGGATTTGTTCGGCCTTGGCCATGTCGCAGAGCCGCGCGGCGATGTTGACGGCGTCGCCGAAGACATCGTCATCGCGCACGACGACAGGGCCGTGCATGAAGCCAATACGGAACAGAACCGGCGACTCGCCAGTCCGCACGGGCTGACGGGCTTGACGCTGCACCTCGATCGAGGTTCGCGCCGCGGCGTCGGCATCGGGCAATTCGCACATGGCGCAGTCGCCGATGGTTTTGACCAAGCGCCCACCAAAGCCGCGCGCAGTCTCGGCGATCCGCTCGAGCGCGGAACGGATCAGGGCTTCGGCAGCATCATCGCCCAGACGGCGATAAAGAGCCGTGCTTCCGACGACGTCGGCGAACAGGACTGCGCGCTGCGACATGCGCTGGACGAACGGGCTCAGAGGCAGCGCGCGCCATACCAAGGGCGCCGAAGCGGTCTAGAAGTAGAAGGCATACGCGTAGCTGAGTTGCACGTAGCTTTCAGTCAGTTCGACCGTCTCGACGCGAACCGGGATACCGTCAGACTCGAGCTCGCGCCGCGGCGAATCATCGCCAGTGAAGCGCTGGTAGCGCAGCTGAATGGTGTGCTGCGGTGCCGCCTTGGGGTTGACTGCCAGCTTGAGGCTGACGCCGCCATAGTCGAACTCGTCCCCCGGAAATGGAAAGTCCTCGGCCTTGGAAAAGTTATAGGCCAATGAAGTGCCCATCATGAAAGGCCCCAGCTCGAAGCCGGCATAGCCAGCACCGACGAAAAAGCCGGACTCACTGAAGGTCTTGTCGTCGAAGACGCCGTCGCCTTGCGTACCCCGGCGATAGCCGGCAAACGCCGACCAATGATCGCCGATCAGGTAGCCCGCCGTGAGCAGCAGATCACTGCGATCGAAATCGCCGCCGTCGATCTGCACGTCGAGATACTCCACGGACAGATCGGCGAAGAAGTTCGATACGGCGACGCTCGCGCCGGTCTGCAGACCGAACGAGTAGAACCAACTGTCATTGGACGCGACCACGAATTGCTGATCCTGCCCGGAGGCGAGCTCGGTGACCACGAACGAGGAATCGTTCTGATACCCGCCTTGGGTCAGCCCCAGGCGTAGGCCGAAATTCAGCGTCTCCGCGGATGCGGTCGTCGCACCGCCGAGCAGCATCACCGCCACTGCAACTCTCAAGTTCATCGATGCTCTCCCTGAAGACCACCGCAGATGAAAGACGGGCCCGCGCGCTCGGCGCGCGCGGCGGGACCATCATACCGCGCCCGCCGTGGCGCGCGAGCACCCGTGAAACGAACCGCCACCGACGAGCCCACGGCCATGCGGATGATGCACCGTGGGCCATGGGCACGACGGCTACCCCCTGCTGAACGGCAGGGACGGTATCACCGCCGTCGGCCGCGTCTGGGGTGAACGGCAATCTCCGCTGACCGGTTCCGGCGCCCCTTCGAAGTCGAAGGCAAAGGGAATCGGATAGCCGAGTAGCAGCGTGTCGATACTGCCGCCGCTGCCCTCCAGGCGCAGCAGGTTGTAACAGGTCGAGACCGCATCGCCGAAGTTCGGATCATCGGGGTTCGGCACGAAGTCGATGGCGCGCGCGTACTTGCCCTGGGAATCGGGTTGCGCGCTATTGCCCAGCGCGTACGTGCCACCCGGGGCCTGCAGACGCTCGGCGGTGCCGGAACAGGTGCGATTCGCCGCGTAGAAGTCGAAGAACGTCGCGTACTGGTCGGTGCCGACGAAGTTGATGACCTCGCGGACCGACTCTTGCTCGTCGGACTCGATCGTCCCGTCTTCGTCGAAGTCGTCGGAGACGTCGAAGCACGGGCTCTGCCAGCTTCCCTGGAGTGCGGCGGCAGTCTGTGCGGCCGACGGCTGATCGTCCATCGGTACCGGCTTTTCGGCAACGACGGTGATGCAGGACACATCCGGGGAGGACACGTTGCCGGCCGCGTCTTTGGCGGCGAACTCGAAACAGAACGCCCCACCGGTCGCGAGGTTCTGTGGCAGCGTGACGTTGAAACCGATGATGGTGGTCAACACGAAGCCGCCAGTGGCCTGCTTGGCCGCGCGGCGGGCAGCCTTGGAGCCTCCGCCACCACCCAGGTTCACCTGAAAGTATGACGATGCCCCGGGAATCTTCGCGAACAAGGCCGACAAATCCGGCGCACCGCCGATGCTCACCGGGAGGCTAACCGTATCGCCCGGCTCGGCCGTCAGCTCGACGCCGGCCGCGACCTTGGGGGTCTGTCCGTCGCCGGTCGGTGCCGGTGGCGTGGCATTCGGGACGAACTCGATTCCGCCGTTGGGGGACGCGATCTTGTCGTTCAGGCTTTCCATCAAGGCGTCGGGTTGATCCAGCGGTATCGGGTTGCCCCCGCCGCCGCCACCTCCCCCGCAAGCACTCAGCACCAACACCAAGCCCGCGATCGACGCGGTGCGCGGAAAAAGTCGCTTGTCTGTGGTCATGAACATACGCAAGTCCCTCTCGTCGTTTGGGCCACCGAGCCGTTGCGGTGGCCCTTCGAGGCGCTGCCCGGTTTCTGCCGACAGCGCCGATCCACTGGCCGGTCTAGCCTAGCCCAATCCCTGTGACGCAAACGATACGTCTGTCGCATTGCGATGCATACTGCGCCGCAGTTCACACAAGTTTGCGGCAGCGCTCAATTTTTCACGAACCACGGCTTGCCGTCCTCGTCCAGATACAGCGCCTGCTGTTCCTCGAGCGTGAACGGCCGTGAGCCGATACGGCCAAAGACCGCAATCTGGCCGCCGGTTTCGTCGACGGCGCGATCGCGGTGCAGGCCCTCGGACACGGCGCGCGCCGGCCACCGGGTCTTGCGCGTGGCAATCAGCTGTGGCTTGGGATCGGGCGAGAAGCCATAGAAGCCCGGCTGGGTCTCGGGGCTGATGAGCTGTACCACCTTGAGGCCCGCGGCGCCGTCGGCGACGTAGGCGAACAGCGAGGCATTGGTCGCGCCGACCTTGACGTCCCAGGCGTCGGTGATCTGGCCGTCGGCGGTGTATTGCTGGTACAGCGCCGGCTTCTCCGGATTGGTGATGTCGACGATGCCCAGGCCCTCGGCGCCGGCGGCGACATAGGCAAACGTGCGCACCAGATAGACCCGACGCGCGTCGGCGAAAGGCACCAAAGCGCCCTCGACGATGCGCGGGCGGTCCGGATGGGTCACGTCGACGACGCGCAGGCCCTCGGCCGTGGTCGCGAACAGGTAGCGGAACTGCACCGCCGTGCCGCGCACGTCCTGCAGCGGGATCGTCGCGGCCACCTTGGGCCGCAGCGGATCGGCCAGATCGAGCACGACGATGCCGGCGTCGGCAGCGACGTAGACCCAGGATCCGGCCACGGTGAGATGACGGGCGCCGTCGAGGATGCCGCCGTCGTTCCAGGTGAGGGCGCGCTCGAGGAAGTTGTTGCGCGGCTCGCCATCCGAGAGCGTGTTGACGTCGACGAGAATCAGCCCTTCCTCGCTGTCGCTGATCAGCGCGTAGTTGTAGATCGGGTGGAACGGCTGCTCCATGTTGATCACGCGCATCAGCTCGCCCTGGTTGCGCTCCGGATGGATCGGCTGGTTGGACGGGAGCGCCACGCAGGTCGCATTCCGCGTCTCGACGCGGGTGTCGTGCCCCAGCGGCGAGAACGGCGCGGAGACGATGCGCTGCGAGAAGCCTTTGTTGGCGCTGGCGTTGATGTCGTAGACCTCGAAGCCATCGGCGCCCTGGGCGACGTATAGATACTCGCCGCGAAGCTGCAGGCAACCGACGGCATCTCCGGCACGATGCGTGTGCTCGGTCTCGAGCTCGCGGCCGCGCAGCTCGTGCCGGCGGAAGCGCTCCGGATACGCGTAGCGGTGCAGATAGCTGCCGATCACCGCCTGCGGCTCGTCCCATTCCGTGACGGTCACCGCCGCCACGCCGCCTGCGGTGCCGAGCCAGGCGTTGTAGCCGATGAAGTTCATGAAGTTGGTGCCGTGCAGCAGCAACTGCGCCATGATCGCGTTGTTGTCGTTGGCCTTAGACAGATGGCAGTCCTCGCACTGCTTGGTTTCGGTCTTGCGCTCGGTGTGCGCGTAGTGCGGCGCGAAGGCCTGCGACGAGAACCCACTGGCCGCCACCGGCGGCTGCTGGATGTAGATCCTCTCGCGGTTGAGATTGGTCGACGACAGCACCAGCGCGCTCGACGAACGCACCGGGGCGATGCGACCGCCCTTGGCCGGACCGTGCTTGCCGAGCTGGAACACGTCATCGCGGACCACCTGCGGGTTGTAGGTGGCGAAGTTACGCGACTCGGTGCCATCGTAGTGCTGGTCCGGTGTCTTCCAGTTGGCCTCAATCGGCAGATGACAGCCGCCGCAGCTCGTCGTCCACGAGGTGTGGCAGGTCACGCACATCATCTCCTCGTCCTTGTGCGCACGATCGGCGGGCGCGACGTCCGCGCCCCAGTGCTGTTTTGCGGTGTCCTTCGACATCAGCTTGGCGCGCGCCGCTTTCTCGTTGTAGTGCGGACTGCCCTTGGTCACCGAATCCTTGACCAGGCTCAGCTCCCACTGCAGACCCTCGGTGACGCTGGAGCGCTGGATCAGCTTGCCGCCCACCCACTCGAAACGCAGTTGGCCGAACGGCGTGCGCATCAGCGACAGGTCGGTGCCGCCTTCGGGCGCCGCCGGACCGCTGGTGAGCAGCGAGGGATAGGCGTCCGCAGTACCGTGGCAGTCGACGCACTCGATTTCGATCGCTTGCGCGACCTCGCCGTAGATGTGCCCGTCGCCGTGCGCATCCTGCGAGAAATGGCAGTCCACGCAGTGCATGCCGACGTCCACGTGGATGCTCGACATGTGCACCGCCTTCTTGAACTTGTCCGGATCGTCGTCGGAGACGACGTTGCCCTTCTCGTCGAGCAGCCGGCCCTTGCGGTCACGCTTGAAGACGGCGCGGAAGTTCCAGCCGTGGCCGTGGTAGTCGGCGAACTGGGTGTCCCGCAGCAGCGGGTTCATTTCGCTGACCTGCTTGAGGAACTCGGGGTCGCCCCATTTGCCGCGCACCGCCGCGCCTTCGGGATTGCGCTGGTTGATCTTGCGGATCTCTTCGGACGTGGGCTTTTTCTCCTCCTCCGGCCACATGAACGGCGCGTCGGACTCGTAGTCCCACATCGTGTAACCGAGGAAGCTGTTCACGAACACGTTGGGCTGGTGCATGTGGCAGACCATGCACTGGCTGGTCGGAATCGCCGACGTGAACTGATGGCGCAGCGGATGGCCGGAGCGGTTCTTCGGGATCGTCGGGTCGGCGCTCTGCGACAAGCCGGTGTGACCCGCCTGCGCATACGGTCCGCTGTGGCGCGGATCGCGGTCGTTGGCGTAGACGACGTGGCAGGCGGCGCAGCCGGAGGATCGATAGTCGCCCGGCTGGTCGTTGGTGCCCAGAAACCACATCAGTGGATCGTTCAGGCGCGTCTTGTGGATGTTGAGCACCGGAACCGAGATGCGCAGGCCGGTGCCCGGGCCACGGTTGGACTGGCGCTGGTCGGGACGGCCGGGTTCTTCGAGGCGCTGGATGTTCCCGGCGATGTTCGGCAATCCGGTTTCCGGAAACAGGCTCAGGATGTTGCGGCCGCCGCGCTCGAACACGCGGAACACGTCGCCCGGCGGCGTCGTCTGCCAGCTCGGCAGCGGGTAGAGCTTCTCGATGACGCCCTTGGCCTTCATGTCCTCGTCGGGCACGACCGGGCCGAGCAGGATCGTCGCCTCGCCCTCACGCGAATACGACTCGCCAAGGATGTAGTGCTTGAACGGCAGGATGCCGTTGTTGTAGGCCGCCCCGCCCCAGAGCATCGCGCCGGTGGCCATGATTGAGCGCTCGGCCGCCTCGATGATCGGCAGATGACAGGCGCCGCAGGCCTCGCGCACGACGCGGTAGTCGCTGGGGTTGACGAAGCGCACGTACTCGGGGCTCTCGCGGTTGAGCAGCGCGTAGCTGTGCTCCGGATTCGCCGAGCTGGGCCAGTTCCAAGTCTTCGGGAACATCGGCAGCACGTGCGCCTGCGCCAGCCTATCCGCATAGGGCGCGCTACCGGCATCGAAGCCCTCGGGTTTCATCACCGTCGCATTGCCGCCGTGGCAGTCGGTGCAGCCGAGAATCACGCCCGGCTGGCGGTGCATGGTCTTTTGGTCGGACTCGGTGTGGCAGGACACGCAGCCGGTGCTCTTGGCGTCGGCCTCGGCCTGGGTCTGCGAGCGCGGTGCCGGCGGCGCGGTCTGGTAGGTGATGTCCTGCGGCTTCTCGCCGCCAGCCGATATCGCCGGACCCGAGGCGGCAGCGAGCGCGACGGCGGCAAGCAGTGGGAGTGCGATAGGGCGAGCCATTTCAGTAGTTGAGAATCAGGTTGAGCAGGACGGAGTAACCCGTCTCATCTCCGAACAGCTGTTCATACGCTTCGCCCGGCACCAGCGCCGCCGCCGAGCCGCGGAAAATCACGTTTTGCGTCGCAAACGGCCGCCAGATGGTGGCGACCGATACATCCAGACCGATGTCCTCATCGATTGGCCCCTGGTTGCGGTAGATCTCGACCACGGCCGAGTCCGCAAACCACAGCTGGTTGACGTTGAACGACACGCGCAACGTCGGCGCGAGGTCCAGGTCGGCGCCGACGCCGAGCAGCACGGTCCCGGGGTTGGCAAAGTTCGATTGGCCTTCGAGCAGCGAGGAGCGCAGTGAGTTGAGCTGGCCGTTGCGGCCGGACAGACCCACGATGCCGCCACCGATCAGCGGCACGCTCTGTCGCGTCCAGAAGTTCGTATCGAGTCCGCCGGCGAACAGCGGCGCTTCGAGCACGGCATCGAACCCGGTCTCGACGTCATCGAAGGGATCATCGTCGGCGCTGGCGTACAAGGCCGACACCCGGATACGCCGCCAGTCGAAGTCGACGGATGCCTCGGCCGCGAGGAAGAACGCGCGAATGTCGACCGCGCCTGAGCGCAACACCCCCTCGTCTTGATCTCCGAAGGCAAAGTACGCGGACGAAGTCAGATTGAGCCTACCGAAGTGACCGTCGCCATTGACGCCGACATAGGTCACGTCGTAGTTGCGCGGGAACTCGCGGCCGATGGACGCGGGCCGCTCGATGAAGCCGTTTTGGTTGAAGTGCAGTCCGTCGTCCCCTTCACGGTTGCGGTTGTGCAGGATCACGGCCTGCGAGGTGTGGCCCAGCACGGGGAAGTCTTGCCGGTAGAGATTGAAGACGACGATGTCGTCCTTGCGCAGCGGCTGCCCCAGATCGTTCAGCAGCGAATTGGTGTCCTTTTCCAGCCGCCGGAAGTACGCGAGGTTGTACTGCCAGAGGTTGTTGTCGCGAGTGCCGAACAGGCGCACGCCGAGTTGTTGGTCCTGGAACAGGAAGCCGCGAAAATCCGCCGTGAATGGCTGGATGCCGATGCGCAGACTGTCGAAGTCGTAACGGTCCGATACGTTGCGCAGGTGCTTATCGACGAACAACTGCTGGACGCCGAAGTGCTGGTCGCGGCGATCGGTACCCGTGCGCGGATCGATGCGCAGCGCACGG
The DNA here is from genome assembly GCF_040327995.1 of Sinimarinibacterium thermocellulolyticum. NCBI lineage: Bacteria > Pseudomonadati > Pseudomonadota > Gammaproteobacteria > Nevskiales > Nevskiaceae > Sinimarinibacterium > Sinimarinibacterium thermocellulolyticum. The sequence continues at coordinate 29,061 of NZ_JBEPIJ010000002.1, read as the reverse complement.
ATCTGATCGACCTGCACGTCGTTGAAACCAAACGCCGGCTGAAAGCGGAACTCCCAGTCCGGGGGACGGAACGTCGTGTTGCCTTGCAGGTAGACCAATTCGGCGAGTACGGTTTGCGCGAACAGGAGTTGTTCACCGCTGCCGATCAGGTCGAGCTGCCCTGCCTGGCCCTCCGCCTGAGCGCCGACTGGTGTGGGCACGCGCCGCGGCTCGATGATCGTGTCGGACGTCAGATTGGCAGCGAAGAACCAGTCGCCCCGCACGGGACGGTCGCCTTTCAGCGTGTTCTGGTTGTACGGGTCGTACCAGGGGTAGTCGGTGAGCCCGAGTGCGCGCGTGAGCTGCCAGCGATCCGGCACGACTTGCTTGCGGAACTCGGCGTCGGCGCCAGGCTTGGCTACCGGCTTCAGACCGCTGGCGCGATTGGGGGCGAACGGCACGCGCGGGCCGCGCAGCGGTGAGCCGGGCTCGGCGCGCTGGCCGCTGGCATCGGGACGCGTGTAGTCCGGTTGCCCCGGGCGCCGCCGACCGGACGGCGACGCCGGTGCCGGCACGGCCGCCTGCACGGGCTTTGCCGGCGCCGGCGCTGGTGCCTTGACCGGCGCCGGAGATTCACCCGGACGACGACGCTCGACCTGGATGCTCGGTGGCGGCAGCGGTGCGGGCCTCGGCGTCGCGGCCGGCTTGGGCAGTGCGTCTTGCGGAACCTCGGTGTTGCGCTCGGCGCGTTCACCGGGGCGGCGGCGTTCGTCCTGCGCCTGCGCAACGCCGGCGACGGCGAGCGTGAGCAACACGGCGAGCATCATCTTAGAGGCCATTGCAGACCTCCTGCTCGTCGGTATCGAGGAACGGTGCCTGCGGGCACTGCACGTAGCGCAGACGCACTCCATCGACTTCGACCTGGTCGGAGCGGATCGCGGGCGGTGCATTGCCGATGGCGCCGCCAGCCTCGTGCGCCCCCAAAAAGCCGATCATGTCGTCCTGGTCGACGCCGTCTCCCGAAATGCCGATCGCGCCCACCAAGGTGCCGCCGCGGTAAAGCGGCACGCTGCCCGGGAAAATCTGGATGCCGTTGCGCAGTTGCGGCGCCGCATTGGCAACGCCCAACCCGTCCTCGAGCGGCTCGATGCCGGAGCAGTTCTGCGGGACATCGTCCACCGGCAGACCGGCGACGAAGGCCACATGTCGGATCACCGCGTTGTAGACGAGGTCCAGTTGCAAGCCGTCGGAGAAGGGGCTCCACTCGCCGGCGGGCTTGGACAGCGGCCCGTGCGGCGTGCCCTGGATGCCATCCGGGAAAAACGGACGCGCGAGATTGCCGACCGCGCGATCGGTGAACGCGATCGCGCCATCGTCCAGCGCGGTCGGCCGCCCGAGGAAGGACTGCAGATCGCTGACGTAGCGGCCGATGTCGACGCGGCGCAACTCGGCCGGGGTTGCCTGGTCCGGCATCAGATAGCCCGCCGGGGGCAGCGCGCGCAGAATCGCACCGGCATCGGATGATGAGAACAGGACGGCGTTGCGCGCCTTCTGCAGCGAGACATCGGTGCCGAACACCGGCGCATCGCGGGATCGGACGATGCCGAGGATATCGCCCCGGGTGTCCACGACCGAGATCGTGACGCGCGCGGAACTGCCCAGCGGGCGGCGGATCTGCGCACGTGCGCGATTGGCCACGCGCAGGGCCGAGAGCATCACGCTGCGCACTTCATCGGCGGACAAATCGCCCACCGTGCTGTCGCGCGCCGGATAGCGATTGTTCCCGGCCGCGTCGACCAGGAAGAAAGCATCTTCGGCAGCGAACTGTGGATCGGTGAGCGGAGCCGGCGCGAACCCCGAGGCGTTCTGGCCGAAGGCCGTGCCGGCGACGATGGTCGGCGGATCCTGCGTGTAGCCGCGAACCGGAACGAGTGCGCCGACCTCGGCGGTCAGCGAGGAGAACGCCGGCGCGGCGGCGGGCGTGCTGGCCAGATCGCCGAAACCCACGTCGCTGAAGCGCAGCGTCTTGCCGTCGACGGTGATCCGATCCGCGCGCCGATCCACGGGTGCGGCGAAGCCGAAAGTGCCGGCGGTCGCGATCAACTCGTCCACGTCCCGGTCGTGATCGAGCAGCGACGGATCGAGGGTGTACCGCCCATCCGCCTCGACCCCGATGCCGCCGACGACGGTTCCGTTCTTGAACAACGGCAGGCCGCCCGGGTCCGCCGCCAGCCCCAACGGGGAGCGATGCGGTCCCGGCGAAGGTCCGGCGCCAGTCACGAAACGCGTGCTCAGATCGGAACACGGCAGTTGCGAGAACTGCACCCCGAACAGCGGGCCGCCGGGTTGATTTCCTTCCCCCGGATTGAAATTGGCCTGCACGATCTGACTCGCCGTGCGGGTCGAAAAAGCATTGCCCTCGGAGGACAGGAAGGCAGCGGTGATCGCCTTGGCGATCGCCGACAGCTCACTGGGAACCAGGCTGATGCCCTCGAGTCCGCCGTCGACCCGCCCGTTAACGTCGGGCGATCCGATACGCACGGTAGCCGGCGCGCCTGCCATGCGGTACACCGCCAGTACGTTTCCCGCGCGGTCGGCGACGGCGATGGTCGCAGGCATGCCCTGCGCCCTGGCCTCCTGGACCGCCTGCGCGATCAGGCGCTGGATCTCCTCGACGCTGAGTGCGGTCGGGGTGTCGTAGCAGAACCCGTCACAGGGCGCACTCCCCACGCCGGTGCCATCACCGACGAGCTCGTTGCCGCCCGAGCAGGCCGCGCAGGCGAGGGACGCAGCGAGCAGCGTCGCCCATCGAACCTGCGTGAAACTACTCCCGTGACTCCAGCGTCTGCCCATTGGCAAGTTCCCCCATGAACTTGCTCATCGTCAGATCCTTCGCCTGGTGAAAGCGATGGCAGTCGATGCAGGTGGATTGGATACGTGCGGACGAGCCTACTCCGCCGTGACAGCCGCGACAAGACTCGATTTGCGGTAGCAGCAGATCATTGGAATCCGAGCTCACACTGGCGGCGTGACAGGTGTCGCAGTTCACCCACCGATGCGGCTCGTGGGTGAAACGCGCCATCGGCATCCAGGTCTTGCGCAGGATCGGCTCGCGTACGCGCACGAGCTGATCCTGCGGCTTGTCGATCTCGTGGCACTTGGCACAAACGCGACGCTCGAACACTTCGTCGATGGGATCCGGTGCGCTCGACGGATCGCCGCGATCGGCGCGCTCGCCCGGGCGACGGCGATTGGTGCTCGGTTCGGACTCGGGCAGCTCGACCGGTGTCATGCTGACGGCGCTTTGTAGCAGTGTGCGTACCGCATCGGCATCGCCGTGCGGCAAGCGGAACGGCAGGCCGCCGACATCGACGTCGAGCTGGTGGCAGCGCTGGCAATCGGTCTCGAAGCGCAGCGGCTCGAAGCCGACGGCACCGGGACCGGGACGATGGCAGTCCGCACACCGCAGCACCTGCCGGCCGTTTGGACCGCGCACACCCCTTTCGTCGAGATGCAGATCGTGCGGAAAGATCAGACCGGAAACATCCTGACCGTCTGGCGCTAGCAGTCGGCGCTGCGTCTGCGGGCCAGTCGGCGTCATCGTCGTGACTGTGACACGAAACGGCGGATGGGCCGTGGCAAAGTCCGCGGCGCTGCCGACACCGTCCAGACCGGCGAAGTCGCCGGGCTGCGCGTGACAGTCCGCACACAGCGCCGGATGATCGGGCAGCACGGCTTGCGTGCCACCGTGCTCGAAATGGCAGCTCGCGCAGCGCTGCTGGTCGAGCCCAGCATCCTGCATCGACGCCAGGTCATCCCCGTGGTGGGCCACGGCGGCATGGCAGCTCAAACAGGCCTCGTCGCGCACCCTCACGAACGGCTGCTCGTGGCAGACCTCGCACTCGGCACCGAACTGCAGATGCGCATTGCTGATCGCCCCCGAGGTCCACCAGCGATCGCTCGGCACCCGATCCTCGACCCAGGCCGGCGCCGAGACCGCGCGCAGCACCAAGGGCACCATCAGGCACACCAGTAGCACCAGTGCCGCCGCGATCACCGCCGGCCGACGCATGCGCCAACCGGCCGCGTCGAGACTGGTGATCGCGCCGTCGCCGCCAGTTGCGCCCTGCGGATCGCACTCGCGTACCTCCAGCACCAGGCCACCGTCGCCATCGACCGAGACGCACAGCCGATGCCCACCGATGCGAAGCTCGTCGCCGGGCGCCAGCACCGCGCTACGCTGTCCGACCAGACCATTGACGATCACGTCGACCGCGCCGAGGCATTCGAGCTGCAGGGTCGCGCCTGAGCCCGGGGTCAGGCGCGCGTGATGCAGCGCGACCAGCAGGCCCGAAAGCGGGATCGTGTTGTCGGTGGCGCGGCCGATCGTGACCGCACCGCTGACCACCTGCTCGGTCTGCGCACCGTCCGGCGCCTGACGTCTGACCAGAATCACGGCGCGCTACCAGTAGAGGAACACGGTGACGATATGCACCAGCAGTGCGGCGAGCAGGGCCACCGTCAACGGCACGTGCAGGTACAGCCAGACCTCCAGGCGCGCGCGCAAGGTGATGTCGCGGTTGACCTTGTCGAGCAGGGCCTTGCGCTTGGCGATGGTCTGCAGCAGCTTCTGCAGGTTCTCGGACGCCTGGTCGCCGGTACGCGCGCTGCCGGTGGCGAAGATCTGATCGGCGACGAAGGCGATCGTCGCCTGGCGGCCGCCGCGCTGCGGAACCGTGCCGCCCGCGGCGCGAGCCGCCGCCTGCGCCTGCAACTGCGTGCGCTTGACCTTGAAGAACTGGTCGAGGCCGCGGCTCTCGCCGGGCGAGCGATAACGCCCACTGAGCTGCTCCCAGGCGCTGCCGCCGATACGCACCTTGCCGACCGAGCGCGCCACCACCGCATGCGTTTCCGGATCAATGCGATCGGCCAGTGACAGCGCCGATTCGTTGAGCTGCTCGATCTCCTGCAGCATCGCGCGCAATTCCATGCCGTTGCGGTTGGCGGTCACCTGCCGCGGCAGCAGCGAGTAGGCGAGGATGCCGTAGATGCCGCTGGCGATGACCAGCATCATCAAGACGTAGGCGAGGGTGTGCACGTTCCAGCCGAGCTGAAAGCCCGTGTGCAAGGTTGCGACGACGATCAGCGACAGGCCCAGATAGACGTGCGCCGACACCCAGGCCTTCACCGGCGCACGGCCTTCGCGGAACTGGCGCTTGCGCACCCCCAGCCAGGCCAGCCAGACGATCAGGACCGCGCCGAGCGTGCCGAGTCCGTAGCCGAGCCAGGTGCTGCCGCTCGGGCCCTCGACCGGGTCGTGCCAGGCGTAGAGTGCGAACGACAGCGCGCACAGTGCGATCGCGACCTTCAGATAGAAGGCGCTGCGGTAGACGAGAAAGGATTCGTGGCGCGCCGGGCCGCCGCGCTCGGCGCGGCGGCCAAAGAGGCCGGCAATCATTTTTCCGGCGTTCATCTCGGCCGTCCCTGGCGCAACAGCCTGATCCTTGCGACCTCTGCCCGGCGTTTGCCCAGCTCGTCGTGACATCGAGTCACGACTCGCCCAAGCAAACGCTCCCTGGCCGGGCGTTCGCCAAAGCAGACGATGCCATTCAAGGCTTCGTCTGAGCGCTTTGCCTCACCGGCCGCCACGCGCCAGCACCTCGAAGAATTCCTCGGGGCCGACGCGGATCGCCGCGCCGGTCGGGCAGGCCTGCACGCAGGCCGGACCGGCCTCGCGCGTGCCGCACATGTCGCACTTCACCGCCTTCTTGATCGCACCCTTGGGATAGTCGTGGATGTCGCTGCCCGGCGCCGGCCCCCGGCCGAACAGCAACCAGCGCCACAGGCTCGGTGTCTCGGGCGACTGCACCCCCATCTGGATCACGCCATAGGGACAGTTACGCTCGCAGTTGCCGCAGCCGATGCAGGTGTCCTGGATATAGACCTCGCCATTGGGCGAGCGGTGGATCGCATCCGGCGGACAGTCCTTCATGCAGTGCGGATGCTCGCAGTGGCGGCAGGAGGTCGGCACGTGCAGATTGTCGAAGGTGGCGCCGGCCTCGCGATCGAGCCGCGAGACATTGCCGTGCGTCGCCGCGCAGGCCTTCTCGCACTGGTCGCAGCGGATGCACAAGGATTCGTCGATCAGCAGCGCGTCGGTGGCTTCGCCCAGACCCTGGCCAAGCAAAAAGTGCATGCGCGCGCCGCGTTCGGGATCGCGCTCCATCGCGAGGCGCTGCTCGATCTGGCTGCGGAAGCGCGCCTGCACCGCCGCCTTCATCTGCGGATGCCGGTCGAGCAGTTGGAGGAAGGGTTTGGCGTCGAGGCGGATGGTCTCGGTCTTGATCGCCGCGGTCGCGGTCTGGCTACGCCTGGTCCCGGCGATCACGTCGAGCTCGCCGAAGTACTGGCCGGCGGCGTGATACTGCAGCACCACGTCGCGGGTGCCGACCCTGGTCGACAGCGTCACCGAGCCCGAACGGATCAGGTGGATGTGCTCGGCGGCATCGCCGGCCGTGTAGATCATCTCCTTGGCCTTGAATTGACACAGCCGCGCGGAGTCGACGATGGCCTTGAGCTGTGCATCGTCGGCACCGGGCACGAGGTAGCGTTCGAGCGCGCGCAGGGTGAACACGCGGTCGATATACTCGCGCGCACGATCGTTGGCGCTGATCAGCTTGAGCATCGCGCGCCGCGGCACCTCGATCAGTACGCAGTCCTTGCCGGCGACCACCGTCGCCGCGCGCGGCCGCCCGGAAATCAGCGCCATCTCGCCGAAAATGCGCCCGGCCTTGATCGGCCGCAGCTTGGTTGGATCGTTCGGATCGAGCTGCACGCCGACCTCGCCGGAGACGACGATGAACACCGAGTTGCCGTAGTCGCCTTCCTTGTACAGCACCTCGCCGACCGCCGGCGAAAAGATGCGGCTTTCGAGCAGGAACTCGCGCAACTGCAAGCGGTTCATTGCCGCGAGCACCGGCGAGCGGCGGTTGAGCACGTCGAGGAAGGCCTCGACGTCCGGGTTCGCCGAGAACGCCGAGAACTTCTGGCGCAGGATCGGCTCGTCGGCCGGGGCCACCGGCCGGCCGCAGATGAACTCCACGACCTCGTAGCCCTGATTCATCGCCTGCTTGATCAAGGGATAGCCGGCCAGCGCACCGATGATGTACAGCCCCGGCACGTTAGACTCGTAGGTCGGCGACACCGCCGGCACCGCGGCCGGATCTTCGCTCGGAAAGCTGATGCCGCAGGACTCGACGAACTCGCGCTGCGGGGTTGCGCCAAGGCGCGCGATGATGCGGTCGCAGGGCACCTCCACCGCGCCTTCCTTGGAGTTCAGCCGCAGCAGCATCGGCTTGCCGCTGGGGTGTCCGGGCGCCAGCTTCTCGATGCGTTCGGGTGTGCTGTTGTAGTGACAGCGCAGCTTGCCCTGCTCGATGGCGCCGAGAATCAGGCTGTTGTTGCCGTCCTTGGCACGCGAGAACTCGGCCTTGCGATTGACGATGTGCACGCTGTTCTGGCGCGCGAGCGCGATCGCATTCTCGATCGCCGCATCGCCGGCACCGACGACGACGATGGTCTCGCCCTTGTATTCGTCCGGGTCGTCGAGCTGGTACTGGATGTTCGGCAGGTCCTCGCCGGGCACGCCCATCTTGCGCGGGTTGCCCTGCACACCGATGGCCAGCACGACCTTCTCGGCGAGCACCGTCCCGCCCGAGGCCAGCGTGAGCTTGAAGCCGCTCGCCTGCCGCTCGATCTTGACCACTTGCGCGCGATAGCGGACGTTGACCTTCAGACGCGCCACATCGTTGTGCCAGACCTCCAGAATCTTCTCGCGGGTGCCGGCCTCGAAAGCGGCGGTCGCGCGCAGCGGCAGCACGTTCGGCTCGGCCATGACGTGCTTGCCTTTCTGGTAGCGGTAGATCGTGTTGGAGAGGTGAGGCTGGGCTTCGAGCAGGATGTGCGAATCGCCCATTTCCGCTGCGCGGCATGCCGCCGACAGGCCGCCCGGCCCGGAACCGACGATGGCGATACGGTAGCTTTCGGCTGTGGCCATGCGCCCCCCGACGAAGGCCGTCACCTTAGCCGAAGCCGCGCCTGCGTTGCGAGCGCCGCGCCGGCGCAAATGTGGACTGCGTCAGATTGGCGCGCTGCGAGTGCCGTCAGAACGGAATGTCGTCATCCTCGAACGGCGCGTCGATGTTCTGTGCCGGCGCTGTGGCCGCCGGTGCGGCGCGCGCGGCCGCCGGACGTCGGGACTCGTGGCCACCGTCGCCCCCCATCGGCGCCGAACCGCCGCCGCGGCCATCGAGCATCTGCATGTCCTGCGCGATGATTTCCGTCGTGTAGCGATCGACGCCGTCCTTTTCCCACTTGCGCGTGCGCAGCGAGCCCTCGACGTAGATCCTCGATCCCTTCTTCAGATACTGCCCGGCGATCTCGGCCAGCTTGCGGCGGAAGACGACGTTGTGCCACTCCGTCATTTCCTTTTTTTCGCCGGACTGCTTGTCGGTCCAGCTCTCGGTGGTGGCCAGCGTGACGTTGCACACGGCGTCGCCGTTGGGGAAGTAGCGTACCTCGGGATCCTTGCCGAGGTTGCCGATGAGGATGACCTTGTTGACTCCGCGCGCCATGGTGATCTCCGTCGTTCGTTCAGATGCGTATGCCGTCCTCGGCGCGCGCCGCGGGCGGCGGGGACGCAGCCACCGGTCCCATGCCCGCCGCGACGACGAGCCAGATTATCGGCAACAGCGCCGCCGCTGCCAACGCGCCGCCGATGCCGCCGTACTGTAGCGCCAGCCCCCCCAGCATGCCGCCGGCAAAGGCGCCGAGAAACTGTGCGCTGGAGTACACGCCGAGCGCCGCGCCCTTGTGCGCGGGCGGCGCCAGGCGCGAGATCATCGACGGCAGTGCGCCTTCGAGGAAATTGAAGGCGATGAAGTAAAGCAGGAGCGCCGCCACCAGCACCGGTGCGGTATCGTGGCCGGCGGCGGCGAGCGCCAGCGCGCCGGCGAGCAACGCGACCACGGCGAGGAAGACCGCCTTCAGCCGGCCGCCGCGCTCGGCGTAGCGGATCAGCGGGAACACCGGCCCGAGACTCAGCAGCAGCACCGGCAGATACAGCTTCCAGTGATCGGCGCTGGCCAGACCCAGCGTCTGTGCGATCGCCAGCGGCACGACGGTGAAGACTGCGGTCATACCGGCGTGCAGCAGAAAGATGCCGGCATCCAGGCGCAAAAGCTGCGGATCGGCGAGCACCGCGCGCAGGCTGGAGGACTCCGGCGGCAGTGGCCTGGGCGTCGGCACACCGAGCAGCAGCAGCGGCAGACTCAGCAGCGCGAGCACGGCGGTCATGCGGAAAATGCCGTCGACACCGATCCAACCGGCGACCAGCGGCCCGAGGACCAGCGCCAGCACGAAGGCCAGGCCCATGCCGGCGCCGAGAATGGCCATCGCCGTCGTGCGTACCGAATCCCGGGTCACGTCGGCCAAGAGCGCCGCGACCGCCGCCGAGATCGCGCCGGCCCCCTGCAGCGCGCGGCCGGCGATGATCCAGCTAATGTCGTCGGTGGCGCCCGCGAGCCAGCTTCCGGCCGCGAACACCAGCATGCCGAAGACGATGACCGGCTTGCGGCCGAACCGGTCCGAGGCCATGCCCAGTGGAATCTGCAGCAGCGCCTGGGTCAGGCCATAGACGCCGATCGCAAGGCCGATCTGCCAGGGCTGAGCCGGCTGCGGCAGCGTGCTGGCGTGCAGCGCGAACACCGGCAGCACCATGAACATGCCGAGCATGCGCAGTGCGTAGAGCGCACCGAGCGCGAAAACGGCGCGCCATTCCTGGGCATTCATGGTTTGAACGAACGGCAAGGGTCGGCTGGGGAAACGAAAGGCCGGGCGGATCCGGACCTGGGCCCGTGACACGCTCATCGTGGCCGACGAGCCCCGCTATATTAGCCGGTCTTGCGTCCCTGCCTGCCCTCATGGACTCGATCCGCATCCGCGGTGCGCGCACGCACAACCTCAAGAACGTCTCGCTCGACCTGCCGCGCGACAAGCTGATCGTCATCACCGGCCTGTCCGGCTCGGGCAAATCCTCGCTGGCCTTCGACACGCTCTACGCCGAAGGCCAGCGCCGCTACGTCGAATCGCTGTCCGCGTACGCGCGCCAGTTCCTGTCGATGATGCAAAAACCCGACGTCGACGTGATCGAGGGTCTGTCGCCGGCGATCTCCATCGAGCAGAAGTCGACCTCGCACAATCCGCGCTCGACCGTCGGCACCGTCACCGAGATCTACGACTACCTGCGCCTGCTGTTCGCGCGCGTCGGCACCGCGCGCTGCCCGGACCACGATGTCGCGCTCGAAGCGCAGTCGGTGTCGCAGATGGTCGATCAGGTGCTCGCGCTGCCCGCCGAGTCAGCCTGGATGCTGCTCGCACCGGTGGTGCGCGGGCGCAAGGGCGAGCACGGCGAGTGGTTCGAGCAGGCGCGCGCGCAGGGCTTCGTGCGCGTGCGCGTCGACGGCAAAGTTTTTGAGCTCGACGAGGTGCCGACACTCAACCGCAAGCTCAAACACGACATCGAGATCGTCGTCGACCGCTTCAAGATCCGGCCCGACCTCAAGCAGCGGCTCGCCGAATCCTTCGAGACCGCGCTGCGCCTGTCCGAAGGTCTGGCCTATGTCGCGCCGCACGCCGGCGACGCCGCGCCACTGGCGTTCTCGGCGCGCATGTCCTGCCCACACTGCGGTTATTCGCTCGAAGAGCTCGAACCGCGGCTGTTCTCGTTCAACGCGCCGCACGGCGCCTGTCCGACTTGCGACGGCCTCGGCACGCTGCAGACCTTCGACGAGGCGCGCGTGGTCGCGCATCCGGAGCTGTCGCTGGCCGCCGGCGCGATCCGCTCCTGGGACAAGCGCAATCCGTACTACTGGCATTTCATAACCTCGCTGGCCAAGCACTACGGCTTCGATCCCGAGCAGCCCTTCGCCGCGCTCGGCGAGAAGGTGCGCAAGCTGCTGCTCTATGGCAGCGGCGACGAGCGTATCGAGTTCGAGTACCCGGACGAACGCGGCCGCCTGCACAAACGCGTGCACAGGTTCGAGGGCATCATCCCCAACCTGCAGCGCCGCTATCGCGAGACCGAATCCGACGCGGTGCGCGAGGAGCTCGCCCGGTATCTGTCGAACAAGCCCTGTCCCGATTGCGGCGGAGAGCGACTGAATCGCGCGGCGCGCAACGTCTTTGTGGCCGACCGCAACCTGCCGTCGCTGACGGCGCTGTCGATACGCGACGCCGACGCCTTTTTCAACGACCTCAAGCTGCCGGGTCACAAAGGCGAGATCGCCGAAAAGATCCTCAAGGAAATCCGCGCGCGCCTGGGCTTTCTCAACAACGTCGGCCTGGACTACCTGACGCTGGCGCGCAGCGCCGAGACCCTGTCCGGCGGCGAGGCCCAGCGCATCCGCCTAGCCTCGCAGATCGGCGCCGGGCTGGTCGGCGTGATGTACGTGCTCGACGAACCCAGCATCGGCCTGCACCAGCGCGACAACGAGCGCCTGCTGCAGACCCTGTTCCGGCTGCGCGATCTCGGCAACACGGTGATCGTCGTCGAGCACGACGAGGACGCGATCCGCCACGCCGATCACGTGGTCGACATCGGACCCGGCGCCGGCGTGCACGGCGGTGAGGTCGTCGCGCAAGGCACGCCGCGTGACATCGAGCGCAGTCCGGCGTCGATCACCGGCCAGTATCTGTCCGGCCGCATGCGCATCGAGGTGCCGGCCGTGCGCACACCGCCGCAGCCGGGCAAGGCGATCACGATCCGCGGCGCGCGCGGCAACAACCTGAAGAACGTCACCGTCCAGATTCCAATCGGCCTGATGACCTGCGTCACCGGCGTCTCCGGCTCCGGCAAGTCGACGCTGATCAACGACACGCTCTACGGCTTTGCCGCGCGCCAGCTCAACGGCGCGGCAACACAACATGCCGAGTGTGACGGCATCGACGGGCTCGAGCAGCTCGACAAGGTCATCGACATCGACCAGTCGCCGATCGGGCGCACGCCGCGCTCGAACCCGGCGACGTACACGCAGTTGTTCACGCCGATCCGCGAACTGTTCGCCGGCGTGCCGGAATCGCGCGCGCGCGGCTACACGCCGGGGCGGTTCAGCTTCAACGTCAAGGGCGGGCGCTGCGAAACCTGTCAGGGCGACGGCGTGATCAAGGTCGAGATGCATTTCCTGCCCGATGTCTACGTGACCTGCGACACCTGCAAGGGCAAGCGCTACAACCGCGAGACGCTGGAGATCAAATACAAGGGCAAGAGCATCAACGAGGTGCTCGATATGACCGTCGAGGAGGCGCATGCGTTCTTCAAGCCGGTGCCGGCTCTGCATCGCAAGCTCGAAACGCTGATGGACGTGGGTCTGTCCTACATCACGCTGGGCCAGAACGCGACCACGCTCTCCGGCGGCGAAGCGCAGCGCGTGAAGCTGGCCAAGGAACTGTCACGCCGCGACACCGGGGGCACGCTCTACATCCTCGACGAGCCGACCACGGGCCTGCACTTCCACGATGTCGCGCAACTGCTCAAGGTGCTCGAACGCCTGCGCGAGCACGGCAACACGGTGGTCATCATCGAGCACAACCTCGACGTCATCAAACGCGCCGACTGGATCATCGACCTCGGCCCCGAAGGCGGCGCCGGCGGCGGCGAGATCGTCGCCTCCGGTACGCCGGAGGACATCGCCAAGGCAAAGCGCTCCCACACCGGGCGCTTCCTCAAGCCGATGCTCGAGCGCTGAAAACGAAGAAGGCGGCCAGCGGCCGCCTTCTTCGCATTGGGCTTCTCGGCTAGAACTGTATGCGCACGAAGGCACGCGCCATGTCCTTGTCGCGCTGGATGTTGGCGACACCGGCTCCGGTGAACCAGGTGTAGCCGAGATAGAACGCAAGATTGGACTTGTAGCGCGTCTCGATCTGCAGATCCATGGTCTTGCGGCCTTCGATGAAGTTCTCGCCGGGGCCCGGCGCGGTGCCCTTGACGTTGTGCTGCCAGATGATCTGGGGCTGGAACGAGATGCCGGGGAACACGGACTCGTAGCGGATCAGGCTGATGATCACATACCCCCAGGACAGCGGATCGGGGTACAGGTCCAGGTTCGCCTGCGAGGGATTGAAACGCAAGCCGTCGACGCCGAACGAGCAGGATTCGCGCGGCAGCCGGGTCACCGGATCGTAGGAGCAGGCCTGGCGCGAACGGTCCGCGCCGGTGCCGTCGGCGCCGGCGCTGGCATGCGAGTAGGTGCCGGCGGCCTCGAACTGCAGCTCGTCGAGTTCCGGCAGATCCGGCACCCAGGTCGCCCCGATCTCGAAGACCAGGATGATCTGGTCGGCGCCGAAGGGGTTGTCGCTGGCGCCAAAGACTTGCGTTCCGCCGAGGTTGAACTGGAAGGTGTCCATACGCTCGTAGCCGCGGATGTAGCACGGATTCGACGGCGTGTAGGGGATGAAATTCGGATTGGGCTTGAGATCGGTCGTCTGATCGATGCTGTAGCGGTTCTGGCTGCCTAAGAAGCGCGGCTCGCACGGCGGGTTCTCGCCGGCGGCGACGCCGCGATACGGCGTGACGAAGGCCGGGAAAGAACGCGCCGAGCCGGGTGCATGACCGATCGCCAGATCGAAGGTGTCGTTGAACCCCCCCGGCGTGCCGTTGGCGTCGATGATGTAGTCGCTGGGCGCGTATACCCCCTGGTCACCCAAGGTCTGTACCGGCGAACTGCCAGGCCCGGTCGTGCCGACGCCGGCCGTGGTGCCGGCGCAGCCGGTGCCGGCCGGCAGCAGGTCCGGCACGCCGACGATGCCGCCGGTGAGCTGGCTAGCCAGGCCGAAGATGGTGTCGACCAATCCGAGCGCGCCGTCGAGCGCATCGCCGGTCGGCAGCACCCGCGGCAAGTTCGGATCATGACAGCGCGACAAGGTCGGGCCGAAAGCGGCGAACACCAGGTCCTCGGTGTCGACCTGCAGCGGCGAATTCGGGCGATAGGCGACCTCACCCTGGAACGACCAGCCGAAAGCGGTCGTCGCGAAGCTCAGGCCGAAGAGCCGGATGTCTTCCGGGTACTCGACCAGCAGCTTGACGGTGTCGAGCGGCACCGCATTGCTCTGCGCGTTGGCGGGGTCACGACCGGTCAAGGAGTACAGGATCGGCAGGTCCGGGCAGGCGGCAAGGAAGCTCACCGGATCGTAGGCGTCGATGCCCAGGTCATTGCCCTCGCGGCGCGCGCAGCTCGCCACCGTGGAGAAGAAGCTCGCCAACGGCAGGCGCGAGTGGTAGTTCATGAAGTACAGACCGAACTCGGTGCCGTTGTTGATGTCCTCGGCGTAGTACTTGAGTGAGACGCCGTACTGGCCTGAGGTGCGGGGTTCCAGATCGGGCAGTCGCTCGATCGTCGTCGAGGTGTTGGTCACGCCCGACAGTGGGTTGTACAGCGGGTAGGCGACGCCATCCGGGTCCTCCGGACCGCCGCCGAAGTGCACATAGGCGTAGTTGACCGCGTTGTCGGTTCCGACCACGTCCGACAGCGCCAGCATCGAGCCCGCGGCAGGGGCTTCGACGGGCTGCCACTCGAGCTGGTAGAACGCCTCCAGGGAGCCGTTGGTGAACGGTTCGAAGCCGATCGAGACCATGTTGATCGGCGTGAAAATCTCCTCCACCAGATAGCCGACGCGGTAGAAATTGTTGGCGTTGGGCGGGTTGGCCTGGTTCAGGGAGTTGAGCGCCTGCAGCAGCGACTCGCCCCAGTTGATCAGGTGGCGGCCGACCTTGAACCCCAGCTCCTTTTCGCCCCACAGCGGCACGGAGCCGAAGACGTAGGCGTCTTGCAATTGCAGCTCGGCGCCGATCTGGCTCAGGGTCTCGCCGGTGCGCGGCCGCTCGACCGGCCCACCGCGTCCGTACTGCGCGAAGCCGAAGGTCGGATCGGCGAGCGCGACCTCGTCGCGGTTTTCGGCGTTGATCAGGTTGGGGTGGAACTCCTCGAAGTCCTCGTTGACCCAGTCGTGGTAATACAGGCCCTTGGCAAAGATGCCGTAGTTGCCCCAGGTGAGCGTCAGGTCCTGGGTGATCTTGACCAGGCCCGAGGTCAGATCGCCCTTGTCGTAGTTCCAGTTGCCATCGTCGTAATTGGGACTGAACTGACCCGGCGCGGACGCCAGGGCGACCGCCGGGTGGCCCTGATCGCGGAACAGGCCTTGGCAGGACTGGTTGATGCCACCGCAGACGTCCGGGTTGATGTTGGACTTGCCCAGATAATCGGTATGCCGGTCCTGGGTGCGCACCGCCGCACCGATCACGATCGAGCTGTTGAGCACGCCCTCGATCGACTCCTCGCCCCACGGCAGGCTGAAGCTGATGGCGAACGCCGCCTTGCTCGACAGCGTGCCAACCGCGGCGAACAGGACGGCTGCGATGTGGCGCTTGGCCAGCATGGTCATTGGATCTCTCCCCCGGATGGGCGCACGGCGAGCGGTCGACCGCACATTCGGCGTCACGGGAATCGAACGCCGTCGGACCGCCCGAATCAAGCCGTTGCGGAGATTACGTAAGAAAACGCCGTAGCTGCAACTGGCCCCGCGTCAGCGTTCATCCCCGGCGAGCGCGCGTCGTGCCGCGAGCAGCGCCGCAGTGTACGGATGGCGCGGCGCCGACATCACCACGTCGATCGCACCGTGCTCGACGACGCGCCCGGCGCGCATCACCAGCACGCGGCTGCACAGCTCGGCGACGACGCCCAGATCATGCGAGATCAGCAGCAACGCCAGACCGCGCTCGCGGCACTGCCCGCGCATCAGATCGAGCAGCCGCGCCTGCGTCGTCGCGTCGAGCGCGGTGGTCGGCTCGTCGGCGATCAAAAGCCGCGGCGCACAGGCCAGCGCCATCGCCAGTGCGACGCGCTGGCACATGCCGCCCGACAGCTCGTGCGGATACTGCCGCAGGCGGCGCGGCGCATCGGCGATGCGCACCGCGTCGAGCAGGCGCAGCACCTCGGCCATCGCCGCGCTGCGCGAAAGGCCGCGATGGTGGCGCAAACCCTCGGCGAGCTGCGTGCCGATGCGCAGATGCGGGTTGAGGCTCGCACCTGGGTTCTGGAACACGGCCGCGATCTGCGCGCCGCGAATACGGCGCAGCTCGCGCTCATGCAGGCCGAGCAGCTCACGATCGTCGAAGCGGATACTGCCGTGCACCCTGGCGCGGGCATCGCACAGCCCGAGCAGCGCCAGCGCGGTCTGCGACTTGCCGGAGCCCGACTCGCCGACGATGCCCAGCGCCTCGCCCGGCGCGAGCGAAAAGCCGACATCGTCGACGACCGCGCGCGCGCCCAAGTGCACGCACAGGCCCTCGACCGCGAGCAACGCGCTCACCGCCCCTGCCCCGTTGCGCGCAGGCGCTCGCCGAGCACGTTCAGGCACAACAGCGTCGTCACCAAAAATGCGCAGGGGAAGGCCAGCGCCCACGGCGTGATCTCCATGTCGCGCGCGCCGTCGTTGATCAGCATGCCCCAGCTCGCCCGCGGCTCCTGCACGCCAAGACCGAGAAAGCTCAAAAAGGACTCGATCAGGATCGCCTGCGGCACCGTCAGCGTCGCCATCGCCAGCACTGGTCCGCTCAGGTTGGGCAGGATGTGGCGCAGGATGATGCGCGCATCCGGCACGCCGACGAGCTTGGCCGCGACGACGAAGCCACGCTCGCGCAGCGCCAGCGTCTGGCCGCGCACGACGCGCGCCATGTCCAGCCAGGTCACCGCGCCGATCGCGGCGAACACCAGCCACAGCTCGCGGCCGAAGGCGACCATCAGCAGAATCACGATGAACATGAACGGCAATGCGTAGAGCACGTCCACCGCGCGCATCAGCCACTGATCGATGCGCCCACCGAAGTAACCCGCGACCGCGCCCCAGGCCACGCCGATGCCCACCGACACCAGCGTCGCGAGCAGACCGACCAACAACGAGGTGCGTCCGCCTTCGAGCGTACGCACGAACAGGTCGCGGCCGAGGCTGTCGGTACCGAACCAGTGCGCGCCATCGATCGACGGCGGCGCGCCCCAGTCGGCCGCGAAGTCGATGTGATCCACTGTGTGCGGACTCAGCAGCGGGCCGAGAATCACCGCGAGCACGATGAGCGCGAGAACGCCGCCCGCCAGCCATGCGGCACCGCCGCGCCGGTCTGCCACCACGTGCCTCATGCCGATCGCAGCCGCGGGTCGAGCCAGCCGTACAGCAGGTCGACCAGCAGATTGAACAGCACGATCAGCGCGCCGTAGAGCAGCACGACGCCGAGCACCAGGGTGTAGTCGCGGTTGAGCGCACCCTGCACGAAGTAGCGGCCGATGCCGGGTATGCCGAAGATCTGCTCGACCACGACCGAGCCGGTCAAAAGCCCCGCGGCCGCGGGGCCGAGATAGGACAGCACCGGCAGCAGCGCCGGGCGAAAGGCATGCCGCCACAACAGCAAGCGCGGCGGCAGGCCCTTGGCGCGCGCCGTGAGCATGAACGGCGCGGCCAGCGTCTCGATCATGCCGGCGCGGGCCAGGCGCGCGACATAGGCCATCTGCGGCAAGGCCAGCGCGATCACCGGCAGCACGACGTCCTGCCAGGCGCCGGCGCGCCAGCCGCCGGCCGGCAGCCAGCGCAGCGTCACTGCGAACACCAGCACCAGCAGTGGCGCGACGACGAAGTTCGGCAGCGACACGCCGGTCATCGAGAACAGCGTGAGCGCGCGATCGCGCCAGCCGCCCGGTCGCTGCGCCGCGGTGAAGCCGAGCACGATGCCCAGCGGCAGCGCGAGCGCGAGCGCGAGCGCGCCAAGCAACAGCGATGCCGGCAGTCCGGCCGCGATCAGATCGCTCACGTGATACCCGTCGTACTGGAACGAGGGCCCGAGATCACCACGCAGCACGTCGCCGGCGTAGCGCACATATTGACGCCACAACGGTTCGTCGAGGTGATACTGCGCGGCGATCGCCGCCTCGATCCGCGGCGGCAGGCTGCGTTCGCGATCCAGCGGCCCGCCGGGGGCAGCTCGCAGTAGAAAAAAGCTCAGCGTCAGCAGCGCGAACAGCGTGACCAGACCGGCGATGGCGCGGCGCAGCAGCATGAGTGTCATCCGCGCCCCTCCTGCGAGTCCGCGAGCGTCAAGTCCTTGCTGTAGTGATAGTCGAGCGGATGGTCGCGCCAGCCGCGCACGCGCGGCGCGACCAGGTGCTTGGACACGTAGACGTACAGCGGAATCACCGGTACGTCTTCGAGCACGCGGCGCTCCGCCGCGGCGAGGGCCTCGGCGCGCCGCTCGCCATCGACGCTCGCCGCCGCGACAGCGAGATGCGCGTCGAAATCGGCATCGACCCAGCCGCTGTCGTTCTTGCCGTGCGCGCTGTGCAGGATGCCGAGAAAGCTCATCGGGTCGTTGAAGTCCGCCATCCACGCCGCGCGGAACACCTGCGTGTCGCGCCGTAGGCGACGATGGTGCAGGAACACCTTGAACTCCTCGTTGACCAGACGCGTCTGCACGCCGAGAGTCTGCTTCCACATCGCCGCCACCACGGTGGCGATGCGGCGATGCGTCTCGTGGGTGTTGTAGCGGATCTCGACCTGCAGCGGCCTGTCCTGACCATAGCCGGCCTGCCGGTACAGACGGCGGGCCTCCTCGATGCGCCGCGCCAGCGGCCACGCCGACCACGCCGGCGTCTGCGGCACGTGTCCCGCGGTTTTCGGTGGTACGAAGCCGTAGGCCGGCAGGCCGAGCCCGTGCAGCACCTTCTGCACCAAAAGCTCGCGGTCGATGACCATCGACAGCGCGCGCCGCAGTTGCGGTGCGCCGGCAAACGGCGGTCGCGTCAGATTCAGGCCGTAGTAGTAGACGCCCAGGTAGGGCGCGACGCGCAGCGCGCCGGGCAACTCGCGACGGATGCGCTCGGCCTGCAGCGGCGGGATCTCGGCGGTGATGTCGAGCTCGCCGGCGCGGAAGCGCTGCAGCTCGGCGTGGATGTCTTCCGTGACGACGTAATGCACGCGCGCGATCGCCGCCGGATCGCGGTAGTGCTCGTTGCGCACCAGCGCCACGTGCGACTGCACCACCCAGTCGGCGAGACGATAGGCGCCGTTGCTGATCAATCGGCCCGGGCGCGCGAACGCCGTCGTCGACGCCGCGGCGTTGTCCGCGTGCAGCGGAAAGGCGCATGGATGCGCGAGCAAGGCCGGTAGCGTCGGGTTCGGCGCTTCGAGTTCGATCTCCAGCGTCTGCGCATCCGGTGCGTGCACGCCGAGCGTATCGGCGGGCAGGCGGCCGTCGATGATCGCAGCGGCGTTGCGGATCGGTTCGAGCATGCGCGCAAAGTGCGAGCCGGTGGATGGCGCAACGCTGCGGCGCAACCCGCGCACGAAGTCCGCGGCGACCAGCGGATCGCCGTTGGACCAGCGCAGGTCGTCGCGCAGTCTGAACCGGTAGCGCAGACCGTCGGCGCCGACGCTCCAGCTTTCGGCCGCGGCCGGTACCGGCGCGCCATCGTCGCCGACCGCGGTCAGCCCCTCGAACAGATCACGCACGATGTTGCCGGCGCTCACGCCCTCGACGCGATGCGGATCGAGCGTCTCCGGCTCCGGCCCGTTGCCGATGCGCAGCACCTCGGTCGCCGTGGCCCATGCACTCGGGCACGACAGCACAAGAGCCAGCACGAAGGTCGGCGCGCGCATGCGCGCGAGCTTAACGGACGGGCGGCGCTCGCGACGCCAGCGTCACCAGCACGACGCCGGCGAGAATCACCAGCGTCCCGGCAATCTGCGGCAGCGCCATCACCTCGTCGAGCCACCACCAGCCGAGCAGCACGGCGATCGCCGGATTGACATAGGCATAGGTGCCGAGCTGGGCCGGCGTGACTTCGTGCACCAGCCAGTAGTAGGCGCCATAGGCGATACAGGAGCCGAACACCACCAGATACAGCAAGGCGCCGAGCGACTCGGGCGTCGGCGACCAGCGCCGTGCGTCGCCGAGCGCAAGACCCAGCGCGGTCATGATCACGCCGGTGACCAACATCTGCAGCGCCGCCGCCATCAGTGGCGCGCAGCCGAGCGGATAGCGCCGCGCGATCACCGAGCCCGCCGCCCACAGGATCGGCGCGGCGAGCAGGGCCGCATAGGCGAACCATGGGGCGCTGCGCAGTTGCAGCCCGCCGCCGACCAGCAGGGCGACGCCGGCAAGGCCCAGCAGCAGCCCGGCGCCCGCGGGCCAGGACAGCCGGTCACCGCGCCCGCCGAGCGCGCCCAAAGCGGCCATCCAGATCGCCGAGGTGGCGATGATCAACGCGGCCTGGTTCGACTCGACCCAGTGCTCGGCCCAGGTCACCAGGCCGTTGCCGCCGACCAGCATCAGCACCGCGGTCAGACCGATCAGCGCCCAGTCGCGGCGGCTCGACGGCAGCCGCGCGCCACGCAGCCAGGCATAGGCGAACATCAGCGGCGCCGCGAGCAAAAAGCGCACGCCGGCGAACAGCACCGGCGGCAGATCCTGCACGCCGATGCGGATCGCCAGATACGTGGAACCCCAGACGAGGTAGACGATCGCAAAAGCGATCGTGACCTGCAACGGACGCGACGCACGCACGCCGGCATCCGCGTCAGTTCTTCGCCTTTTTCGCTTGGTCCGGCGGCGCGCTCGCCTGTGCCGCCGCGATCGCGGCCTGCGCCTCGGCCTCCTCGATCTGGGCAATGTGCGTGAGCCACTGCGTCGCGTTGTTGCGGCTCTCGTCATAGCGCTGCGCCTTGCGCAAGGACGCGACCGCGCGCGCACGATTGCCGGACTGGAATGCGGCGACCCCTTCGAGGTAAGCGGCGTCGCCCATCTTCTTCACGCCCTTGGCCTGCGCCTGGGTGAGCGCGTCCAGCGCCTCCTCCCAGCGCTCATCCTCGACGTAGATCTGACCCAGGCGGTAAAAGATCTCGCCGTCGCGGGCGATTGCCGCGGCGCGCTTGAGCACGGCTTCGGCTTTGTCGTACTCGCGCGCCATGGTCCAGGCGTCGCCGGTCAGGCTCAGCGTCTTCTCGTCGGCCTTGAGCAGTCCGCGTTCCAGGCCTTTTTCGAGCACCTGTGCCGCCTTGTACGGAATGTCGAGCAGCAGATAAAGATTGGCCAGATTGCGAATCTCGCCCTCGGTATCGAGAAAGTTCTGTCGCTCGGCGAGCGCCAGAACCGCGAGCGACTCCTTGTCGCGCTGGATCTCGAACAGGATGCTCGACAACTGCTTCCAGTAGTCCTCCTTGGCCGGGACCAGTGCGATCAGCCGCACCAGCACCTCGGCACACTGCGGGTACTGCTTGAGCTCATAGTGCAGCGCCAGCTTGAGCTGCAGCCAGGACTCCTTCGGCTCCTTGACTTTGGCGAGCGCCTGGTCGACCTGCGGCAGTGCGTCGCGAAAGCGCTTGCGGTCCGCGTAGGCGCTGGCCAGCAGGATATGCGCATCCGCGGGCGGCTCGGACGTCACCTCGCGGAAGTAGTGCTCCATGCGCTGGATGGCCTTGTCGGTCTGTCCGTCCTGGAAGTAGAGCTGGGCGACGTTGTAGAGCATCTGCTCGTAGGGCTGCTGCGGCAGCGCATCGAGCGACAGGGCCTCCTCGAAGGCGGCGATCGCCGCCTTGTAATTGTTCTGCGAGATGTAGATGAAGGCCATCGTCTGACGGATGACGGCCCGCTCGTAGTCGTTGCTGACACGGCCCAGCAGCGCCTCGGATTTGCTCAGCGCCTCGGCGTTCTGGTTCTTGCCGATCAGCTCGTGGATGCGTTCGAGCTGGCGGTAGGTCGCCTCCGATAGCGTGCCGGCGGCCTTGCGCTCCTTCTTCGGCGCGTTCTGCGCGGCCAGCTCGTGCACCGGCGCGAAACTCAGCGCACCGACGGCCAGCGCGGCCGATGCGATCGAACTGCCCAGTGCCCGGAGTCTGCGCTGCATCGCTATTCGCCCAGATTGAACTTCACGGTGTACACGCCGGTGGTTTCCACCGGCTGGCCGTCGACCACCTTCGGCCTGAACCGGCCCTTATACGCAGCGGACACTGCCGCGGACTCGAAGTAGCCGCGCGGCTTGGCGCTCTTGACCCGCGCCGACTTGACCATCCCGTCCGGACCGACGGTGATCTCCAAGGTGACCTCACCGGCGATGCCGTCGCGCAGCGCCTGGCGTGGGTACTGCGGCGCGATACGCACCAGCGGAATCAGCTCGGCGTCACCCTGGATGTCGCCGGCGGAGAAGGTGCCGAGGAACGGCCCGCCGGTGATGGTGGTCGGCAGGTTGAGCTTGGGCACGTTGAGCGGCGTCGGCGCCATGTCGGGCTTGGCCTGCGCCTGCACGTTGAGCTGAGGCGGCGGCGGCTTCTTCGGCGGCGGCGGCTTCTCCGGCTTGCTGCGCGTGCGCGTTTCGAGCTGCGTGTCGCGCTTGAGTCGCACGAAGTCGATCACCGCCGAAGTGGAGTCTTTTTTCGGCCCGACGTCGCGCCCCATGATCAGCAGGTGCATGACCCAGAACAGGCCGAACGCGATCACGGCCGCGATGACCACCGCCAGCGCACTACGCGCCACTAGCCGCCTCCGCTCTGATCGGCCGCGATCGAGACATTGAACACGCCGGCCAGGCGCACCTGGTCCATGACCTCCACCAGCGTGCCGGTCTCCGAACTCTTGTCGGCGATGATCACGACCGAGCCTTCCGGGTTTTCCGCGTGCAGGCGCTCGACGGTGGCGCGCACGGCGCGCTTGTCGACCACGCGCTTGTCGATCCAGATCTCACCGTTCGCGCGGATCGCGATCAGGATGTTGCCGCGCTCCTTACGCTCGGCGGTGGCCGCGCTCGGACGGCTGACGTCGATGCCGGCTTCCTTGACGAAAGAGGTCGTCACGATGAAGAAGATCAGCAGGATGAACGACATGTCCAGCATCGGCGTCAAGTCGATCTGGGCGTCGTCGTCTCCACCTCGGTTTCTGCGTGCCATGAGATCAATCTCAATGCGTGATCATGTGGTCGTTGAGCTTGCTGGTTTCGGTCGCCAGCTTCTTCTCAAGCCACAGGATCGGATAAAGACCGGAAATCGACACGACCATGCCCGCCATCGTCGGGATCGTCGCCGCCGAGACGCCGGAAGCCATGGCGCGCGCATTGCCGGTGCCGAGCGTGGCCATGACGTCGAACACCTGGATCATGCCGGTCACGGTACCGAGCAGGCCGAGCAGCGACGCCAGCGCGACCAGCGCCTTGATCAAGCCCAAGTGACCGCGGATCTGGCGCGTGGCCTCGGACACGAGCTTGCGCTTGACCTGGCGCGCGTACCACGACGAATGGTCGGTGCGCGCATCCCATTGCGCCTGGATGCGGTCGATCATGCGCGGCAGCTCGCGCGTGCAGTACAACCAGCGCTCGATGATCAGCACCCACAGCAGGAACGCGGCGCCGAGC
Source organism: Sinimarinibacterium thermocellulolyticum (assembly GCF_040327995.1). Taxonomy (NCBI): domain Bacteria; kingdom Pseudomonadati; phylum Pseudomonadota; class Gammaproteobacteria; order Nevskiales; family Nevskiaceae; genus Sinimarinibacterium; species Sinimarinibacterium thermocellulolyticum. The sequence continues at coordinate 5,587 of NZ_JBEPIJ010000002.1, read as the reverse complement.
AGGATGCGGACCACCGGCCCGCCCAGTTCGAGCAGATCACGGACATCCGCGAACAGGTCAAGCGGCCCGACCATGCTGCTTCTCGGCGTGCTCCGCGATCAGGCCCGCCGCCTCCTCGTCGAGGATCTGCACGATGTTCTTGCTGCGGCCGGCGAGATAGGCGTGGATCAACACCATCGGGATCGCGACCACCAAGCCCATGACCGTGGTCACCAGCGCCTGCGAGATGCCGTCGGCCATGATCTTCGGATCGCCGGTGCCGAACAGGGTGATCTGCTGGAAGGTCAGGATCATGCCGGTGACGGTACCGAGCAGGCCCATCAGCGGGCCGACCGCGGCAATCATCTTGATGGCCGGCAGCCAGGTCTCCAGCGCCGGGATCTCCTTGAGCACGGCCTCGTCGAGCCGCAACTGCAGGGTTTCCAGATCGACGTTCGGATCCTTGTAGTAGACCGCGAGCACGCGGCCCAGTGGGTTGTTCTCGTTGGCGTTGGCGGTGTCCTTGCGCTGAGCGTTCACCTTGGCGGCGATCGCCGACAGTGCAGCGAAGCGCACCGCCGCCATGATCAGACCGATCGCACCGATGGCGAGGATCAGATAGCCGACCAGGCCGCCGAACTTGATCTGCTCGCCGAGCTTGGGCGTCTGCACCAGCACCGCCAGCAACGTGCCGCGGGTCGGATCCAGCGTCGCACGGTGATAACCGCTGGTCTCGTCGAGCAGATCGACGTTGGGCTTGACGAAGCGCGACGCCGGCTGACGGCTCAGCACGGCGAACTCACGTTCACCCGGCAAGTAGGTCAAAAAGCCATCCTCGCTCGACGCCGTGAAGCCGCCGAGACGCACCACCGGCGTGTCCCGCTCCTGACCCTCGACGTCGATGACCTTGGTCGTGAACTTGGCCACGCGGCCGCTCTCGGTCATCTCGCGCTGCATCTCGAACCACAGCCGCTCCAGGTCCTCGATCGAGGCCAGCGATTTGGACTCCGAGAGCTTGCGCGCAAAGGCCTCGCGATCCGGATACTGTGCCGAGATCATCGAGTTGTAGGCCACCGACGCAAAATCACCCGCGACCTGGCGCACGACACCGAACATCTCGCCGAGATTGCCGAGCTTGGCATCGAGCGCCGCCTGTAGCTCGGTGAGCTTCTTCTCGTTGGCGTCGAACTGCGCCGACAGCGCGTTGGCCCGCGCGTTTTCGCGTGATAGCTCGGCCTGCGCCTCACTGAGCATCGCCGCGCGGCGGTTGCGCTCCGCTTGGAACGCGTTGATGCGCGCCTGATTCTGCTGCGCCTCTCGGGCACGCGTGGTACGCGTCTGTTCGAGCAACTGATCGAGCGTCGTGGCCTGTGCCTGGGCAAGGCCCGGCAGTGCCGCGAGCAACAGCACCGCCGCAGGGCGGGTCAGGCGGGCGAACATGGGAGTGCGCGACATGTTACTTGGCCTCCTTCGGCGCGGGCACGGGCACCGACAGCAGATTCGGCGCCGCCTGCTTTTTCGCGATCTTCAGTCCCGCGGTGACCGCATCCGCATAGCCGTTGTCGGCGACCCACTGCTTGGCATCCGCATCCCAGTAACCGGTTTCGGAACCATCGAGCGTCTGGTACATCAGCGACACACGACCGGCGCGCAAGAACTCCACGGTACGCTCGCCGATCTTGCCCTGGTAGGCCTCTAGCGTGCGCCCGTACTCCATCTCGACCTGGTAGGCCTCGACGATGCGGCGGAACTTCTCGGCGATCGAAACGTCTGCGCGCGCCATCATGTCCTTGAGCCCGGCGATGCGGTCCGCGCGCTCATCCGGCAGGAACGGCAGATCCAGCTTCACGAACTCCTCGAGCGTGGCCAGCATCTTCTGCAGCAGCGGCACGATCTCGCGCGCCGTCGTCTCGATTTCGCCGAGCTGCCGCTGCATCGTCTCCATTTCTTCGAGCTGCGAGCCGATGGTCGCCTGCAGTTGCTCGTTGTAGCGCTTCAGGCTCGCGGTCTCCTGGATCACCGCGCGGTATTCGGCAACGGCGCGACGCGTCTCGTCGTCGAGCTGCTCGACGCGGCTTTGCGTCTGCTGCGCGGCCTGCTCGGCGGCGACCTGCTCGTTGACCGAGCGCGTCACCGGCGCCGTGGACTGCGCCATCGCCAAAGACGAGAGCGCAAAACCCGCAACGGCCCAGCCGCTGCGCGTGAGCATCACTGCTCGCGCCACCGCTCGATTGGGGCTCTCGGACATGCGTGAAGTTCCTCGGGAATTGAACTGAGGGTTGTTGAACGAAACCGACGCGCGGTGTGGCAGGGCAGTGATCGCGCCCTTGCACCGTCAAGGCGCGGATGGTAGCACCATCGTTTAGCCCCGTAGAAACGGGGTTTCCCCCCACCCCAGAAAAAAGAGGCGGGCCGCAGCCCGCCGTAAGGTCGTCCCTCCCTTAGGGAATCGTCAGTCGTTGACCTTGATGTTGTCCTTGTTCTGCTGGTAGATCGCCTCGCCGATGCCATCCACACGCATGATGTCCTCGGGCTTTTCGAACGCGCCGTTCGCCTCGCGGTCGGCGACGATCGCGGCCGCCTTGGCCGGTCCGACACCCGTGAGCTCCTTGGCCAGCGCCTTCTCGTCAGCCGTGTTGATGTTCACCGGCCCCGCATAGGCTGCGGCTGCAGAAAGCAGCAGGCCGACGGCGGCACCCATTTTCAGCAGTGATGTCATCTTCCGTTCCCTCCACTTGCCTGATCTCCCGCCACATCGGCGGTGGAGGAAATCTAGCCAGGGAGCTTCGCGCCGAACATTAGCCGGATGGCTAATGCCGGATCCGCCGATCGGCGAATTGACGGACGGCACAGCTCGACAGAAGCACCCCTATCTGGCAATTCGTTTAATGAATGAATATCATGCACGGCATGGAAGCACTCCCCCGCCTGGTCGGCGCCGCACTGGCGCAACGGCTCCGGGTCATGCCCGCTGTGGTCGTGACCGGCGCGCGCCAAACCGGTAAGAGCACGCTGGTGGAACGCTTGGTTTCCGGCAGGCGCCGATACCACACGCTCGACGACCTCGACGTGCTCGATGCGGCCCGCCGGGAACCGGGAACGCTGCTGGGCGGCCCCGGTCCGATCACGCTTGACGAAGTCCAGCGCGAGCCTGGATTGCTGCGCGCGGTCAAGCACGCGGTCGACCAGGACCGCAGGCCCGGCCGCTTCCTGCTGACCGGATCGGCCAACCTCCTGCTGATGAGGCAAGTTTCGGAGTCGCTCGCGGGCCGTGCGAGTTATCTGACGCTGTGGCCGATGACGCGGCGCGAGCAACGCGGCATGGGGCAGTGCGGACGCTGGGACGACTTGCTCGCGAACACCGATGACCGTTGGCTCGAACTGCTGGCCGATGCCAAAGACGAGCCCGAGAACTGGCATGAGCTGGCGCTACGCGGCGGCTTCCCCACCCCCGCCTTATCGATCAGGGACAACAGCGAACGCCGCATCTGGTTCGATGGCTACGTCCGCACATATCTTGAACGCGATCTGCAGGATCTCGCCGCCATCAGCGCACTGCCCGACTTTCGCCGCCTGATGCGCGCAGCCTGCCTGCGAATCGGCCAGGTCGTGAACCAAACCGAGCTGGGACGCGATGTCGCCCTGCCACAGCCGACCGTACACCGCTGGCTCAACCTGCTCGAAACCTCCTATCTGCTGGTTCGCCTGCCTGCGTACGCCGTCAATCGCACCAAGCGGTTGATCAAATCACCCAAGCTGTACTGGGGCGACACCGGCATCGCCCTGCACCTGGCAGGCGCCACCAAACCCGACGGCGCACATCTTGAAAATCTCGTCCTGAATGATCTGCTGGCGTGGCGCGATGCACGCATCGAACACGTCGAGCTGGGCTACTGGCGAACGACGATCGGCGAGGAAGTCGACTTTGTGATCGAGGCCAACGGCCAGTTGCTGCCGATCGAGGTCAAGGCGACGACCAGGCCGAGGCTTGGCGACACGACGAATCTGCGCACTTTCCGTGCGGAGTACGGCAACAAGGCACGCGCTGGACTGCTGCTGCACACCGGCAACACCATTGATTGGCTGGCGCCGGACGTTCTCGCTGCGCCGTGGTGGCGGGTACTCTGATTCGAGCGAGTATTCCGGGGCGCCGGCGCGCTGAGCGCTACAAGAAAAAGGCGGGCCGCAGCCCGCCGTGAGGTCGCCCCTCCCTTAGGGAATCGTCAGTCGTTGACCTTGATGTTGTCCTTGTTCTGCCGGTAGATCGCCTCGCCGATGCCATCCACACGCATGATGTCCTCGGGCTTTTCGAACGCGCCGTTCGCCTCGCGGTCGGCGACGATCGCGGCCGCCTTGGCCGGTCCGACACCCGTGAGCTCCTTGGCCAGCGCCTTCTCGTCAGCCGTGTTGATGTTCACCGGCCCCGCATAGGCTGCGGCTGCAGAAAGCAGCAGGCCGACGGCGGCACCCATCTTCAGCAGTGACGTCATCTTCGTTCCCTCCACTTGCCTGATCTCCCGCCACATCGGCGGTGGAGGAAATCTAGCGAGCGAGCTTCGCGCCGAACATTAGCCAGATGGCTAATGCCGGATCCGCCGATCGGATGATTGGCGCATGGCCCATGTTGCCTCCCCGTTTCAGCGCCACGGATTGTTGGAGGTTTCCAGCAGGTGTGGAGACCGTATTCGATCAGGCTGAGAGCACCGAGTGACTCTTGCGGGATCTCGTGGTCGTCGTCATGCAGACAAGCGCTGGGCGTGCTCGCGAGCGGCGATGCCATCCGCAAGCGCACCAGCGCGGCGCGCGGCAAGTTGACCGGGATGCGCTTCTACACCTTCGGCAAACGTTGGCTGGCCCAGCTCCTGCCCGAGCTGCTCAAAGCGGGTGGGGACGCGCTGCAGGTGTCGTTCGACGCGGCGTATCGCGACCGTCGTGGTCGCCTGCGGGGGAATTCCTGATGGCTTCTCGACGCTTGCTCTGCGCGAGCCAGTCCTGCAACCGCGCGCGGGCTAGGTTTGCGCTCTGGGCGCGGTGCTGCAGACGCTCAATGGCAATCAATGCGGGATGGACCGGCTTGCCGACCGGCACCGCTCGAATGACCGCGCGTGGGTACAGCGCGCCGATGCCTTTGGCCAGGCGCAGCATGAAGGATGGACGCTTTTTGGCCATATCCGGAGTGTACCAATGACCGCCGAGAACCGCGACGTCCGCATCAACATTGAGCACGTCACCACGGGGCTCGAACGCATCCAGCAGTCCATCGACGGCGAGCGCACGCTCGGCGCTGCGGCCACCTCCTCACCGAACTCGGGCTGACGTGCAAAGCACTCGAACGGGATCGGCTCCGTCAACGCCACCATCGGCAGGCACCCCAGGAACAACGCTGTAGCGAGTTTGATCTTCCGCCTTCCCTTCAATCTCCTGGGACTGCGAATCCCGTCCACCCCGCGCAATCTTCACGGTGAGTCGACAGCGTCAAGCCTAGCAGCTTGCTGAAAAACTCGGCATGAATTCTGCGGTCTATACGCGCGACATTCCAAACAGGGGTCTGGGATGCGGGGAATAGAAATCCAGCAGGGTGCGATGTTCAGCTACGTTTCTCTGGAGC